>NZ_LT671418.1:3468961-3784322 GCF_900130075.1 Herminiimonas arsenitoxidans
TCGGACTGCTGCTGGATCGCGTATGTATAGACGTAAAAACGCAGACTGAAAATATTCGGTTGGATTGAAGGGTTTATTCAAATCCGGCCCGATAGCCGCATCGCCGCCGCCATTGATTTGATGGCAGCTTGCGCAATGTACGGTGTAGATGTGCATGCCACGGTATTCAGCACTGTCGGTGGATGAGTTCGGCAGGATTTGCGGATAACGGGTTTGTAGTGGTGTGACTTCGCTGATCTGCGCAATTTGATACGGCCATTGCTCTTGCGTGATGCCGCTTTTCTCCGGCTTTAACCAGACCAGATAAAAAGGACCGGCGCTGCGGCCACCCGACTTCAATGTCGGCCACGGTGCGTTGACCGGTTCAATCGCCAGCCATGGTTCTGCTGCACCTGTTAATAGTTGAGTTGGGATGTTGGCGACAAAGCCATCCTCCGCCTTGAATTGCACCGTCTCTACCTTGCTCACATCTCGCAATATCGATAGCAAGGGCAGTGCACGATATTCCATAGGCCGTTTGTAGGAGACATCAGCGGGAATCGTGATGGTGCGTAAAGCGGGATGTTTGAGTAAGTCGGCACGCGCCAGCTTTTGATGTTGATTGCTGAATACCAGTTCCAATACAGGTTCTGCGGCGTGTGCATAACTGCCTGCCATGCAGATCAGCAAAGCTGTCACATATAAGCGCAGTGTATGGCTGATGGTTTTCATATAGCGTACATGGGCAGGATAGTGTCGTTGCAGTATAACGAAACTTTCGCAATGGTTAGATGAAGAGCCCGAGGCGAAAGCTCTTTATACTATCGACCCATGACATGGTTTCTTTATCTACTCGAATGCAAGAACGGCAGCATCTATACCGGTATTGCGGTCGATGTCGCTGCGCGTTATGGCGCACATGCAAAGGGCAAGGGAGCGCGCTACACGCGCTCACATCCACCGCGACGTTTGCTGGCCATCGTTGAGTATCCGGATCGTTCCACTGCATCAAAAGCAGAATATGCAATGAAGCGTTTGAGTGCTGCCGAGAAACGTAGCTTCTGTTTGCAACGCGCAGGCCTGTGGAGCGTATCCTTATCTGTATCGTGACTTCATCGGCATACGATACAGCCTGTCACCCATCTAAGAATTATTCATCATGACTAAGCAATTTTCCAGCGCCAGCGAACGTAATCGCGATCCCATCCTTGTTGTCTTGCAAGAGGAGTTGAGTGATTGCACGCGCGTACTTGAAATCGGTAGCGGCACCGGGCAACACGCGGTTTTTTTCGCTGCGCATCTGCCGCATTTGATATGGCAAACCAGCGATCTGGCGCAGAACCATCCGAGTATCAATGCGTGGATGCAGGAAGCGCAGTTGCCGAATGTGCTGTCGCCTTTGGTCTTGGATATGGAGAAGCCGGAATGGCCGACAGAATTATTTGATGCTGTCTTCACGGCGAATACCTGTCACATCATGGCCTGGCATCAGGTTGAAGCGATGTTCGTCGGTGCGGCGCAGAGATTGAAGTCAGGCGGCAAAATGTGCGTCTACGGTCCGTTCAATTACAACGGGCAATTCACCAGTCAGGGTAATGCGCAATTCGATGCCACGTTGCGTGCGCAGACACCGCACATGGGTATCCGGGATAGCGAAGCGATCATCTCGTTGGCGAAAGAGCAGGGCTTGGAACTACATGCTGATCATGTGATGCCAGCCAATAATCGACTCTTGGTCTGGCAGCGCGTTTGATCGGATAGTTTGCTTACTTGCCTGGAGCGGGTTGTTGCAGTGGATCGGTTTTGCAACCTTTGTAGCTGATGCCGTTCATTTCAAACAAAGCTTCATTACCTTTACCCCAGAACGTAGTGGAACCATCGGAGTAGCGCGCACCGGAGCCGGAGATCACGTGTGGCAGCGCCAGTGTGCGTCCTGCCAGCAGGATTTCTACCTTGTCCGTATTCGGGAATTTGGCAATAAATTCAAGGTCATCACATTTGAATGCGGCAACGGCATTGCTCTTTGGTGTCACCGTCTCAGCTACGCGTTGCAGCATGATGGTGAGTGGTTTTTCCGGTTCATTGAACAAGACGGGATAGGATTCTGTCGATGTCCACATGAGTGCATCCTGATTATCCAGGATGACAGCGCGCACGACATAGCGATGACGTAGGTCGATGGCCGACGGAATATAGCGCAAATCAAAAGGGATAGGCACTTGTCCCGTTGGACGCAGGGTTTGTTGCGCAATAAATGTGCTGCTCTTATCGGCAAAGCTGACATCTTCCAGCGTCACAACGATTTTGGCATCCGGTGGCAAGGCAATACGCTCTTTATAAATAACGCTGCCACTGACGCGGCCGGAAAGCGGCACGGTCTTCTCCGATTTGAATTGTGCGCAGGCAGTTACGAGCATGGATAGCGCGAGCAGGGTGAGCACTGAGCGGAATGATTTCATTTTATTGTCCTGAAAAAAGCATGGGATGAATCGGCTGAAGGTGCGTAGCTACAATATTCAATTACTTTGCTAGACGTTGCGTGTCTTGACGCCGACGATAGCGGCAAGTAGTCTTTGTTTAACTGTTTAGCCGGTACAGATTGACAATACTATTCGATTTGCGTTCCCGCCAGTACGCGGTAAACATTTCTACCTCACTTAATTAATGCATATAGATCGCTTGTCCCGAACCTGTTTTCTTCATCTGGCCGCTATGGCCTTGCTCACCATCTCATCTGGCGCTGCCTTTGCTGATAATGATGTCGACGAAGTGTGTACATCCAAGCCGGGTGTCCGGGCTTTGAAAAAATATCCTGACGTATATAACTTTTATTACGAAAACGATTTGTTCGCAGGGACGGACAACAATTACACCAGCGGCGCGAAATTCTCCTGGGTATCGGCCAATCTGGAAGATTACATCCACGATCCCTGTCTGCCGAAATGGGTGCGGCAGCTGAATCGTATTTCAGAAATGGTGCAGCCGGGTGTATTCGATACGCGCAATATGGTGGTCAGTTTCGGGCAGGAAATTTATACGCCTACCGACAAGTATCGTAGCGATTTGATCGTCAATGACAGGCCGTATGCCGGCTGGCTTTACCTTGGACTTGCCTACAACGCGCGCAATGACAAGGATATGGAAGTTACCGAAATCGATATCGGTATGGTGGGGCCGGCATCACTGGCAAAACAGTCACAGGACTTTATCCATCGCATACGCGGCATCGATCGCTTTCAGGGCTGGAGTAATCAACTCAACAATGAGTTAGGCATTCAGTTCGTGAAGGAAAGAAAAACCAAGATATTCAATTACTCAAGGCCAAATGGGCCGAAGATCGACGCGATTACGCATTACGGCTATAGCCTGGGTAATGTGAAGACATATCTGAATACCGGGATGGAAGTGCGTATAGGTACTTATTTGCCTAACGATTTTGGTACTTCGCCGATACGTCCAGCCAGCGATAGCAATGCGCCATTGCCGATGAATGTGTCGCATCGATTAGCGGATGGCGGCATACATGCTTTTGTCTCAGTGGATGCACGTGCCGTGGCGCGCAATATTTTTCTGGACGGGAATACCTTCTCCGATAGTCATAGCGTGTCGAAGCGCTATTTCGTCGGGGATGTCGCAGCGGGTATTGCGTGGCAGTGGGTAGGTGGAAAAATCACTTACGCACAATATTTGCGCAGCAAGGAATTCCGTGGCCAGGTCAAGCCGCAAAGCTATGGCTCGATCACGCTCAGTCTGGAATATTGATAGACAGCTCGCAGGATGGCATCAGCGATCCTGCGCGTATTGAAGTGTAGCGAACGTCAGAAGCCGGCAGGGATGCCGTCGAAGAATTCCACTTCACCGGTTTCCAGTGAATACTCGGCACCGACCACTAGCAAACCTTCGTTTTGAATCAGGTTTTCCAGCAATTCCGAACCGTGGCGCAAGTGGTTGACCGAAGCGCGGATATTCGCGCGTACCGATTGATGGACCAGCGCATCATGATCGTGTTTCAGGTCGGTTTCCATCAGGGTTTCGACGGAAGGACGGATGCGGTCAACGATGGATTTCAGGTTGCGTGACTGGTTTTCACTTGGACGCTTGAGTTCTTCCAGTGTTGCGAGGATGGCGCCACATTGCGAATGGCCGAGTACGACCACCAGCTTGGTGCGATATCGTTCGGCAGCGAATTCCACACTACCTACCTGCGATGGCGCCACGATGTTGCCGGCGACGCGGATCACGAATAAATCACCCAGCCCCTGATCGAACACCAGTTCTGCCGGTACGCGAGAATCCGAGCAGCCGAGAATGATGGCGAACGGTTCCTGGCCATCGACGACTTCGCTGCGGCGTGCGAGAGACGAGGCATTTTTACGGATATCTGCGACGAAACGGCTGTTGCCATCGCGCAGACGCTTCAGTGCGGCTTTTGCTGTATCCATGAATTTCTTTCTTTCGTTTGCTGTTCTGGTGCCTGCGTGAGGAGTGCATTTGCTTGGGGAGGCACGAAGGCGCGCAGGCGCAGGATCGTGTGCAAAGGCAGGCGTTCGCTACTTTAAAGCATTCCTTGGCAGCTTGCTGCGGAAATTTTTCAAATTTAAGGCGTGTGAGCGGTCATTGCATCCTGATGAGAGCTATGCAAAATAACGATTTTTAGATGTATTTAAGCGGAGTAGTGCTGCGATATGAAGAGGATATTGCGAGGATAAAGAAAGATCGATGGCGAAGTTGCCATCGATCCATACAGACTATTCAGAAATCGAATAATTCGCCGATCAGGTCTTTTTTATTCTTTTGCCCGTAGCCTTCTTTGTTGTAGCCGTGTTGTGTTGTGCGCACTGGAGTGCTGCGTTCGCCACGATAACGCGGCAGCGGCGGTGGTGCTTCTGGCGGCATGGCATTGGCGGATCTATCGATCAGCTTGTCGAGTTCGCCGCGATCCAGCCATACACCGCGGCAGTTCGGGCAGTAATCAATTTCAATTCCGTGGCGATCAGATGTGATCAGGTGCATTTCATTGCAAGCCGGACATTTCATGTTGATATCCTCGTGGTTAGCTCGCTATTTCTAGCGATACCGTGCACTCTAGCCGCTCTTTAACTGCTTGAGAATTCGAATATAATCAACTTTTCATTCGAAAAAACAGAAGAGGGATGTTTCATGAGTGGAATAAATTACAAGCATTTGCATTACTTCTGGGTGGTCGCAAAATCCGGTGGCATAGGCAAGGCCAGTGAGCGTCTGCATTTGACGCCGCAAACCATCAGCGGCCAGATCAGTCTGTTTGAAGACGTGCTGGGTTATAAATTATTCAATCGCATTGGGCGGCGACTGGAGTTGAACGATGCCGGGCGCGTCGTACTGGGTTACGCGGATGAGATTTTTACCCTGGGCGAAGAGTTGCAGGAAGTGCTGCGCTTCCGTCCAGGCGGTTGGCCTTTGCAATTCCGGGTTGGTGTTGCTGACGCCGTGCCGAAGGCGATTGCCTATCTGTTGCTGGAGCCGGCGATGGAGTTGCCGGAATCGCTACGTATCGTGTGCCGCGAAGGCAAGCTGACGAATCTGCTGGCCGATTTGGCCGTACATCGCCTGGATATTGTGATTGCCGATAGTCCTATGCCGGCAAATATCGATGTGCGCGGTTATAACCATTTGCTGGGCGAATCCGGCATGACTTTTTTTGCAACCGATGAGCTGGCAAAAAAATACAAGAAGGATTTCCCGAAAAGTCTGGATGGCGCACCTTTCCTCATGCCGGGCGAGGATGCCGCAGTGCGTCCGCGTTTGATACGCTGGTTTGAAAAAGAAAAAGTACGTCCGCGCATCATTGGCGAATTTGATGACGGTGCTTTATTGCAGGCATTTGGTGAAGCTGGCAAAGGTATTTTTGCCGCGCCATCCGCCGTGGCCGATCAAATTAAAAAACAATATGGCGTGACAGAGATTGGACGCACCAATGCAGTTTCCGAACAGTTCTATGCGATTTCAGTGGAAAGACAATTGACGCATCCTGCCGTCGTGGCCATCAGTTCTGCTGCGCGTGAAAGTTTGATTCGATGATGAAATGCGATGCCATTGGATAAACGGCATCGCAACTTTTACGTGAGCTGAATGCTCTCTATTTAGCTAGAGGAATCGCTGGTGTATGTACATGTTCTGGACGTACGCCAATACCGACTATGTATGCCGGTATGCTGCGTAGTAAAGACCAGCGATTCAGCATACGCAAGGGGAATGGAATGGTCAGTGGTCGATCTGCTGCGCGATTGACTACTGGTACCAGTATGCGGTTTTGTATCGCGACTTGCAGTGCTTGCGTGACACGTGTCGGGAACAGGCGGCGTGCTTCTACTTGTGCCAGCAACGGTGTTAGGGACTGCGCACGGATGCTTTTATCTGCCAAAGAACGTGCCAGAATATTCGCCGTTGCAACCGCATCTTGAATCGCCAGATTGATGCCTATGCCACCTATCGGCGACATCGCGTGTGCAGCATCGCCTATGCACAATAATCCTGGCTTCCACCAGCGTTCCAGCCTATCAACGGTGACACTCAACAACTTGATATCGTCCCAACTTTGCAGCGTATCTACCCGATTGCTAAACATGGGGGCGATCTTGCTCAACTCTGTGCGGAAGGCATCCAGTCCACGTGCATGTACTACCTCAATCCCGCCTTTGGGAATCACATACGCGCATTGCCAGTAAGTCCCGCGATGCAGCATGACGAAGAATTGTCCTATATCCAATCGTCCACCCATGCCGGGCGGATCGCCTGCTTCCATCGGCATGCGTAACCACAAGACATCGATAGGCGCGCCTAGATTGCGCACGGTCAGCTTGGCGATATCGCGTACGACAGAATGTCGACCATCGGCACCGATGATCAGATCTGCATGCACGATCAACGGACCTTCAGATGTGTCGACACGTACGCCCGTTACGCGATCTGCATCTTCCAGCAAGTCGATGACTTCAGCGTTTTGCATCAGATGAAAATTGGGATAGAGCACTGCATGATCACGCAGGAAATCGAGGAATTCCCATTGCGGCATCAAGGCGATGAATTTGCACTGCGTACGCAGTCGTGAAAAATCAGCTATCGCCAATGACTGCCCAGAAACGTTAATACTGAGCTCGCGTGCTTCATCGTGTGGACGTTGCAAGAAGGCTTGCAACAAGCCTAGTTCATGCATGACTTCCAGTGTGGATGGATGCACCGTGTCACCGCGAAAATCACGTAGAAAATCGCCATGCTTTTCCAGCACGATGACATCGATACCTGCACGTGCCAGCAACAAGCCCAACATCATGCCAGCTGGACCGCCTCCGGCTATACAACAACGCGTATGGATCTCGTTCGACATGCTGTCCTCCTTGTAGGTGGATGTGCATCATGCAACGGCCGACGGAACGACAATGTTCTTAGAGGCTTGGTAGATATTAATTCTTAATACTTGGAATGATTATGGTCATTGTTGCTTATGCAAGCAAAGACATTCATGACGTATATGCAATTACGCCTTGCCGATGCGTTGATCGCAGGCAAGGCGTAAAGCGTGAGGGACGGGAGTAATCGGACAATCAGCAAGTTTGAAGAATGGCTGACTTACCGATGATCAGCCCGCGCTAGGCGCAAGGAGCTGATCGAGAGTGGCTTATTGAAACGAGCCGGTTTGCGTTTTGCTGAAAGGAACCACGGTGATGGTGCTGGACGATTCGGATTTATCTTTCAGATCCGAGCATGGTTCGTCTTTGCTGTCTTGTTCGTTGCCAATCTGAGCATGATCCATATCAGGGATGTGTTTGCTGGTTTTGATTGAGAACGTTGGATTGTTGATTGCATCGTGGTGGTTATACATGGTCGATATCCTTATTGATCACAGCAATCAAATTTCGAAAGCTGCTGATGGTTGTGATGACATATCGCACGGCTTGCGCCAGTTAATTCCTTGGGCGCGACCTGAGTTGCGAGAATAAAGGAGCCATCGTTTGATGGCGATCAGCGATCATCCTAAAACTTTGTAGGAAGGCGCTGACTTGATTGTGCAAATGGCATGCTTACTTGCCAAGTTGCCGACTATGGTTGGAAATGAAGGCACACAGATGTGCCGGCGAACGATGCTTGATTGAACATTTTCGCAAAACGAAAATGTTTGCTGCGTATTGGTTTAACTGCAGCGGTGCGTAATGATAGTTGATTTTGAAGCGGGATGGGGATTCACACTGATAGTTGCCTTGTTGCTATTCCTCTGTGTGATCCCGCTTCGTGAGCATTAACCCATGTGGATGTTGTCTGGTTCTGCTTCGCGTCTTTCTTGACGCCATTCCATTGCGGTTTTCAAAATCAATGTGAGCAAGGCCATGCAAGCCAGTAATGCTGCAGCGGTGAATGCGGCTGCTGTCTTGTAATCATTGTTGAGTTGCTCGACCAGTAAAGGCAGCGTCAAGGTTTGATTCATGATCGTGCCGGATACGACGGCGACGGCACCGAACTCACCGACGGCACGTGCATTGGTAATGACTGCGCCGTAGAGCAATGCCCATTTAATATTTGGCAAAGTCACGCGCCAGAAAATCTGCCAGCCGGTCGCACCTAATGACAGTGCTGCAATTTCTTCTTCCGTACCTTGCTTTTGCATCAGCGGCATCAGGATGCGTGCAATGTAAGGTGCGGTAACAAATACCGTGACCATGATGATGCCTGGCCATGCAAACATCAATTGCACATCGTTGGCGTACAACCATTTACCGATGGTGCCTTCCAATCCATATACCACCAGATAACAGAAGCCGGCAACGACAGGCGATGTTGCGTATGGAATTTCGACCAGTGTGATCAACAGGCGGCGACCGAAGAAGTCGTAGTGCGTAACGCACCACGCCAGCAAGATGCCGAACACCAGATTGATCGGTACAGTCAGCACGGCAGCCGTTAAGGTCAGGCCGAGCGCGTGCTTCATGAAGTCTTCATTTAGGTTGGCCCACAAGAGTTCGAGGCCGCCGCTGAAGGCTTGCGTGAAAATCAGGACCAATGGCAGAACCAGCAACAGTATCGTCATGACGATACCGAGGCCGATCAAAATCCATTGATGTGTTTCGTTAGGGTGCTTGATTGCTTTCGCCATGTTTATCCCCTTAAGCTTTCTTGAAGAATCGTCCCTGCACAACTTGCAGCAGGAACAAGAGGATGAGCGAGGCCAGCAGCACGACCGAAGCGATGGCGGCAGCGGCAGGGTAGTTGTACTCCTGCAGGCGCACGAACAGCATCAGCGAAGTCACTTCAGTTTCGAACGGAATATTGCCGGCGATCATGATGACGGCACCGAATTCACCCAAGCTGCGGATGAAGGCTTGTGACGAGCCAGTGATCAACGCAGGGATCAGCGTCGGCAAAATCACACGCCAGAAAATCTGCCACTTGTTCGCACCCAGCATCAGCGCAGCTTCTTCCAGCTCCTTCTCCATATCTTCCAGCACCGGTTGTACCGAGCGGACGATAAAAGGCAGACTGGTAAAAATCATCGCGACAACAATGCCGGGGAATGCGTATGAAATCTTGATACCGAATATTTCAAACCATTGCCCGAGCCAGCCGGTCGGTATGAACAGCGCGGAAAGCGTGATGCCGGCGACAGAAGTCGGCAAGGCAAACGGCAAATCAACCAGCGAGTCGATCAAGCGACGGCCGGGAAAATCGTAACGGGTAATGATCCACGCCAGCAGAAAACCGATAAAGGTCACGACGACGGTGGAATAAAACGCACCTTGTATCGTGATCTTGTAGCTTTGCAGCACGCGTGCATCGGTAATCGCGAACCAGTATTGATCCCAGCTCATGCTGCTGACGTACAGCAACAGCGCCGAAATCGGCAACAGGATCACCAGGCTGATATACAGCGTCGAAAAGCCGAAGCTCATCGAAAAGCCCGGCAGGATAGGCGTACTACGGAAGAAGCGAAGAGACAGGTTCACGGTATGTGCGGGTCAGGGCAGTGCGGCGTCACTGCAAAACGGTACAGGTAAAAACAAACGACCATCCAGTAACGGATGGTCGCGTGGATGGCGGCATTGTAAACCACCATCATCCTGTATGACAAAAGTGATGCTGACGAAGCGGTTTATTCACGTCGTCAGCCCACTATCAACGACGTTGCGACAGCAACTGGTCGAGTACGGCACCACCGGCAAAATGCTTGGCTTGAATGTCATCCCATGAGCCCAGCACTTTGGTTGGATCGATCAAGCGTACTTTTGCGTAACGGTCAGCAACTACTTTAGCGATATCTGGATGATGGACGCGGTAGTTGAAGGTGGTCAGCAACAATTGGATTTCACGCGAGTATTCATAGTTCAGGTAAGCCGTAGCGACTTTACGTGTACCTTTTTCATCGACAACTTTGTCAACGATAGCAACCGGGAATTCAGCCAATACGGAGACTGGTGGTACGACGATTTCGTAAGCACCGGACTTGAATTCATCGCTCTTGGCGATATTGATCACTTCCGATTCAAAGGTCAGCAATGCATCGCCTTGATTGTTCTGTGCAAATGCTACGGTTGCACCACGGCCACCGGTAGGGAAGTTCACAACGTTGTGCAGCAGTTTGCCGACGAATTGCTTGGTTTTAGCTTCGTCACCCTTGAACTTCTCGTTCGCGTACAGCCATGCGCCGAGGTAGGTGTAGCGTGCATTACCGGAAGTTTTCGGGTTAGGGAAAACGACTTTCACGTCATCACGTACCAGGTCATCCCAGGTCTTGATGTTTTTAGGATTGCCCTTGCGCACCAGGAAAGCGATGGTGCTGTAGTAAGGCGAGCTATTGTTAGGGAAGGCTTTTTGCCAATCCTTACGCACCAGGCCGCGTTGCGCCAGGATGTCGATGTCGGTGACTTGGTTAAAGGTCACGGTATCCACTTTTTTGCCCTGGATGATGTCTTGCGCCTGACGCGAGGTGCCGGCAAACGATTGATCGATCTTCAGATCCTGGCCGGTTTCGGCTTTCCATTTAGCCTGGAATTTAGGGTTGATGGCAGCGAACACTTCACGCGCCACGTCATAGGATGCATTCAGCAAAGGCTTTTCTTGCGCGTGGGCTGTACCAGACAGCACGACTGCCGCTGTGGAGAGCAAGATAATTTTTTTAAACATGGATAACTCCGTCTTGATAAGAATTCAGGGCTGCCAACGATCATTTCGATCTACACCAGGCAGTAACAATATGGCTGGTACAACTGACAAGAAATGCCGGGAAGTAAGAAATATAACAAATTTGCTTATGCAGCCAAACGATCCTTTTTGCATGTAGCTATGCGGAAATAGTATATAGAACGCTTTTTCTCACTATAGCTGCGAATTTGAATACTGCTATTTATATAAGCAAAACAGTTCCCCGCATCATCAGCACAGTGGTGAACCGTAGTAGGGACATGCGTGAAGCGTTTGTTTGTAAACGCACTATTTCTGCGCGCGCTCATCTTGATTTTTGCGTCATCGCAATGCAAGCCACGGCTTTTATGACTGCTTTTATACCGTAATAACCCTGGCACCAATGTTGCTATAGAAGGGATAACGAGAGGCGAGTCTAGACGAAAGTCGAAGCGCTTCTTGAGCATGGAAGCTAGGGTTCCGGTCGCGCAAGCGATGACTGGTCCGAGAGCATCCGGTTTCGAACAGGCAGCCCATCGTTCGGAGCTACACGGAGGGATAAAAACCCGGGAGGCCATCACAAGGATGTGATCGCTCGCCTCTCATTTTATCCACTCCGGGGAAGCTGTCATGCGTTCATTATTTGCTTCGCGCGTCCTGCGCACATTGTCTGCAAGTCTACTTCGTCTATTGCCTGCCTGGTTTGTATCGGGAAGAGCAGATGGCGATATCCATATAGATCATTTCACGTTGGAAGAAGAGTCGGCATTTCTGCCGGAAACGCGCTTCTTCATTATCACCGCTGCCTTGAAAAGCTGAGGCGCGCCATGACCAAACTTCCTCCCTTGGAACGCGCCGTGGTGTTACGCAACACGCCGCGCAATCGTCGCTCACCGTGGGCAGTGCGCGGCGCGATACCGCGCAGTGTGATGCTGACGCTCGCAGTGTCCGGTTTTTTGCTGCCCTTCATCGGCTGGCTCATTTTGTCGGCCTCGGCCTGGGTCGATCCCGTCTTCTTGCCGACACCGATGAAAGTCTTGCAGCGCATGACTGACTGGTTGATCAATGACGATTTGATGAGCGACGTCGGCATCAGTATCGGTCGCGTGTTTGGCGGCTTCATCGCGGCGACCGTACTCGCGCTACCAGTCGGCATCATGATCGGCACCTATGCACCAGCCAAAGCCTTGCTGGAGCCGCTGACTGACTTTAGTCGCTATCTACCGGCGGTCGCGTTTATTCCACTCATTCTGTTGTGGGTCGGCATTGACGAGAGCGCTAAGGTAACCGTCATTTTTATCGGCACCTTTTTCCAAATGGTGTTGATGATAGCCGCCGATATCGTACGTGTACCCAACACGGCAGTGGAAGCTGCCAAGACCATGGGTGCCACTGATGGCGAAGTGCTGCAGTACGTACTGATCCCGGCAGCACGTCCGGCCATGCTGGACACCATGCGCTGCAATATGGGTTTGGCCTGGACTTATCTGGTGGTGGCGGAATTGGTGGCGGCCAATTCGGGATTGGGATTCTCGATACTGAAGGCGCAGCGCTTTCTGCAAACCGACAAGATCTTCGCCGGCATTCTGCTGATAGGTTTGGTCGGTCTGTTGACCGATCTGGCCTTCCGCTGGCTGCATCGCCACTGCTTCCGTTGGCACCATCTGCGAGGCTGATCATGGCAAATATCAAAATCAGTATCCGCAGTCTGGATAAATATTACGGCCAGGGCGCACGTCGCACGCATGCATTAAATAACGTCAATCTGGAAGTGCAAAGCGGCGAGTTCATCACGCTGGTAGGCGCATCCGGTTGCGGCAAGTCGACGCTGCTGCGCACGCTGGGTGGGCTGGAAGAATATGCCGACGGCGATATCTTCTGCAACGGAAAAATGGTCGACGGTCCCGGCTCGGATCGCGCGATGGTGTTCCAGAGTTACAGCCTGTATCCGTGGCTGACCGTGACGGAGAACATCAAGTTTTGTCGTCGCCTCAAACACCATAGAGAGAACACGACATCCAGCGATGTGGAATTCGCTGCTGGTCGTGCCGATGCCTTGATCGAACTGATGGGTTTGTCGCATGTCGCCGATTCCTACCCGGCGGAATTGTCCGGTGGTATGCAACAGCGCGTGGCGATTGCGCGAGCCTTCATGGTGCAGCCTGACGTGCTGCTGATGGATGAACCCTTCGGCGCACTCGATGCACAAACGCGCGAAGTGATGCACGACCTGATCCGCTACGTCTACAAACTGGAAAAAACCACCATCGTGTTCGTCACGCATGACGTGGAAGAAGCGATCTATCTCGGTCAGCGCGTCGTCGTGATGGCACCGCGTCCCGGCCGTATCGACAGCATCGTCGAGGTGCCGTTCGGCGCCGAGCGTCATCTGGACATGAAGCTGACGCCAGAATTTGCCGCACTCAAGAAGCAGATCCTGGACCGCATACGCGAAACCTCAGGCATGAAGACCGACCTTGCGCAATTGAGCAAGCTGGTGCGCACTGCCGATCCCGCACTGAATAACTCATCGAACCATGGAGACCTCTGATGACAACTACCATCAATCAGGCAACGTTTGACCTGCCAGAACATGCGCAGGAATTCGCATCCGATCTTCCGCGCGAAAAAATATTGTGGACTGAACTCTTTCCCGGCGGTGGCCACTGGTCGTATCGCGTGCGTCGCGGCACGACTTTGCGCTTTGTCGATCTGGAAGGTGGTGCCAATGTCGCCGTCTTGCTGTACCGCGCCGACGAGCGTCAGGACCGCTTGAATGTGCCCGACACGCTGAAGGCGCAACACACAGCGCATCTGACGACCGGCAATGTGCTGTATTCCGATATGGGTCGCATCCTGGCATCCATCAGCGCCGACACCGTTGGTTGGCACGACCCTTTGTGTGGCTTGTCCGATGCCGCATTGGTACAGAAGAAATACGGCGAGCACCGTTATCAGGAACACCGCAATGCGATGTATCGCAACGGCAAGGACAGCATGCTGGTGGAACTGGGTAAATGGGGATTGGGACTGCGCGATCTGATACCCAACATCAATCTGTTTTCCAAAGTCGCGGTCGATAGCGACGGTCGCTTTCAGTTCGTTCCAGATCACTCGAAAAAAGGTGGTTTCGTCGAATTGCGTTTCGAGATGGATACCTTGATCGCGCTATCGACGGCACCGCATCCGCTCGATCCTCATCCCGAATACGCACCGAAAAAAGTCGCCGTCATCGCATGGGAAAGCGGCACCGCCGGCGCGGACGACATCTGTCGTTTGTCCTGCCCGGAAAACGGTCGCGGCTATAACAACACCGAATTGGTTTATCGCTAGGAGGCTAGAAAAGCATGAACACATTACGCACAAGCACATTGCAAGCATCCACCGCCGTTCTTGATCATTACCAGCCAGCCGGTGAACCATGGCTGCATACAGTCAAGCGCGGACAGATTTTTCGCATCGTTGATCTGGAAGGCAATCAGGCAGTCGATACGATTTTCTACAACGCTGACGATACCGCTGAAAGCTACAGCGTCACCGACACCTTGCAACATCAGGGCGGCATTTATCTGAGTACTGGTTCGGTGCTGATGTCCAATCGCGGCCGGCCGTTGTTGACCATCACTGCCGACACTTGCGGTCGCCACGACACTCTGGGTGGTGCGTGCGCAGCTGAGAGCAACACGGTGCGCTATTCGCCGCAAAAGAAATTCATGCATAGCTGTCGCGACAACTATCTGCTCGCATTGGCGCATGCAGATAACGGCATGGGCAAGCGCGATCTGGTGCCGAACGTGAACTTTTTCATGAACGTGCCGGTGACGGCAGCAGGCGGCCTGACCTTTGAAGACGGTTTGTCTGCACCCGGCAAGTATGTGGAAATGCGCGCCGAGATGGACGTGCTGGTGCTCGTATCGAACTGCCCGCAACTCAACAATCCCTGCAACGCATACAACCCGACGCCAGTGCGCTTTCTCGTCTGGGATCAAACATAAATTCAGGTAGCAATCACATACCAGCCAAAAAACTCAAATCGGCCAAAAACATGTTCACAAAAATTCTAATCGCCAATCGTGGGGAAATCGCCTGCCGTGTCATTCGTACCGCACGCAGCATGGGTATCAAGAGCGTTGCCATCTATTCGGAAGCAGACGTCGAATCATTGCATGTGCGTCTGGCAGATGAAGCCGTGTGCGTCGGCCCGGCCGCCGCCAGTGAAAGTTATCTCTCCGCCGAAAATGTATTGAACGCAGCCAAGCAAACGGGCGCGCAAGCGATCCATCCAGGTTACGGCTTCATGAGCGAGAACGCGGCATTTGCTGAAAGCTGTGCCGCTGCCGGTATCGTCTTTATCGGACCGACACCGCAGCAGATGCGTGCCTTCGGACTTAAACATACCGCGCGTGAATTGGCGCAACTGGCCAAAGTGCCTTTGCTTAGCGGTACCGGTTTGTTGAACGATGCAGATGAAGCATTGCGGGAAGCGCAGCGCATCGGTTACCCAGTCATGTTGAAGAGCACGGCGGGTGGCGGCGGCATCGGCATGCGTCTGTGCAAGGATGCGGAGGAATTACTGAGTGCATACGCATCGGTCAAGCATCTGTCGGAAAACAACTTCAAGAACAGCGGCATCTATCTGGAAAAATTCGTCCAGCATGCGCGTCACGTTGAAGTGCAAATTTTTGGCGATGGACGCGGCAATGTGGTGTCGCTGGGCGAGCGTGATTGCTCGGTGCAGCGTCGCAATCAAAAAGTGATAGAAGAAACACCCGCGCCGGGTTTGCTGGAAACCACACGCCAGGCTCTGGCAGAAACTGCAGTGCGCCTCGCGGAATCGATTTCATATTTATCCGCCGGCACGGTGGAGTATGTGCTCGATGCTGACACCGGCGAGTTTTACTTCCTCGAAGTCAATACACGCTTGCAGGTTGAGCATGGCGTGACGGAAGAAGTGTTCGGTGTCGATCTGGTTGAGTGGATGATACGTGCGGCCGATGGCAACTTCATCTTGCCCAAGCAAACCGATCTGCGCTCGCAAGGGCATGCGATGCAACTGCGTGTGTATGCGGAAGATCCGGCGAAAAATTTCCAGCCATCGTCCGGTGTCTTGACTGCGGTTGAGTTTGCCGCCGGTTTGCGCGTTGATACCTGGGTAGAACGTGGTGTTACCGTCAGCCCTTACTACGATCCGCTGCTGGTCAAATTGATCGTCAAGACTGATGACCGTGCGGCCTCGATCAAGGCGCTGAGCACGGCTTTACAGACCACACGCATAGACGGCATAGAAACCAATCTCGCCTACCTCGCGACGATACTTGGCTACCGCACATTTGTCGAAGGCAAACAGATCACGCAGATGCTGGCCGGCATGCCGTATCAGCCGCGCACTGTTGATGTGATCGATGGCGGCATACAAACCACAGTGCAGGATTATCCCGGTCGTCTGGGTTTGTGGGCAGTTGGTATTCCGCCTTCCGGTCCGATGGATGCTTATGCGCATCGCTACGCCAATCATTTGCTAGGTAACGATCTCAAGGCAGCAACGCTGGAGCTGACCTTGCAAGGCGCGACCTTGAGTTTTAACTGTGCGTGCACGATTGCACTGACTGGTGCCGATCTGGGTGCCAGCGTGAGCGGGCCGGATGGCAAGCGTGCGCTGAAAAATTGGCAGGCACATCAGATCAAGGCTGGCGAGACTTTACGCTGCGGCAATGTCAGCGGCGCTGGTGTACGTGCTTATCTTGCTTTCGCTGGTGGTTTGGATACGCCGGAATATCTGGATAGTCGTGCCACCTTCACGCTCGGTAATTTCGGCGGACATGGTGGACGCGCATTGCGCGCTGGCGATGTCTTGAAACTGAATGCCGTCGATGTAACTCCGCGTGCAGCCGAACCGCAAGCCGTGCCTGAATACACACACGCATGGGAAGTTGCCGTCCATTACGGCCCGCACGGTGCGCCTGATTTCTTCACCGATGAAGATATCGCGATGTTCTTTGGTACGGATTGGCAGGTGCATTTCAACTCCAGTCGCACTGGCGTGCGTCTGATCGGACCCAAGCCGCGCTGGGCGCGTAGCGATGGTGGCGAAGCTGGCTTGCATCCATCGAATATTCACGACAACGCGTATGCGATCGGCTCGATAGATTTTACTGGCGACATGCCGGTGATACTCGGCCCCGACGGTCCGAGTCTGGGCGGCTTTGTGTGTCCAGCGGTGATCGTCTCGGCAGACTTGTGGAAGATAGGCCAGTTGAAACCGGGCGATACCGTGCGCTTCATCCGCGTGTCGGTAGAGCAGGCTGCTGCGATGCGCGAGTTGCAGGAAAGCGTGTTTGAAAATGGTGTATCTGCTGCGCCGACATTTGTGCCGACAGTCAGTGACGCCGGCACGCAATCGACCGCCATCATTAGAGAAACGACACTGGACGATGGCACGCGCATCATCTACCGCCGTGCCGGCGACGATTACCTGCTGGTTGAATTTGGCGAGCTGGTGCTGGATATCAATCTGCGCTTCCGCGTGCATGCCTTGATGCAGGCGATAGCAGATGCGAAGTTGCGCGGCGTGATCGATCTGACGCCGGGCATACGTTCGCTGCAAGTGCATTTTGATCACAGGCAATTGCCAGGTAATCAGTTGATCAGCTTGATCGATGATCGGATCAAGCAATTGCCGGCTGTCGATGACATGGTGGTGCCGTCGCGCATCGTGCATCTGCCGCTGGCGTGGAACGATACGCAAACACGTCTGGCGATACAAAAATATCAAACCACAGTGCGGCCGGATGCGCCCTGGTGCCCAAGCAATATCGAATTCATTCAGCGCATCAACGGACTGGATTCGATCAAGGAAGTCTACGACGTTGTCTTCAACGCCAGTTACATGGTGCTGGGTCTGGGCGACGTTTATCTGGGTGCGCCGGTCGCCACGCCTATCGATCCGCGTCATCGTCTGGTCACCACCAAGTACAACCCGGCACGTACCTGGACGCCGGAAAACGCCGTCGGCATCGGTGGTGCCTATCTGTGCGTGTACGGCATGGAAGGGCCGGGCGGTTATCAATTCGTCGGTCGCACCGTGCAGATGTGGAATCGCTACAGACAGACCGACAGCTTCCGCGACAACAAACCGTGGCTGTTGCGCTTCTTCGATCAAATCCGTTTTTACGAAGTCAGTGAAGAACAGTTGCTGGAACACCGACGCGATTTTCCGCTCGGGCGCTTTGATGTGCGGATAGAAGAGACGACCTTCTCACTAGCCGACTACAACAAGTTCCTGGCACAGGAACAGGTATCCATTTCTTCCTTCAAGGATAAGCAGCAAGCCGCATTCGAGGCCGAGCGCGATCGCTGGCGTCATTCCGGTCAGGCCGAATGGGTCAGCGAAGAAGCCGTTGCCAGCACCGGTACCGAAGTGGAATTGCCGGAAGGCAGTCGCTACCTGTCCGCCATCGTACCGGGCAGCGTGTGGAAGATCGTGGCGCAAGTCGGCGACACGCTGGCCGAGGGCGACACGATCGCCATTCTTGAATCAATGAAGATGGAAATTCAGTTGACCGCTACCGATACCGGCGTACTCGCCGAATGGCTGGTAGGCGAAGGCACGCCGGTTGCCGCTGGTCAGCACATCGCTGTTTTTAATGTAGTACCCCCTGTCGTTGCTGTTCAATAGTCGAGGCGCCTTGCCTTTGTTTACATACTTTTAAAGGAATTGTTATGTCTTTCTATCGCACTCTTGGATTAACGCTGGCGGGCGCCAGTATTTTTGTCACTGGTGGTGCAATGGCGCAGGAAGCGGCTACTGCGCCCATCGCTGATGCATCGTCGTGGACCGGGCACATTGATGTAGTCAATCGCTACATCCTGCGCGGTATCACAGACACTTATGGCCCGAGCAAACCGGGACTCGGCAATGCAGGTGCTGATGCACCTGAATCCGATAAAGCGGCCTTACAATGGGGCGCAGACTGGACGCATCCATCCGGCTTCTATGCAGGTTACTGGGCATCGACAGTCAACTATTCCTACAAGCGTTTGGGACAGTCTTATTACGATCGCAGCATCACTGATTTTCAATCGGACAAATCAATTGAAAATGATTTCTACGGCGGTTACACCGGCAAGATCGGCGACTTTGGCTACACGGTAGGCATGACAGGTTATGTGTACATCAATGGCAAGGATGCGAATGCGCTGGAAACCAAACTCGGTGTCAGCTATGGCGACTTCGCATTGAATGCGCAAACCTTGTTGAATGATGTGGTCTGGGGTAACAAGGGTGATACCTACTGGACGCTGAACTACACCAAGCCATTGCCGTATGACATCACGCTCAATGCATCTCTCGGTTATTACACGTACAAGAAGGAAGGCAAGTTCCTCGGTACCGTTGATACCGCCAGTGGCACAGCTTGCGCGGCTGGAGAAAGCTTCAACGTCAGTGCCTGCGTGGCTGGTAATGCACCTAGCGGCAGTGGCTTCCGTCATCTGATCGTTGGCATCACCCAGCCTATCGGCAAAACCGGTTTGACCTGGGGTCTGCAAGGTTTGATCGGTGGTGAAAACCGTTTTGCAGTTCATCAAAGTAGCAAGGTCACCGCTTCCCTCAGCTACGGTTTTTAATTGATCAGTGCTTAATCAGAGCGGTCGCGTATAGATGTACGTGACCGCTTTTTTATTGCTGATGCTGCAGGCAATGCAGCGTCATTAACACGATGCAAAAACAGCGATGCACTTTGATAGCGCAAGTGTGACGAAGTAGTGCACAAGGAAGTATACAAATCACGAAATGGGTGCCGTTTGCGAGCCAAATCGAGGATAAAAGCCGGTTTTTGATTGGCACCGTTTTTGCTATTAAAAGCATGCAGGAAGAGCGAGTTGCAATTGTGCTTAATTGCAAGTCGTCTAGAACCCGTTTGCGATCTTACTGCGAGGCCATGATCCGGCGTCGGGCGGTGCTCGAAATCCTCACGTACTTATGTACGTTCCGGTTTCTGCGCTCCGGCCGCCACCAGCTGATGACCTCTCGCTACAGATCGTAAACAGGTTCTTACTTAGAAGTACTAGGGTTCCGATCATGTGCCTGCGTGCAGATGATGCCTGGTCCGAGAGTACTTCGGCCTCGATGGTGAGGCTCCACGGAGGGATAAAAGCCCGGGAGAACAATTGCAGCACCGTTCTCCTTGCGCCCACTTATTCGACCAGGAGTTTTGCCATGCCTTTTTCTACCAGTACGCAAGCCCCCATCACATTCAAGAACGATGTCTATCGTGCGCTGTGCCGTGTTGCCGTCGGTGCTGTGCTGCTCATTGCTGCCAGTGCATCTTTCGCCGCGAGCAAGATCAATGTCGGCACAGTGGTATGGATAGGCTACGGCCCTTTCTATGTCGCAGAGTCGCTCAATCTGTACAAAAAATACGGCCTCGACGTCAAGCTGAACGTCTTCAGTGATCCGGCATTGATTCCTGCCGCGCTGGCCAGCGGTTCGGTGCAAGGTGCGATGCTGACGTATGACCAGGTGATCGGCCAGGTCGCGCTGGGCATGCAGCAGCGTGTGGTGATGCCTATCGATTATTCAAACGGCGGCGATGCAATTGTTGCGGCCAACAGCATTACTAAAGTTAGTGATTTCAAAGGCAAGAAAATCGGCTTCAATCCATTGTCACCATCTGATTTTTTGCTGTCGTATGCGTTGAAAAAAAATGGCATGACCGACAAGGACATCACCTCAGTTGCCATGACACCGGAATCGGTGCCGGCAGCCATGGCCTCGGGACAGATGCCGGTCGGCGTCACTTATGAACCTAGCCTGTCGCAGATCGTCAGCCAGGGCGGTGGCAAGAAATTCCACGTCGTGTATTCGTCGAAAGATGCACCTGGCCTGATCGCCGACGTGCTGGTGTTCAACGACAAGTACATCAAGTCCAATCCGAAAGAAATCAAAGGCATTATCCAGTCCTATCTCGATGGGCTCGCTTACATGAAAGCCAAGCCAGATGAAGCTGCCAAGATCATTGGCAAGTTCATGGGTATCTCGGCCAAGGAAGTGAAGGAACAACTGTCCGGCGTCTACAACATTCCATTGGCTGAAATGCCGAAGGCTTATGTGAAGTCAAGCGAGACCACGTCCTACTACGCCAGCGGCGACATCATCAGCAGCATTCTGAAAGCGAAGGGTCAGATCAAGACCATTCCGCCGACCGAATCGACCATCGATGCACAGTTCGTCACCGAATTGCAGAAGAAGTAATGAGAGCGGCCGGGTCGGCCTATGCGTGACATTCCATCGCTTTGCAGATGGATGTCAGACGCGGACCGATCTCGGCCTGTCTTGATATAGAGAGGTAACAATGATTGCGCAATACTATCGATATCCAGATGGCACCTTGCCGAACACGGCAGCGATGGCATTTACATTGCTGGGTTATCCATTGGGTATAGCTTTGCTGGTACAGCCGTTCTGGCTGGCCAAGGCGGCCGGCTTTTTGCTGGTGACGCTGACGCTGATCTGGTCTGCCTACTTCATCCATGAATACGCGCATCAGGCGATTTTCAAGACGCCTGAAGCAAACGCGCGTTGGGGCACGGTCATGACGTGGATCAATGGCAGCTGCTATGCGAAGTTTGCCGATTTGCGCCGCAAGCACATGCGACATCACGTCGAACGCGCCGATGTTATTACCTTCCATGTGCAGGGTTTTCTGAACAACGGACCGGCCTGGCTGCGCAAGTTGGTGCTGGTGCTGGAATGGGCGTATATCCCTGCGGTTGAATTCATCATGCACGCCTATGTGATGGCGCTGCCCTTCATCAAGCCGAGTGCAGATAAATCGCGCACCCGCATCATCGCCATTTTTATCGTACGCACTGTTGCGTTTGCGGCACTGGCCTGGTATTCGTTGTCGGCGCTGGTGCTGTATGCGATTGCGTATGTCGTGTTCATTACCGTGCTGCGTTTTGCCGATTGCTTTCAGCATACATACGATGCGTATCCGATACTCGACGAGTCGCCGATACCGAACGACAAGGTGCGCGATCGTGCTTACGAGCAAGCCAATACCTACAGCAATGTGGTTGGCATCGACAGCAAATGGCTGAACATGCTGTGGCTCAATTTTGGCTTTCACAACGCGCATCACGCACGGCCCACGATCCCGTGGTACCGACTGCCTGCCTTCCATCGCGAACTGTACGATGCAGCTAACAGCCAGGTGATCCCGGTACGCATACTGCTGAAAAGTTTCCACATCAATCGCGTCAAGCGCGTGCTGTCCGCAGATTACGGACAGGTGTTGCCACCGGACGTCAATGGTCGCGCCGATGGTTTTCTTGGTGCAGTTGGCGTGTCGTTTCTAACTGCCATTTGAGCAAGCGCAGCACATGACGATCAACTACGGATTGACCGGCCGCTCAGTGTTGATTACCGGCGCTGCCAGCGGCATTGGTTTGGCGATTGCGCAGGCATTTGCGGCACAAGGTTGCCGCACGCTGCTGCTCGACCGTAATGCTGAAGGTCTGGCGACTGCGTTGCAGACGATGCCGAATGCCGACGTGAGCGTTTTTGCATGCGATCTTTCTTCCGATGAGGAAGTCGCTGCGCTGGCCGAACAAATTCCAAACATCGATGTGCTGGTCAACAATGCCGGCGTTGAATATCCGACGCCGCTGACTGCGGCCGTCGATGTGGCAGCCAGCTTCGCCCGACTGCTGGATAACAATGTGACCAGCATGGCGCGCCTGACCAACGCGCTGCTGCCGCACATTCCCGATGGCGGATGTGTGATCAATCAGGCGTCGATCTGGGGACGCATAGGCGTCGCGGAGTTCTCCGCTTACGTTGCCAGCAAACATGCGGTGATCGGTCTGACGCGCTCGCTCGCGTGGGAACTCGGCGCACGCAACATACGCGTCAACGCAGTGTGTCCGGGCTGGGTATTTACCGATGCGGCAGAGCGTTCGCTGACGGCGATGGCGGCACGCGATGGCTGCGATATTGCAACAGCACGACGTACGGTACTCGCGCAACAGGCGATCCAGCGCGAAATTCTGCCGGCCGAGATCGCGCGCAGTTTTCTTTTCCTTGCATCCGATGATGCAGCTGCCATTACCGGTCAGTCACTGGTCGTGAGTCGGGGCGAGGTGATGGCATGATCAAGCTCGATTTGTCAGGGCAGATTGCCTGTGTCACCGGTAGCGCTACTGGTATCGGACGTGCGTGTGCAATGGCATTGGCGGCAGCGGGAGCCAAAGTGGCATTGAATCATTTCGGCCAGCCTGCATTGTCGCTGCAGTTGGAACAGGCGATACGCGAGCAGGGTGGGTCTGCGTTTTCGTTCGATGCCGATGTCACCGATGCCGCCGCTGTAGAACAGATGTTCGAGCAGATAGAAACCACGATGGGACCATTGAATATCTTGGTCAACAACGCCGGCATCCTGTTGCAAAAACCGTTTCTGCAAACCACCGAAGAAGAATGGGATCGTGTCATCGCTACCGATCTCAAATCGGTATTTCTTTGCAGTCGCGCCGCGCTGTCGCGTATGGTGCCGCGCGCTGCCGGCTGTGTGATCAATGTCGCATCCGAACTGGCCTATCTGGGCCGCGATGAATTCGGCGTGTACTGCGCAGCGAAAGCCGGTGTGATCGGATTGACCAAGTCGCTGGCGCGCGAGTTCGCACCGGCCATCCGCATCAATGCCGTTGCGCCCGGCCCGACCGATACCGCGATGTTGTCACTCGACCAGATCAGTGCGGAATGGCAAGAGAAAGAGTTGGCGATTCCGGCCGCGCGCGCGGCGCATCCGAACGAAATTGCATCAACGGTGGTTTTCCTCGCCAGTGATCACGCACGCTTTTTCTATGGACAGACATTAAGTCCGAATGGTGGCGCGTTGATGCTGTGAACACTGCATGGTCGCAAACGCTGCTTACGTTGCAATAGCTTCTAATGGAGAGATGTATGGATAATTCGAGAATGGATCATTTGACCTGGGTGACGTACGAGCAGCGCATACAGGACCCCAACGTCATCGTGTTGCTACCGGTCGGTGCACTGGAGCAGCACGGTCCGCATTTGCCGCTGGGCACCGATGCTTTGCTGGCGAATGCCGTATCGCAGTCGGTCGCCGCGCAGATAGGTGCTATCGTCGCGCCGCCGATCAACTTCGGCTACAAGTCACAACCTAAATGCGGTGGTGGTCAGCATTTCCCCGGCACCACCAGCCTTGACGGTAGCACGCTGGCCAGCCTGACCTGCGACATCATCGCGGAATTGGCACGGCACGGTGTACGCAATGTGGCAGTGGTATCCGCTCATTATGAAAATCAGTGGTTTCTGACGGAAGGCATAGACCTCGCGCGACGTCGTGTCGGACCGAATTCACCACTGCGCGTAATGCGTCTGGAATACTGGGATTTCATCACCGAAACAACGCTGGAAAAAATTTTCCCTGAAGGCTTCCCCGGCTTTGCACTGGAACATGCGGCCGTGATCGAGACCTCGATGATGTTGCATTACTTCCCTGATCTGGTACGACTTGATCAACTGCCGGAACATCCGGCTGCCGTGTTCCCACCGTACGACATGTATCCGACCTGCACGCACTGGGTGCCGTCGTCCGGTGCCTTGTCGTCAGCCAAGGGAGCGACGGCAGAAAAAGGCGTGCTGATGATAGATGAAGTGACTACGCGCATAGCCGCAGCCTTGCGCAAGGAGTTCATCGATGGCTGAAAGAACGGCACTGATCGTGATCGACATGCAGCGCGATTTTTGCGCAGCGGGTGGTTATGCGGCGCAAGCCGGGCTGGATGTGACGCGTCTGACTTCGGTAGTGAGCAACATCAGCTTGCTGCTGGATGCGGCAAGACAGGCACAGCTTCTGGTCCTGCATACGCGCGAAGGTCATGTGCCTGATCTGTCGGATTGCCCGCCGCAAAAAATGGCCCGCAGCATACATGCAGGTGCCGCTATCGGTAGCGTCGGACCGATGGGACGTTTGCTGGTGCGCGGCGAATACGGCCACGACATCATCGATGAACTGTCGCCCTTGCCGGAAGAAACCGTGATCGATAAACCCGGTTACGGCGCTTTTTACCAAACGGCGCTGCAGGAGATATTGCAAGATCATGAAATCGATACCTTGATTTTGTGCGGCGTCACAACCGAGGTCTGCGTGCATTCGACGCTGCGTGAAGCGGTCGATCGCGGCTACAACTGCATCGTGGTTGGTGATGCCTGTGCGGCCAGCAATCCGGCACTGCAACAGCCTGCGCTGGACATGATAGCGGTGGAGGGTGGCATCTTTGGATCGGTAGCCACGGCGGCTGCGATTGCCGCAACCATCTATCCAGTGACGAACACAACTGAGAAAACGGCATACGCAAATTAAAAAAGATTGCGCACCCAGTAGGCGTTCAAATTTAGTTGAATCACGACTTCGTGTTTTATCGCGGTTTGCATACTTTTCGAAATGGCATGAACGATGAATATGATGAGCAAGATGGAAGCTATGGATGCAGTACAGGATGTAGTACCAGCGCGTTATCGAGGCGTCTGGCGTCGCAGCTTGCTGGAAGCGCCCGGCGTTCACGATACGACGACGACAGTTTTCTGGCTGCAATGCGGACGCTGGCATGCTGATATTCGGATACCGGCAGCGCGCCCCGATTTTTCGCAGACGCGTAGTTTGGATGAGTGCAATGCGGAACAGCTGGCATGGCTGGCGCGGCAGCAGGGATTTGCCGGCATCACGGAAGTTGTCGCTACGCCGCAAGCTGAGATATGTAGCTGGCATAGACTGGTCGATTATCAACCGCCGGCCGCAACGCCGGATGCTGGCGTGATGCGATTCGAGCCTGAGAAATTGGTTGAAACCGGCGTGCATGGCGTGTATCTGGAAGACTGGCATCACTTGCCGGATTCTGCCGCAGCCTTTGCCGTATTGCAAAAAATGGATGCAGCATCGAATTGCACAACGCCCAAAGAATTTGTGATGATCGCCGGTGTATATGTGATGCACGTGCGCGAACGCAGCGTGGCATGGCCTGAAGGAATAGTGATGGCAGACATCGCGCAAATCGATGATGCCCAGCGCCTGCTGGATTTTGAAATCTCATTCGGCAGACGCAACGCCAGCGGCTGGCGCATAGAACATTCGACCTTGCCGTGGTTGGAGAATAAGCAGATGGAAGTCAGTCTGCTTGCTGTAGCGGAAGACGAACTGGAAATGTCATGGAATGGTGTGTCCTCGCAGTGGAAGATACTGGAATGGGAAGCGCCGCGCTAAGAGTGTGTTCGTATAGCTCTTACCAGCGACTGCGTATTCCCACCAACAGCGCCACATTGCTCTGTCTGCTGTTGTACTCGCCCTGAACATCAGCGAAGAGGGACAGGTTGCTGTTGCTGCCTTTGCTGATATTACTGCTGAGTCCCAAACCTGCAATCACACTATTGCGTGGCAACTTCACGCCAGAGACCAGGAAAGACGGTGCGGCCGATCCTGCAAATTGCATCGTCATCGGCGCATTCGCATCGCCAAACTCATGTCCCCATGCCAGACGTGGTTCCAGTTTCACTTGTCCGACTTCAAACTGTGCTTTCGCACCGAACAAGGTTTTAACCGAATTGGTCGTCTGTCCTGCTACCTGCAGATTCAAGGCACCGGCACCTTGTTCAGTAAAGCCATCCGTCTTGCTACGACTTAAAGACAAAGCTGCCAACGGTTGCAACATCCAATCCTGCATCTGAATATCGTAGGTCGCTTCGCCATAGGCAGAAGCGGTATGACCATCAAAGGCAGATGTCGCTGTACGCGTCAACGCACCGACTACGATCTGTCTTGCCATATTGCTGCTGTTAAAAGCAAAGTTCGCCGAACCATTGAAGTTCCACGGTCCCGTCTTGTAACTCGCATAAGCAGCAATCGCCCGATCACGCGAACGACCGGTATCGTTGCTATCGAAACGCAAGCTGGATTTGCCGAAGGTACCTGCCACACCGACGATCAAACCTTCACTGACTTCCGTATCAAAACCCAGACTCAAGCCATTGCTGCGCACCGTACTAGCGACACCATTGCCATCGCTGCTGGTCGATTGATAGTTGCCGTAACCACGTAACCAGAAACCACGACCATAACTATTCAAGGAAGTGTCGGCTGAAGCGCCCAGACCGGTGAGGCTGGAAGAAGCAGAGGAAGACTGCGATGCAGTAGGAGTAGCAGCAGAGAACAAGTCATAGACATGATCCTTGCCTGTCAACTGCACTGGTGTGCCAAAAGCATAGGCTGAAGTGCTGTTACCGCTGACTGCTGCCAGACGTGCTCGCATTTGACTGCCGACGCCAGCAGAGAAGCCAGCGCCAGCACGACTCATCGCGCTCAAGCTGGCACCGCTCATCGCGTCATAACTGGCACGCGCTTGTTCGGCTGACAGACCAGTCAAGGCAGTAATGATAGTGTTCATGTCTCCAGTGGCGGCTATGCCCAGACTCTGCAAAGAATTCGAGATGGCGATCTGATTCTGTGTGTTGGCGACGGAATTAAAACTGATGTCATTACGCGCCAGATTCAGGAAGACATTGTTGGCGTCGTAGCTCAATGTCGGTGTCAGGAAGGCGAGGTTGGACGTCACGCCATCAAAGGTGCCAGCACCGAACAGACCACTCGAAGCATTGAGTATGGTGTAGGTGGTGTTGGCCGCATAGTTGCCCGAACTGGCGCGTACATCGACTGTGCTGCCAGCGAGTATGGCGCTATCGGTGTTGACACGATCTGCATGACCGTCGGCATCGACTTGTACGCGATAGGAGGAGCCCGGCGCGAAGGCCAACACGCCATTAACAGTCAAGGTGCCGCTGGTATTGCCTGGCGCCAGCACGCCACCTGTGTTCACCTCCATACTTGCCACCGTACCGCTACCGCTTAGCGTGCCGCCGTTGTTGACGTTGATGAACGAGTTGTTAATGGAACCGTTGACGATGAGGGTGCCGTTGTTGATGGCAGTGTCACTGACGTACGTGTTGACGCCGGAAAGCGTCAAGGTACCAGCCCCGGTTTTCGTCAGCCAACCGCTGCCGCTGATGCCGCCAGCGTAAGTGCCGGTACCGGCCTGATCAAACACGAGTGCAGCGTTGTTGGTGATGTTGCCTTGCAGGCTGAGACTGTCGCCTTGCAGTGTGCCGGCGTTGATGAAGGTGCCACCTGCGTAATTGTTGCTGCCGGCCAGGATCAATGTTCCTGTGCCGGTCTTGGTCAACCTTCCCGAACCATCCATATTTCCGGCATAGGTGCCGTTGCTGGCCTGGTTAAAAATCACGTTGGCGTTGTTGGTGATGGCGCCTTGCAGACTGTTGCTATTGCCTTGCAGTGCACCTGCACTGACGGTAGTGCCGCCGGTGTAGTCGTTGGCACCAGTGAGAGTCAACGTCGCTGTGCCCACTTTGTTCAAGGACCCGTTGCCAGTAATCGTACCGCTCAGAGCAAGATCGTTGTTACCCTGCACCGTCAGCCCACCTGTGCCCAGGGCGATAGCATTGAGCAGATTGAGACCGCCGTTACTGGCCTGTACCGTCCCTCCGTTGGAAGTGAGTGTGCCTGTACCAAAGGTGCCGTTGTAATTGAACATTGCAGTACCGCCATTCAAGGTGGTGCTGTCACTAACCAATGGACCCTGCAAGTTCCAGATGCCGGCATTGACTGTGAGCTTGTTGAAGTTGGTGTAGACGGCAGACGAGGCGATGCTTGTGCCATTGCCGTCCAGAATCAGCGTATTGTTGCCGCCGGCCCCGCCATCCACAGTGCCGGTGGCGGCGAATGTCAAACCAGCGTTACCCGTCACGGCGAGGCTGGAAGCGGTGCCGCCTGCTGCACTGATGATTGAGGTAGTCATCGCGGTAAAGGTGTTATTACCGCTGGCACCGAGAGAGACGCTGCCCATGATGATCCCGGCATTGAGGAAGCTGTTACCGTTGGTCGAAGACTCGAATGCTACTCGACCAGTGATGATACCCATGCTCGAGTTGGTCATCTCAACGGATGATCCACCTCGAACTGCCACTACAGCGGCATCGGCAAGTTGTACGCCCTGTGCACCTGACAGCGCACTTGAAGAGATGCTGCCATTATTGACTATCCTGGTCGTGCCGTTAGTGCCGTTGTTCACGTTCAGGGCCATGCCGTTCAGATTGGGCAGGGTCGAGCTTATCAAGCCTGTTGTCCCCTTGATGACTCCGTTGCTATCGTTGGTAATATTGACCGTTGAGTTATTGGCATTGCCAATGACTGCGCCGCTACTCAAGATGCTCGAATCTCCTAAAACCGACGGATCAATCGTCCCACTGTTGATCAGCGTGATGTTATTGCCAGTCAAGGACAGCGCCGTGCCCCCAACCCCACTCAAAACACCGAGTTCGGCTGACGAGATAATGTTGACGGACAAATTATTCGCACCGCTTGCATAGTTGGGAGCTACTGGATTCGCACTTCCTGTACAGATCACTGTCAATCCAGTCGCAGTACATCCTGCCATCGCCGAAGGGCTGGCCAGACCGGCAAGCAAGCTGACTATGGCTACGCGTATCGATAAGGATATCCGTCCACACCTGCCACCTCGGCTACGCTTGCCGCGAGTGCGTGTGAGTTCAGAAACGGCGACCCAGGTGCCGAGGACAGGATTCCATAGATTGCGGTAAGACGTGTTCATGGCAGAAAAGAAAGAGAATTGATTTCCTGCGCATGGTTGGGGATTTCTCCGCAAGAGTAAATACTGCAAATGCAGTAGTCGATCTGACGGATAGACAGTTTTGCTAGGCAAGAGATGCCATGCCGAAAACGATGTTTCAGAGGAGAAACAGGCGAGCAAGCGTGTATATTCCACGCTTGCTGCTCACATCGTATGCAAAGAATATTTTTGAAAAAAACAGTGATGGCAGCGTCGTTTTGTGGACGAATGTGTACGTGACGCTAAACGACGGATTGCGGGGAAACGTATTTTGACAGCGGACATGGGTCGGTGCTCAAGCTTCATCCGGCAAGCAGCAATGGGATGTCAACAAAATCGCAGACGTAAAAAAACCTTGCCGATAAGAGCAAGGTTTTTTTGTGATCGATGCAGACCTTGAGGTCTGCATTAGACAGATGGCTTAAGCCAGGTTCTTCGCAACGAAGTCCCAGTTAACCAATGCCCAGAACGATTCAACATACTTAGGACGCGCATTGCGGTAGTCGATGTAGTAAGCGTGTTCCCACACGTCGCAGGTCAACAATGGTTTGTCAGCGCCGGTCAGTGGGCAGCCAGCGTTCGAGGTGTTAGCCAGATCGAGCGAGCCGTCAGCTTTTTTCACCAACCATGTCCAGCCGGAGCCGAAGTTGGTAACGCAGGACTTGGTGAATTCTTCTTTGAACTTGTCGAAGGAACCCCATTTTGCATTGATCGCATCAGCAACTGCACCAGTTGGAGCGCCGCCGCCGTTAGGCTTCAGGCCGTTCCAGTAGAACGTGTGGTTCCATACTTGAGCTGCATTGTTGAAAACGCCGCCGGAGGATTTCTTGATGATTTCTTCGAGGGATGCGTTTTCGAATTCGGTACCTTTGATCAGGTTGTTCAAATTCGTCACATAAGTTTGGTGATGTTTACCGTAGTGGAATTCGAGCGTCTCTTTCGAGATGTGTGGAGCAAGTGCATCCAACGCATAGGGCAGTGCCGGCAGGGTATGTTCCATGGTCGTCCTTCTTTATGGGGGTTGAAAATGAAGATGTCTTTTTGAAAGGCGTTCATTGTAAAGCGGTTACGTCTTGCTTGCACACGACGTAGATCAATTTCCAACAAGGTAGAAAATGAAGTGAAGAGAATAGCTTGAAACGTGCACTTTTGTTGCGCAGACATTCGGCGCCAGGCCAATAAACATCAGGCTTTGTACGATTTACAGGAATTTATTTCCCGTCTTATTTAATGCGAATAATTCTTATTATTATTTGTGGGTGAGTCACTGTCTCAAGCTGCCGCGTATGTGTTGTGCTGTGCAACTATTCCAGCGTCTCTTGCACGCTGGCGATGCCTACTTGCGCGGTACCTTCAGCCAATCGCACCGTCACGCTTTGTCGTGGTTGCAGTTCTTTCGGCGCGCGCACGATCTTTCCTTTTTCATCCGTGATCATGGCGTAACCACGTTCCAATGTGCGTTGCGGGTTCAGCATTTCCAGTTGGGCGGAAAGCGCGGTGAGGGTTTGGCGCTGCGTGGCGATGTTGCTATTCATTTGATTGCTCAAACGGCGCGCATGATTCACGACATTCAGCCGTTGCGCTTGCGTATCCGGTAACTGCGTCAGCCAGCGATTGCGCAGATGCGCCAGTGCAAATTGTGCCTTGCTGAGTGGAATGCGCGTAGCGTGCCCCAGACGTGCTTGCAGGTTTTGCAGCTTCATTCTTTCATGCGCGATGTAAGCCGATGGACTGATCAGACGACGCGAGAGCCAGTCCAGTGTTTGTGCGGTATCGGATAACTGTCGCTTCACTGTCAGACGCATATCGTCAGCTTGCGCTTCCAGTCGCGCCAGCCAATCGGCACGTGGCGTCGCAGCCAATTCAGCGGCTGCAGTCGGTGTCGGTGCACGCAAGTCGGCGGCGAAATCGGCAATGGTGAAGTCGGTTTCATGGCCAACGCCAACGATGACCGGGATGTCGCAACCGACGATGGTGCGCGCGACGATTTCATGATTGAAGGACCACAGATCTTCTATGCTGCCGCCACCGCGACAGACCAGCAGCACATCGCATTCGGCACGTGCAGAAGCAGTGGCTATCGCTTGCGCAATCTTGTTGGCCGAGCCTTCGCCTTGTACAGGCGTCGGATACAGGATGACGTTCACATGCGGCGCACGTCGTTTCAGCGTGGTCAAAATATCGCGCAAAGCGGCTGCTTGCGGGCTGGTGACTATGCCTATCGTGCGGGCGAATGAGGGTATAGGGCGTTTGCGCGCTGGATCGAACAAACCTTCAGCATTCAGCTTTTCCTTCAATTGTAAAAAAGCTTCATACAAATTACCGACGCCGGCGCGCCGTATCGCTTCCACACTCAACTGATAATCGCCGCGCGGCGCGTACAGCGTCACCAGTGCGCGCACCTCGACTTTGTCTCCCTCGCGTGGCATGAAATCTGCATATTGAGCACGACCACGAAACATCACAGCACGTACCTGGGCTGCACTGTCTTTTAACGTGAAATACCAATGTCCGGATGCAGCACAAGTGAAGTTGGATATTTCACCGGATACCCACGATAAAGGAAAGTTGCGTTCCAGCATGCGTGAGACAGCCTGATTCAGCGCAGAGACGCTGAGCACGGCTGGTGCGGAGGGATTGTTCGGTGCTGGACGATCAGAGTTCATAAGTGTTCTTGCTTGGGATGGTTCTTGGTTGCACAGGTATTGGGCGCACGAAATGAGTGAAGTGCCATTTCTTGCTGCCCTAGGAATGTGCATAGCTGCAGACAATAAAAACAGATGGTAATGGAATTTGAGTATTGAAATGCGCTGGCGTCTTTAAATAGATGTCGTCACGACTTGCTTGGGGAAAGAAAAATGAACATCTTGAATGTAAAAATTGGCGCCCGTCTGGGCATGTGCTTCGGTCTGATCTTCGTACTGACAGCGATATTGATCGTTTTTGCATTGGTTCGTTTCTCCGATATTGGGAAAATCAATCGTCAGATGATAGATACCGATTGGGTCAAGGCAGAAGCGGCTGCGACGATAGATGGCACCACGCTCGCCAATGCGCGCCGCAATATGGAGTTGTTCATAGAAACAGATCCCGCCAAGGTCGAGGCCATTTATGCTGCCATCACACAGAACAAGAAGACCATCGATGATGCCGTTGCCGTACTGGATAAATTGGTCACTAGCGAAGAAGAAAAAACGCTGGTGACGCAATTCAAGGCGGTACGCGCGCAGTATGTCGCTTCTTTCACCAAGGTCGGGAAAATGGTCGCCGACCGCCAGCGCGATGAGGCGATGCACACGATGCTGACAGAAACGCTGCCGGCGCTGGATGCGGTACAAAAAGTCATTGTGCAATTGTCAGTACTGCAAAAGAAAATAGTAGAGCAGAGCGGTGACGAAGCAGCCGGCCATATTGAATCGGCAACAACCATGATGACGACGCTCGGCATCGCAGCGGCGATTGCCGGCATCGGCTTTGCCTACTGGATATCGCACTCGATTACCAAGCCTATGAATGAGGCGGTCAAGATCGCGCAAACTGTTGCCGCTGGTGATCTGAGTAGCGTGATCGATGTCAAATACAAGGATGAAACGGGGCAGTTATTGCAGGCATTGAAGGAAATGAATACCAGTCTGGTACGCATCGTCGGGGAAGTGCGTTACAGCACCGAAGCGATTGCGACTGCATCGACACAGATTGCAACCGGCAATCTGGATTTATCTTCTCGCACCGAAGAACAGGCCAGTTCATTGGAAGAAACCGCATCGTCGATGGAAGAGTTGACCAGCACGGTTAAACAGAATGCAGACAACGCACGTCAGGCCAATCAACTGGCCATGACCGCTTCTGCAGTGGCGATCAAGGGCGGCACTGTGGTGTCGCAAGTGGTCGATACGATGGGATCGATCAACGATTCTGCCAAGAAGATTGCAGACATCATAGGTGTGATCGATGGCATCGCTTTCCAAACCAATATCCTGGCCTTGAATGCGGCAGTAGAAGCGGCGCGCGCTGGCGAGCAGGGGCGCGGTTTTGCGGTCGTTGCAGGTGAAGTACGTAATCTGGCGCAACGTTCGGCTGCTGCCGCGAAGGAAATCAAGAATCTGATCGGCGATTCAGTAAGTAAAGTAAATGTGGGCGCACGTCTGGTCGATGATGCAGGAACCACGATGCAGGAAGTGGTGGCTAGTGTGCGGCGCGTAACCGACATCATGGGAGAAATCACCGCGGCCAGCCAGGAGCAAACTGCTGGTATCGAACAAATCAATCAAGCCGTCATGCAGATGGATACAGCCACGCAGCAAAATGCAGCCTTGGTAGAACAAGCCGCAGCGGCTGCCGCTTCCTTGCAGGATCAGGCCGGGAATTTGGTAAAAGTTGTCAGCGTGTTCAAGCTGGACGGCACGCAGGTTTTGCACGTGCTGCCATCAGCGTTGAATACATTGCCGGCCAAACCAAGTGCGCCTGTGTTGTCACGCAATCCGGCACCTGCTCAGCTTGCAAGCAAGGAGGCACCTGCCATCAAGAATGACAAGGTCGCGGCTTTGGCGGGTGCGGGAGATGATTGGGAACAGTTCTGAGCGCTGGCCGGACGTCTCTGTAAAGATGCGTCCGGCTTGATTCAGCAATTTTACGTATCCAGATTGTGCCGCGTATAAACGGTTTTAACGCCTTCAACGATCAGGAGCAATACCGCGATCCAGATCGGAATGTAGGTCAGCCATTCCGCGCCCTTGATGCTTTCTCCCAGCAACAAGGCAACCACCACTAGCAGTACAGGTTCGACATAGCCGAGCAGACCGAACAGGCTCAAGCTCAAGATTTGGCTCGCCAACATGTAGAAGATCAGAGCAAACGTACTGATCACGCCGAGCAATGGAATCAAGAGATACAAGCGTGAATGATCGTGAAGCGTAGCGAAGTCCAGATTGCCGGCATAGACGAACCACAAACCAGCTGGCAGCAGGAATGCCATGTCAAACCACAATCCGCCGATATTGTTGGAACCAAGGCGACGACGCAACACGAAGTAGACCGGATAGCCGAGTGCAACAGTCAGCGTTTCCCATGAAAAGCTGCCCACTTGATACAGCTCGTTCGCCACGCCGAATGCGGCGCATAGTGCGGCCAGATTCTGCAGGCGCGATAGACGTTCCTTATAGACGATGCGGCCGGTCATCAACATCGTGAGCGGCAATAAAAAGTAGCCAAGCGACACGTTGAGCGCACGACCATGTAGCGGTGCCCACATGAACAGCCATAGTTGTACGCCGAGAAATGCGGATGTCGCAATCGCACCGAGCAGCAGGCTGGGATTTTGCAGCATCCGTTGCGCCAGCATTTTCACCATGATTTGGCGGCCGCCAGACCAGATGAATATGGTCAGGAAAGGGAAGGTCAACAATGTGCGCCAGCCGAAAATTTCTTCGCCGCTTAGCGGTACCAGCAAGGTGGAGTAATAATAGAGAACGGCGAACAGCACGGAGCTGGTAACTGAAAACGTAATACCTTTGGACACTGAGACTCCGTGGCGAATTGATCTTGTTTCGTGGCCCGCTAGTATAAGGACTTTCTTTCAGTCTGGATTCTCTGATTGTCCGAAAAGCGTATTTGAAAATATGTGCAAGTGCAGCATGGCCGGATATGCGCGCTATTTGGCTGGATATGCACTATCCCTGTCCGTATAGGTGATGGGCCTTGGCTTCACATGCCCAAGTTATTGCTTTATGATGGACGCGGCAATGCGGTCGGGCGAATACTACGAGAAACACGAAAAAGCATTGATAACGGGAAGACATGCCAGACGTGCGCTGCTGAATCACGATTTCGGCGATAGGCATCAAACAGACAGAAGGCTTCCAGATATGGAAGCCGTTTTCTTTTGTAATATCGCACAATGATGTTTGATTGTTGACGTTTTCTGCTTTGAGTTGTCCGCATTGGCATTGCATTGATGACGCACGGATTTTATCGGGCACCCACCTGTGCCGAACACGAAATTAGCATGGAGTTGTGATGGATTTTGAAATACCGGAATCGATGGTGAATGTGCTGCTGGAGATGATAGAGAAAGAATCTCCACTGGCCAAACGGCTTTCCGAACATGGCATTTGCCATGGCCGCATGATTGTTTCCAGCAAGTTATTCGACGCGAAAGCGATGAATACCTTGTACACCTTGTGCAAAGCGCAAGACGATCGCTCCTTGATGTACCAGATGCTGGCACTGGACAATATTCTTGGTGCACCGCAGGCACGCAAGATTCCCGATCTGGATAAATTGGTACCTGGGCTGGCCGCGTATTTTTCACGTGATGTGATCGACGGCTGGCTGTACAAACGCAATAAAGATGGTGTGCTGCTGCCGTGGCTGATCCATCGTCTGCGCCATGTTGTGCCAGACCAAGGCGCGCCGTATGTCGTGATCGATCTGATCGCTAATACGATGCAAGCTGCAGGCAAGGAAGAGTCATCCGATCTGCGCATGCGCCGCTCCGGGATGACGAATGCGATCGTGATCAATTCACACGACATCGTTAATCGTACGATTCCGGAATTGTTGAGCGAGCTTGGCTATTTCAAGGAATGCGCCGAATTCAAGCAGGAATACGAAAAGCAATCCAAGCGCTTCCTTACATATCAGCGTCAATTTGGTAAGCAGTTCATCGCGCGTAATGCAGCATTCACGATGGATGAAAAACACCGTATAGGCATGCTGACCTTGAAGGACGGCGTCGTCGCGAAATGCGTCAATGACGAAGAAATTCTGGATCGTCGCTTCGAGATGATGGCCGATGCCGAATTCTGGCGTGAGAATGGTTTTGCGCAAGGTTTCGAGAGAATTCCTCTGCATTGCTATGTGCATCTCTTCCATCTGGAGCTGCATCAGAACATCTGGGTGCACGTACAGAATCTGACTTCATACCAATACAAGCCGGAATTACGCGAGAAGCTGATCCTGCCGACACAGCACAGAGAACTGATAGACATCCTCACCGCCGATATGAGCGTGTTGATGGAAGATATCGTCGAAGGTAAATCTGGCGGTACCACTATTCTCTGCAAAGGCGCGCCAGGTCTCGGCAAAACGCTGACGGCAGAAGTGTATTCGGAAGTGGTTGGCAAGCCGTTGTATCGCGTGCACTCAGGCCAGCTAGGTATCACGGCGGCTTCTGTCGAACAGAATCTGTCGCAAATCCTGCGCCGCGCCGCGCGCTGGGATGCGATCCTGTTGCTGGATGAGGCGGACGTGTACATCCGTTGCCGCGACAACGATTTGCAGCACAACGCGATCGTTGCCGAGTTCCTGCGTACGCTGGAATACTTCAAGGGTTTGCTGTTCATGACGACGAATCGTATCGGTGATGTGGATGACGCGATCTTGTCGCGTTGCATTGCGACCATCCAGTACGAGGTGCCACCGAAGGAAGATGCCATGCGTCTGTGGAAATCGCTGGCGACGCAATTCCATGCGGATCTGTCGGACGAGTTGATCGACTCGCTGAGTAATATCTATGCGAAGTGCAGCGGCCGCGATATCAAGGAATTGCTCAAGCTGACTTCGAAATACTGCAAGAGCAAGCAGATTCCATTTTCGGAAGAAGCCTTCAGACAGTGTGCCGTGTTCCGCGGTATTTAATAAATCAGGGCACGCGTATGCGTGTCTGAACATCAAGTTTGTATATGCGCCCGACATCGAGTAATCGATGCCGGGCGTTTTTATATGCGGGGTGTTTGAGGATGAGATGGCATTTGTGAACTTCTCACCACTGCGACAACTCTCTCTGATGCTGGCTGGAATGTGGCGGCCGATGTAGCTCGGAAACATGGCAGTAAGCAAAAAGAGTAGAGATATCATCAAGGATATGCACTGCCTCATTTCTATGCGCGGAAAAAATTTTCTTTGAAATCAATCACTTCGACTGCTTACACACAGTTACGCACAATGTTATCCACAGAAAATGTGCACAAGTCGTTTTGCCGGGAGGTCATGTTGTTAAAAGAATTTTCAGGCGCAGTGCGGATGCCGGTTAACATGGCGTTATCGCTCGTCATGCAAGGCTGTCAAGCCGACACTGGTAGAAACTTGCTCTCCCTGCGCCAAAACGTTACATTCTCCATCCATACTTATTGAATCCCAAAGAAGGAGCTTACTTTGCTCGCCATTATTCACGCAGCAGGCTGGCCTATCTGGCTGTTGCTGATTGCTTCAGTTATTGCTTTGACCCTGATTATTGAACGTAGCCTGTATTTGCGCCGCCGCCGGATTTTGCCGCCGAACTTGTTGGACGAAGTCATTCGGGTTTATCACAACGGCAAGATCGATGCGAACGTCGTGACCACCTTGGAGCAAAACTCACCACTCGGTCGTGTGTTGGCAGCAGGTATGCGTAACGTTGATGCGCCGCGCGATGTGATGAAAGAGTCGATAGAAGAAGCAGGGCGCGGTACTGCGCATGAGTTGGAGCGCTTCCTGACCACGCTGGGTACGATTGCGACCTTGGCACCGTTGATGGGTTTGTTCGGTACCGTGGTTGGCATGATCGAGATTTTCGGTTCGCAGAACGCAACCGGTACAGGCGCGAATCCGGCGCAACTGGCGCATGGGATTTCGATAGCCTTGTACAACACGGGCTTCGGCTTGGCGATTGCGATGCCATCATTGGTGTTCTACCGGCACTTCCGTGCACTGGTCGATAGCTTCATTATCGACATGGAGCAGCAAGCGGTGAAGTTTGTCGATATCGTGCATGGTTCACGCAAGTAAGAGACTGGAAACCTGATGAATTTCCGCAAGGGACAAGGTCGCGAAGATCCAGAAATCAATTTGATCGCTTTCATCGACGTATTGTTGGTGATTCTGATCTTCTTGATGGTATCGACCAGCTATAGCAAGTTCACTGCTTTGCAGATTACATTGCCGACCGCAGATGCGGAGAAGGCGATGGGCAGACCGTTCGAGATTAACGTTGGTGTCGATGCGCAAGGTCGCTATTCGATTAACAATAATCGTGTCGCGGTGCAAAATCCGGAAGGATTGGCGGCGGAACTGACCGCAGCTGCGGCGGCTTCCGGCAAGGCTAATCCTGATCCGGTAGTCATCATCGCTGCTGATGCAACCACCACGCATCAAACCGTGATTAATGTATTGGAAGCGGCGCGTATCGCTGGTTATTCCAAGGTCACGTTCGCGGCGCAGACCAGCGGTAAAAAGTAAATCCTGTCATTTAGTAAGTTCTATAGTTTCGATGCTGTCGCTTCAGGTATGAAGGGCAGCATTTTCATTACGGGATCACGTCTTTGGCTCTCCAACGCTCCAATCTCGAAGCATTTTTGACGCGCACGTGGGCGCAGCGCGGGCTAGCGGCTTGCTTGCTGTTACCGGTATCCGGCTTGTTTGGCGCGCTTTCCGCTGCGCGCAGAATTTCCTATCAATTTGGTATTGCCAAAACCCAGCGCTTGCCGGTGCCGGTCATTGTCGTGGGCAACATCTTTGTTGGTGGAACTGGCAAAACGCCGTTGACGATCTGGTTGGTGCAGGCTTTGCGTCAAGCCGGCTTCAAGCCCGGCGTGATTTCACGCGGTTACGGTGTGCATAACGATGTGCCGCAGGTAGTGACGTCGCAATCCTTGGCGCAGGAAGTTGGTGATGAGCCTTTGCTGATTGCGCACAGAGCAGAGTGTCCGGTCATGGTAGGGCGTGATCGGGTTGCTGTAGCGACCGCTTTGTTGGCTGCGCATCCGGAAGTTGACGTGTTGGTTTCAGACGATGGCTTGCAGCATTACCGTTTGGAGCGAGATATCGAAATCGTGTTGTTCGATGGCCGTGGTGTCGGTAATGGCTGGCTGCTGCCTGCTGGCCCATTGCGCGAAACAGCATCGCGTCGCCGTGATTTTACCGTGGTGAATGGCGTGGTTTTGCCAGACGGCATGCCATCGGATACGGTCAGCATGCAGCTTGTCGGAACAGTTGCAGAAAAACTGAATGATCGTTCGCAAACGAGTGCCTTGAGTTCCTTTGTAAGTGCCGAAGGAAAACACTCTCCTACGATATTGGCGGCTGCCGGAATTGGTAATCCTGGTCGGTTTTTTACGCTATTGCGCAATGCCGGTTTGCAGTTCGAAGAGATGGCCTTGCCTGATCATTATGATTTTGCCGATAACCCGTTTGCTGCGGTCAAAGCGGATGTGATTCTGATGACAGAGAAGGATGCAGTAAAATGTCGGCAAAACGATGGTTTGAGAAACGATCCCCGTTTGTGGGTCGTGCCTGTAACAGCGCAGCTTGATGCTGCGTTTGCTGAAAAAATTGTGGAGAAACTCCGTGGACAATCGATTGCTTGATATTCTGGTCTGCCCGATCTGCAAAGGTCCGCTTGAGCATGACAAAAAAGCGCAAGAACTGATTTGCAAGGCAGATAAGCTTGCGTACCCGATACGCGATGGCATTCCTATCATGTGGGCTGATCAAGCGCGCGATTTGCAAGCTACGCCTTCGGCTTAAGGCGACGTAAGTACCGCTATTCTGGAAGTTCTCGATGTCTTTTACTGTAATCATTCCCGCACGTCTTGCTTCTACTCGATTGCCGAATAAACCGCTGGCTGATCTGGGCGGCAAGCCGATGATCGTGCGTGTGGCTGAACGTGCGATGCAATCTGGCGCGGCGCAAGTGATCGTTGCAACTGATCACGCTGATATTTTTTCCGCTTGTGTGCAGCATAAGGTAGCGGTGCAAATGACGCGTGCCGATCATCCGTCCGGCACTGACCGCATTGCGGAAGTGGCGGCCTTGATCGGTTTGCCGGATGATGCAGTGGTGGTGAATGTGCAGGGCGATGAGCCTTTGATCGATCCATCCTTGATCGCTGCAACTGCCACCTTGATTACGCGTGATGTGCCGATGGCAACGGCGGCGCATGCAATCAGTGATATTGAAGAAGCCTTCAATCCGAACGTGGTGAAGGTTGTGTTGGATAAAGCAGGTCGAGCCTTGTACTTCTCGCGTGCAACGATTCCTTGGCATCGCGATGGTTTTGCCTTGAGCAAGGATGCGATGCCGGCAGCGTATGCGCCTTTGCGCCATATAGGCTTGTACGCATATCGCAATGGCTTCTTGCAGGAATACCCTCAGCTGAGCATTTCTCCGCTTGAACAATTGGAAGCGCTGGAGCAATTACGCGTGTTATGGCACGGTGTTCCGATTGCCGTACACGTGACGCCACATGCGCCGGTAACTGGCGTGGATACGCCGGAAGACTTGGAGCGCGTCAGGCGGTTTTTTGGCCAATAATGCATTGCAATAAAGCCAAAAACATTGATTTGATATGATTTTGTGGTAAGTTTCGTGCAAAGTTCATAGGCTAAATCTATAAATCACGACTATCCTCGGCGCCGCTTTAGCGCCTTTCGGTAATAGAATTCAAAACTCGTTTTAGGAAAAATTTCATGCGCCTCATCCTTTTAGGAGCGCCTGGTGCCGGTAAGGGCACGCAAGCTGGTTTCATCAAAGATAAATTCAATATCCCGCAAATTTCGACCGGCGACATGTTGCGCGCAGCGGTCAAGGCTGGCACGCCACTCGGTATCGCCGCCAAAAAAATCATGGACGAAGGTGGTCTGGTATCGGATGACATCATCATCGGTCTGGTTAAAGATCGTTTGAAAGAAGCGGATTGCGCCAAGGGTTATTTGTTCGACGGTTTCCCACGCACGATTCCACAAGCTGATGCAATGAAAGACGCTGGCGTCGCCATTGATTACGTTTTGGAAATCGATGTGCCGGATGAGGCCATCGTTGAACGCATGAGCGGTCGTCGCGTACACCCGGCATCAGGTCGTACTTACCACGTCAAATTCAATCCGCCTAAAGTGGCAGGCAAGGATGACCTGACTGGTGAAGAGTTGATCCAGCGTGACGACGACAAGGAAGAAACCGTCAAGAAGCGTTTGTCGGTCTATCACGATCAAACCGAAGTGTTGGTTGGTTACTACAATAAATGGGCAGAATCCGGCAAACCGGGCGCGCCTAAATATCGCAAGATCGCGGGCGTCGGCCCAGTCGATCAGATACGCGACGCGGCATTTGCAGCGTTGGAAGGCTAAAAAGAAAAGCGGACTATATGTCCGCTTTTTTCATGCTTGTTCAAACTGTTGTATCGCTATAGCATTAATATCGATAGCATCAAGAGACTCAGCCAGCCCTAGGGCCTGTTAAGCATTAATTTGGGAGATGCGTTCTAGGCAGAAAACGTGGTGGCAAGGCGCGTGGCGTGGCAGGTGGTGACCCACCTGCAAGCCATGCAACGCAGTCAGCGCGCTTTCTGCCTAGAACCCTTCGGGAACGGCTACAGGCGTCGCCTGCCGTTGTTGCAGCTCCTTGCCGTAGTGCCGCTACGTCGCGTCGCTGCGCCTAGGCAGTCAACGCCTGTCGCGCGTTCGCACTCGCAAATTAATGCTTAACAGGCCCTAATCCAATAATAAAAAGGGCGACAGAAAGTTTTGCAGTACGCAGTTAGCACGGGACATTCTTTATGTCTGTTGCATTGTCGTAGTGGTTAACTTAGTCGTGAAAAAACAGGAGGAGTCGATATGGCATCAAGTCTATGGTTCGCCATTGCGTGCGGCATCATTGCCGTCGTCTATGGTCTGATCTCTCGCAGTTGGATACTCAAACAAGACGCTGGCAATGAACGCATGCAGGAAATTGCTGCCGCGATTCAACAAGGTGCTGCGGCCTATCTGGCGCGCCAGTACCGCACGATTGCCATCGTCGGCGTTGTGCTCTTTATCATCATCGCACTTGTGCCTGGCCTTGGTCTGACTACGGCGATGGGCTTCCTGATCGGCGCAGTATTGTCCGGCGCATGCGGTTTCATCGGTATGAATGTATCGGTGCGCGCCAATGTGCGTACTGCGCAAGCGGCGACCAAGGGCATGAACGAAGCATTGGATGTGGCGTTCAAGGGCGGTGCGATTACCGGCATGCTGGTAGTTGGACTGGGCTTGCTTGGTGTCGCGATTTTCTTTTTGATTCTGGTTACTTCTGCACTGCATGGCGTTGGTTACACCGTCACCTTGCATGATGTGATCACGCCGATGATAGGTCTGGCATTTGGCGCCTCGCTGATTTCGATTTTCGCGCGACTGGGTGGGGGTATTTTCACCAAAGGTGCGGACGTTGGTGCTGATTTGGTCGGCAAGGTCGAAGCTGGTATTCCTGAAGATGATCCGCGTAATCCTGCGGTGATTGCCGATAACGTAGGTGACAACGTAGGCGATTGCGCCGGTATGGCAGCTGACTTGTTTGAAACCTATGTGGTGACCTTGATTGCAACCATGTTGCTGGGTACTTTGGTGATGCGCGGCATGGAGTTGCAGGCGGCGATCTATCCTCTGTTGTTGGGCGGCGTATCCATACTCGCTTCCATCGTTGGTTGTTCGATGGTGAAGGCCAAGCCGGGTAAAAAAATCATGTCGGCTTTGTACACGGGCTTATGGTGGGCCGCTGGTTTGTCACTGATCGGTTTTGCGGTCGTGACCTGGTTGGTGATTCCGCCGGAGTTGCAACTGGCGATGATGGGTTCGGCAGTGGTCGGTATCGTGTTGACCGGTTTGATGGTCTACATCACTGAGTACTACACCGGGACTGATTTCAAACCAGTGCAGCATGTGGCGCAAGCCTCGACTACTGGTCACGGTACCAACATCATTGCCGGTCTGGGTGTATCCATGCGTTCGACTGCATGGCCGGTAGTCTCAGTGTGTGCGGCGATTCTTGCATCGTACTGGCTAGGTGGTTTGTACGGCATCGCAATTGCGGCAACAGCGATGTTGTCGATGGCCGGCATTATCGTGGCGCTGGATGCCTATGGTCCGATTACCGATAACGCGGGCGGTATTGCAGAGATGTCAGGCATGCCGGAATCGGTGCGTGCGATTACTGATCCGCTCGATGCTGTGGGTAATACAACCAAGGCGGTGACCAAGGGTTATGCGATTGGTTCTGCTGGTTTGGCAGCGCTCGTTTTGTTTGCCGATTACACGCATGCACTGGATTCTGTCGGCAAGAGCACCTCCTTCGATTTGTCGAATCCTTTGGTCATCGTCGGGCTCTTCATTGGTGGTTTGATCCCGTATCTGTTCGGTGCGATGGCGATGGAAGCGGTGGGACGTGCGGCCGGTGCGGTAGTGATGGAAGTGCGTCGCCAGTTCCGCGACATCAAAGGCATCATGGACGGTACAGGTAAACCGGAGTACGACAAGGCAGTGGATATGCTGACGACAGCAGCAATTAAGGAAATGATTATTCCTTCCTTGTTGCCGGTAGTGATCCCGATTTTGGTCGGCATGATACTAGGACCTGCGGCCTTGGGTGGTTTGCTGATGGGGGCGATTGTGACTGGTATCTTCGTGGCAATATCGATGACCACCGGTGGCGGTGCATGGGATAACGCGAAGAAATATATCGAAGATGGTCATCACGGTGGTAAAGGCTCCGAAGCGCACAAGGCAGCGGTCACTGGCGATACTGTTGGTGATCCGTATAAAGATACGGCTGGTCCAGCGGTGAATCCTCTGATCAAGATCATCAACATTGTTGCATTGCTGATGGTGCCGCTATTGCCTGCATCGGGTTACCAAATGACGCAAAGCAGTGTGACTGCGGTCACGATAGTATCGCCGGTGACAACGATAGTTGTTCCAGTTGAAAGCGCACCAGCGCCGCCGGCATTGGTTAAACCTTAGACATGTGTTGACGGAGAGGAAAAAGGCAGCTTCGGCTGCTTTTTTCTTGCGCGGGATTAGTTGTTGATTCCGTCGAAGTGGCTCATCAAAATGCAATATCGCGGCTTCAACAAACTGACAGTAGGTCGCAAGCGGTTTACACTAGGGCAAACCTTGTGCTTCCATCTTTGCTTCTCCGGGACCTTGCATGATTAAAACGCCTGTTATTGCCGTCGTATTGTCCGCCTTGCTTGCAGCTTGCAGCAGCGCACCTGTACACAAAAACTATATTCCGATTGAGCCAGAGGGCAGCAGTGGCTACACGGAAAAACCCGGCTGGGTCGCAAAGAAATACATGGTGGCCGCAGCCAATCCGCTTGCAGCGGATGCCGGTTATCAAATTTTGAAAGCTGGCGGCTCGGCGGTTGATGCTGCGATTGCAACGCAAATGGTGCTGGGTTTGGTAGAACCGCAATCGTCGGGTATTGGCGGCGGTGCCTTCTTGTTGCATTACGATGGGTCGCGCGTGAAAGCCTTCGATGGTCGTGAAACTGCGCCGGACACTGCAACGGGGAGATTATTTCAAACTGCCAACGATAAGGCGATGCCTTTCCATGAAGCGGTAGTCGGCGGTCGCTCAGTTGGCGTGCCAGGCGTGTTGCGCATGCTGGAACTGGCGCATCAGCAATACGGCAAGTTACCGTGGGCTACATTGTTTGCTCCCGCGATTCAATTAGCGACAGATGGTTTTGCCGTCAGTCCGCGCTTGGCGATTTTGCTGCAGTCTGAAACCTATCTGAAAAACGATCCTGTCGCCGCTGCCTATTTCTACGATCAAGATGGCAAGCCAAGACCAGTCGGTTATCTGTTGAAAAATCCGGCACTGGCTGCGACTCTGACGACTATTGCGAACGAAGGTGCCAATGCTTTCTACCGAGGGAAGATTGCACAGGACATCGCTGACAAGGTAAATAAACATCCGACTAATCCAGGTGGATTGAGCGTACGTGACATGGCTTCTTACAGAGCCAAGGTGCGTGAACCGATTTGTAGCGATTACAAGTCTTGGATCGTGTGTGGCATGCCGCCACCTTCGTCCGGTGGTATTGCGATTGCACAAATACTCGGGATATTGGAAACGAAAGACATGCGCGCACTTGCACCGGTAGACGGCGTGTGGAATGCCGAGGCAGTACATCTCTTTTCGGAAGCGGGACGACTGGCTTATGCAGATCGCGACCGTTACATAGGCGATCCTGAGTTCGTGTCATTTCCCGGTGGCAGCGCACGACCTTTGCTGGATAAAAAATATCTGATGCAGCGCGCCGCCTTGATACGCGAAGAATCGATGAAGAAAGCGCAACCCGGTCGACCTTTTGGTGCGCGTCTGGCATTGGGTAACAATACTTCGCTTGAATTGCCGTCCACTTCGCATATCTCGATTGTCGATGGCAATGGTCATGCAGTCTCGATGACGACCACAATTGAAAACGGCTTCGGCTCGCGTCAGATGGTGGATGGATTTTTGCTGAACAATGAGCTGACCGATTTTTCCTTCAATGCGACGGATGCCAATGGCTTGGTTGCGAATCGCGTGCAGCCTGGTAAACGGCCGCGCAGCTCGATGTCGCCAACGTTCGTCTTTGAAAAAAGAACGCAAAAGCTGGTGTTGTCGATAGGCTCACCGGGCGGCGCTTCCATCATCAATTATGTGGGCAAGGTTCTCATCGGCACGATGGATTGGGGACTCAATGTGCAGCAGGCGATCAACTTGCCGAACGTCGGTAGTCGCAACGGCCCAACCGAACTGGAGCAAGGCCGCGTATCGAATGCCTTGGTCAATGCTTTAGTGGCGAAAGGTCATGAAGTGCAAGTGCTGGAGCAAACTTCCGGTTTGCAAGGCATCATGCGTTTGAATATACACGGTGAAGAAGTCTGGTTTGGCGGCGCTGATCCACGGCGCGAAGGTATCGCCAAGGGAGATTGATACAACAACGGTGTGCTTCGCTTGTCCGACATGTGAAAGGCTCAGTTAATTGGTTGCTATACGAGATCAAAAGAAAATAGGTCTGGTGCTGACAGGTGGCGGCGCACGCGCTGCGTATCAAGTCGGCGTATTGGAAACCGTTTCTAGCATTCTGTGCGAAGCCGGTTGGGCGCCTGAACGTAATCCCTACGATATTATTTGCGGCACTTCCGCTGGCGCGATCAATGCGACAGCACTGGCATGTCATGCAGACGATTTTTGTGCCGGCTTGAAAAAAGTCGTGGATGTCTGGGAGCACTTCACCGCCGAGCAGGTTTATCGCGCCGATTCTCTGGGCGTGTTGCGTTCCGGTGCAAAGTGGTTGTCGCTGCTGTCCTTTGGCTGGTTGCTGCGTAAGTGGCGCGCGAATCCGCCTAACTCTCTACTCGATAACACGCCACTGGTCAGTCTGCTCAATCGGATGTTGAATCTGCCGCGTCTGGATGCGGCTCTGATGGATGGGAAATTGCACGCTTTGGCGGTAACGGCGTCTTCGTATACCGCCGGCAAGCACATGACCTTTTATCAAAGCGAAGCCGACATCGAACCTTGGATACGGACACAACGCGTCGCGATACGTGGCCAGATTGGTGTCGAACATTTGCTGGCATCGGCTTCGATCCCATTGATTTTTCCGGCGACACCTATTTTTTGCGAAGGGCGGCGTGAATTTTTTGGTGATGGCTCCATGCGCCAGTTGGCACCGATTTCACCAGCGATACATCTGGGCGCAGACAAAGTTCTCGTGATTGGTGCCGGACGCTTGCTGGAACCGGCGATAGATCAATCGACCAATGCGCAATATCCGAGTCTGGCGCAAATTCTTGGTCACGCGCTTTCCAGTATTTTCCTCGACAGTATTGCCGGTGATATCGAACGCTTGAATCGTATCAATCAAACCTTGTCGGTTCTCACCGATGAGCAAAAAACCAAAACGCCGTTGCGACCGATAGAGATGCTGACGATTGCACCATCCGAGCGTCTGGACACTATCGCAAGCCGACACATCGGCAGCTTGCCGCGTCCGGTACGGATGTTGCTCTCGGGAATCGGTGCGGCTGAAGTGCGTGGTGCCGCTTTGGCATCGTATTTGCTGTTTGAAAAAAGCTACACCTGCGAATTAATCGAGCTGGGGCGCAAAGACGCGTTGGCGCATAAAACCGAGATTCTTGCCTTTTTCTCAACGCAGGGGACAGGTATTGCAGAAAATGCGACGGTCTAAAGCGCGCGCCTGCGGCGTGTGACGGGCGTGTGAATTACGTGTTGATTCGGACAACACAACACGTTACTCTCAGGTATTGCGTTCGTCAGATCGATAGGATGCGCCAATTATTACTAGAAGGAATTTCGGTGAAAGTTAAATTTCTCACACGTTTTTTCCTGGTTTTCGCTACATTCTTACTTTCTTATAACGCTTTTGCATTCGATTCCGGCGGACTTCAGGTCATTTCGGTCGCCGAATTGCCGCGTGAAGCGCAGCAGACTATCGCGTTGATTCGCCAGGGCGGGCCTTTCCCTTACGAGAAAGATGGCTCCGTATTTGGGAATTATGAGAAGGTTTTGCCGCAGCAAAAGCGTGGGTATTATCGCGAATACACTGTAAAAACGCCGCGCGCCCGTAACCGGGGTGCCAAGCGAATTATTACAGGAGGCGAGCAAGCCAAGCCGCGCGAATATTATTACACCGCCGATCACTATAGAAGCTTCAAAAGAGTCATTGAGTGAGCGGGGTGTGTTTCCTTGATAATAAATTGCTGGAGATGAGGGATAAATGAGTTTGTTTAAAACCGTGCCGCTCAATGTAGTGCAGTCGATCCGGGCCTTCCGTGTCGCCGATTTGCAGGCCGAGGCCGCGCAGCTTGGGCAGCATTTCCTGTACGCACATTGCGCGCATGCGACGACGAAACAACAAGTGCTGGCCGCAATTGCCGAGGCATTCCAGTTTCCCAAGCATTTTGGCAAGAATTTCGATGCTTTGTCGGATTGCCTGACCAGTTTGGCGCATAAAGCAGGGCCTCAGCCTGGATTCCTGGTGGTATTGGAACAATTGCCGAATACACCCAAATTCGATAAAGAAGCGCGCGAAACCTTGCTGGACGTGTTCCGCGATGCTGCCGATTTCTGGGCAGACAAAAAGATCGCCTTCCGGGTGTTTTACTCTTTCCAGTAAGTTGATCCTACGCAGCCGCTATGCGCATGGCGGCTGACTCAATCGCCCGTTTTTCAGGCAAATCTGCTCAAGCTGTATCTGCATCACGCTCCCTGTTGGCATCCCGGCTTTGTGCTCATGGTTGCTGTCCTTACCTGTTCGAATAAGTCTGATTAGGCCGCGGTACGGTACAATGCGCGCCATGAGAAGAATCGTCATTTTGATTTCCGGGCGCGGTAGTAATATGCGGGCCGTCATCCGCGCTGCGCAAAATGAGAAGTGGCCAGCACAGATCGCGGCCGTTATTAGCAACAAAGCGGATGCAACAGGTTTGGCTTATGCCGCCGAACATGGTATTCCCTGTGTTGCGATTTCGCATAAGGACTACCCGACACGGGAAGATTTCGATATTGCCTTACAAAGCAAGATTGACTCTTTTGCGCCGGATTTAGTGGTTTTAGCCGGATTTATGCGGGTGTTAACGACGCCACTCGTTACGCATTACGCCGGTCGCATGCTGAATATCCATCCATCCTTGCTGCCTAGCTTTGTCGGTTTGGCAACGCACAGACAGGCTTTGGCTGCGGGTGTAAAGCTGCATGGTGCAACCGTGCATTTTGTGACGGCTGAATTGGATCATGGTCCTATCGTGGCGCAGGCGGCAGTGCCGGTGCTAGAGGACGATACGGAAGAAACATTGGCCGCACGCGTGCTCGAACAAGAGCACATCATTTATCCACACGCGATACGCTGTTTTGTCGAGGGACGTTTATCCTTGGTCGATGGCGTCGTACGTATAAAACAAGATTAATTAAGTAAGATTAATCAAGACCAAGGCGGGCCGCCGGCTCGCTCATCAACAAGTCGTAGCAGACAAGAATATTTTATGAAGGAATGTGCATGAGATTGCCTCCAGCGATCATTAATAACACCGAAGAAGTATTGCGCGAGATTTTGCGCTTTACCGGCCCGGCTGACGGTACCTTGTCGCGCTATTTTCGCGATCATCCAAAACTGGGTTCGCGTGAACGTGGCGTAGTGGCTGAGGCTGTATACGGTTTGTTGCGTAATAAAGCGGTGTACACCAGCTTTGCCGAATCCGGTAATGGCCCGACGATGCGTCGTATGACTTTGCTCGGTTTGGCTGATGCAGTCGGCGTTGATGCGCTGGCCGGCTTGACCGAAGAAGAAACCGAATGGCTGAACCATGTGATGCAAATCGATCGCACCTTGTTGCCATCGCTGTTGCGTTCAAATATGCCGGAGTGGCTGTTTGAAAAACTGGTGGCACGTGATGGTGAAGCTGCCGCGCTTGAATTGGCGCATGCGGTGAACCAACCTGCGCCGCTGGACTTGCGTGTGAATGCGATCAAGGCCACGCGTGAAGATGTGATCAAGGAATTGGCTGAAGCGCCGATACTGTGTGAGCCAACACCGTTCGCACCTTTGGGCATACGTATCATCAAGAAACCTGCGCTGCAAAATCTGCCGCTGTTCAAGAACGGTTCGATCGAAGTGCAGGACGAAGGCAGTCAGTTGCTGTCGCAAATCGTTGGCGCAAAGCGCGGCGAGATGGTGGTCGATTTCTGCGCGGGTGCAGGCGGCAAGACTTTGTCACTGGGTGCTGCGATGCGTAACACAGGTCGTTTGTACGCGTTTGATATTTCTGAAAAGCGTCTGGCTAAACTGAAGCCACGTCTGGCTCGTAGCGGTTTGTCGAATGTGCATCCAGTGCAGATCGCGCATGAAAACGATGCCAAGGTAAAACGTCTGGCCGGCAAGATTGATCGTGTACTGGTCGATGCACCTTGCAGCGGTTTGGGTACCTTGCGTCGCAATCCTGATGTGAAGTGGCGTCAGACGCCACAATCGCTGGTAGAGTTGAACGAAAAGCAGGCATCGATTCTGGCTGGTGCAGCACGTTTGGTGAAAGCTGGCGGTCGTCTGGTTTATGCCACATGCAGTATTCTGGATGAAGAAAATGAAGGCATCGTTGCGCAGTTCCTGGCTTCACGCGATGACTTCGTGTTGATTCCGATGAGCGAAGTGCTGGCTGAGCAAAAGATCGATCTGAAAATGGATGCGTATCTGAAGCTGTCGCCTGCCTTGCATCACACCGATGGATTTTTCGCGGCGGTACTCGAACGTAAAAAATAAATGAAAGAAAACCTGCTCTCTACTCTTTGGGCTGATTTGTGGACGGATCTGGGTATCCCGGGTTTGCGTTGGCAACTGTTCGCTCTGGTGCTGTGCTTCGTAGCGGGTTGGGGTATCGCACGCATGGTGCGTGGTGTGATTGCCTCAAAAGAGCCGCAAAAAAATGCTTTACGGCGTTTGGGAGTAGAAAGTTTCGCGCGGGTGTTGTGGCCCTTGTTAACGTGGTTGTTGTTGGCGATCGCCAAAGCCATCCTTGAGCGTTGGGATGGGGTGAATGGGGTCGATGTCTTGCGTGTGGTGATGCCGTTGGTGGCATCGTTTGCACTGATACGCATCGCCTTCTATGTCATGCGTCGCGTCTTTGCGCGCGGTGGCAAGGTCAGCGCTTTCGTTTTATTGTTTGAAAGAAGTTTCGCGACCCTGGTCTGGATCGTGGTGGCGCTGCATATCACCGGTGTGCTGCCGGATCTGATCGAATTCCTCGACGACACCTTTGTCCCGCTGGGCAAGCATAAAGTCTCCATGATGACGATGCTGCAAGCTGTCGTCTCTGTCGGGGTCACCCTCCTTATCGCCCTGTGGGCCTCTGCCTTGATCGAAGAGCGCTTGATGCGCCTCGACGGCATGCATTCATCCATGCGTGCTGTGCTGTCGCGCATGAGTCGTGCCGTGCTGGTTCTGATTGCCTTGCTGGTCAGCTTGTCCATGGTTGGTATCGACCTGACCGTGCTGTCGGTGTTTGGTGGTGCCTTGGGCGTCGGTCTGGGCTTGGGTCTGCAAAAGATTGCCAGCAGCTATGTGTCCGGCTTCATCATCCTGCTGGAACGCAGCATGACGATAGGCGATACGGTCACGATGGATAAATTCACCGGACGTGTGGCCGAGATTAATACCCGTTATACCGTGCTGCGCGGTGGCGATGGCAGTGACACCATATTGCCGAATGACCTGTTTGTCTCCAATGCCGTACAGAATTTGTCGCTGAGCGATACCATGGTGCAAATGACAACGCGTATCTCGGTGGATTATCGGACCGATATCGATTTGGCATTGCGTTTGCTGGAAGAGGCCGCACTTAGTGTTGCAGGGGTTCGACAAGGGCCTGATCGTGTACCGAGCGCGACGATGGTGGCATTCGGGGCAGATGGTATTGATTTGCAACTGGGTTTTTGGGTAAATCAACTGGATGGGCGTGGTGGTGTTCTTTCTAATGTCAATCGTGCAATCTGGCGATCATTTCAGGCGAATGAGATCAATGTTCCGTTCCCGCAGCGCGAGATAAGGTTGATTGACGAGCAATATCGCCCGATAAAAGAGCGTTTAAATACACCTGAAAATCCTGCAAAATCGGATATACGTCCCTAAAAAGGGTACAATCCGTTTCGGAAATTTGCCAGATATCCTCGTTTTATTTCAAAGCGACACCATGTAGGGGACACCATATATCTATGGCATTCATAATGGAGCCACAATGATTGACGCAGTACTTGATTTTTTATCGAACGGCCTGACCCGCGCTAGCGGTTGGGAAGTATTCTTTTACGCGCTCGCCGTGACACACATCACGATTGCGGCCGTCACGATCTATTTGCATCGTTCCGCGACACATCGCGGCTTGGATTTACATCCTATCCCTAGTCATTTTTTCCGTTTCTGGTTGTGGATGACCACTGGTATGGTCACCAAGGAATGGGTTGCGATACACCGCAAACATCACGCTAAATGCGAAACCGAAGAAGATCCGCATAGCCCGGTAACCCGCGGCATCAAAAAAGTGTTTTTCGAAGGTGCAGAGTTGTATCGTACCGAATCGAAAAACATGGAAACCATGGAAAAGTACGGTTACGGTACACCGGACGACTGGATGGAGCGCAATGTTTACACGCGCCACAGCGCGCTCGGTATCGTGCTGATGCTGTTCATCAACGTTGCACTGTTCGGTGTGATCGGTATCTCGGTATGGGCATTGCAAATGGCCTGGATTCCTATTACTGCTGCCGGCATCATCAACGGCATTGGTCACTACTGGGGTTACCGCAATTACGAATGCAGCGATGCAGCAACCAATATCTTCCCTATCGGTATCCTGATCGGTGGCGAAGAGCTGCACAATAATCACCACACGTTTGGCACATCGGCCAAGCTGTCGTCGAAGTGGTATGAGTTCGATATCGGCTGGATGTATATCCGCATACTGGAAACAGTCGGTCTGGCCAAGGTGAAGAAGGTTGCGCCTGAGCCAAAATTCGACCATGGCAAATTGCATCTCGATTTCGACACACTGCAATCAGTGATCGCGAATCGTTATGATGTGACGGCGAAATATGCGAAGTCACTGAAAAAGACCTGGCACGATGAAATCGAACATCTGAAAGAAAAAGCGCAACTGGAATCAGGCTTCCTGCGTTCAGTCAAAAAACTCTTGCATCGCGAACCAGCCAAGCTGGAAGCGCCGCATAAAGAGCAATTGACGGAATTGTTTGCACACAGCAAAGCACTGAAAACCATGCATGAAATGCGTGTTGAACTTGGTGCGATCTGGGAGCGTTCACACGCTAGTCGTGATCAGTTGCTGCATCAGTTGCAAGACTGGTGTGCACGTGCAGAAGCGTCTGGCATTACTGCGCTGCGTGATTTCTCATTGCGCCTGCGTAGTTACGCTTAAGCATTCAAGTTTGTAATAAAAAAGCCCGGTTTCCCGGGCTTTTTTATTGTGCTGCGATATTGCGCTCACATATCGCAAACCTGCTTATTCAGCAGTGATACCTTTGTCTTTGACCAACTTGGCCCAACTGCTCAACTCTTTTGTTAGCTTGGCCTGTGCTTGCGCTGGTGTCGATGGTGCAGGGTCAAAACCTTCCTTGATCATGCGATCTTTCAATGCCGGTGTATTCAAAGCCTTGACCAGCGATGCATTTAATTTATCGATCAAAGGCTTGGGTGTTGCTGCCGGTGCAAAGACGATGAACCAGGTTTCAAAGCTGTAATTCGGCAGGCCGGATTCAGCAATGGTCGGAACGTTAGGCATCAACGGAGAACGATTAGGTCCGGTCACGCCGATCGCAATCAATTTACCTGCATTCACATGCGGTGCAGCTGCGGACAATACCGGGAAGCTCATATCGACTTGACCAGCAATGGTGTCGATCAAAGCCGGGCCACCGCCTTTGTACGGTACGTGCATGATGTCGACATCGGCCACCGCTTTGAACAGTTCAGCCGACATGTGGAAAGTGCTACCGGCACCGGCTGAGCCGTAGTTGTATTTGCCTGGATTCGCTTTTGCCTTGGCTAATAGTTCCTTGGTCGTGTGCGCCGGGAATTTGGTATTGACGACCAATACGTGCTGCGAGGTTGCGACCATGCTGATAGGCGCCAAGTCCTTCAGCGTGTCGTACGGCATCTTGGGAAAAATCGAAGGATTGATCGCCAGCGATACCGTTTGCAATCCGATGGTGTAGCCGTCTGGCTCTGCCTTGGCGACCACATCCACGCCGAGGTTGCCACCGGCACCTGCACGGTTTTCTATGTAGAAGCTGCCACCCAGTGCTTTGCCCCATTCGTCGGCAATACGGCGCGCAACGATATCAGCGCTGCCGGCTGGTGCGTAGGGCACAATCAGACGCACAGGACGCGAAGGGTAGCTGTCTGCGATGGCCGACGATACGGCGCACAGGCAGAACGGAAGGAGTGCAGCCGCAAGTATGGATGATCGTCGTTTCATGTTTGTCTCCGATTTTTTATGAAGGCTCATCATATTCGTAATCTACTGCCATATAATTTCCATCCATACAATTCATTCAGTCGTATAAGGAAATAATGGAAGCTATCTCCGATCTGGCTTTTTTCTCCCTGATCATGAAAAGAGGGAGTCTGGTGGCTGCTGCCCAGGAGCTGGGCGTTACGCCGCCTTCAGTCAGCAAGCGTCTGGCAGCACTGGAGGCGCGCCTGCGTGTGCGCCTCTTGAATCGCACCACGCGACGTATCAGCTTGACGCCGGAAGGGGAAACCTATCTGGCAGAAGGTGTGCGCATCATCAGCGATATGGAAGCGCTGGAGCAAAAGATATCGGGTGGCAACATCATTCCTAAAGGTTTGCTGAAGATCAGCGCTACTTTCGGTTTTGGGCGGCGTCACATCACGCCGCAGCTATCCTTGTTCGCGCGTGAATATCCAGAAGTCGAAGTGCAATTGCATCTGACTGACAGGCCCATCAATCTGGTGGAGCAGGGTTTCGATGCAGTCATCCGCTTTGGTGAAATTCCCGATGCGCGGCTCACGGCGCGCAAGATAGCCGATAACCGTCGGCTGGTATGTGCGTCACCCGCTTATCTGAAACAGCACGGCATACCGACGGCACCAAGAGATTTGCAAAGGCATAGCTGCATCTTGCTGCGCGAAAGCGACGAGATCTACGGTAGCTGGCATTTCCGTTCTGGCGCGCGGCAAGAGACGGTCAAGGTGCGTGGACCGCTGAGTGCCAACGATGGCGAGTGCGCCATTGCATGGGCGCTCGATGGACACGGCATCATCTTGCGCTCGGAATGGGACGTCGCGCCGTTCTTGCGCTCAGGTCGTTTGCGCGTGTTGCTGGAAGAGTGGGAGTTGCCACCGGCCGATGTGTATATCGTCTTCCCTACCAAGAATAATTTATCGGCGAAGACGCGAGCCTTGGTTGATTTCATGGTGAGCGCATTTGCATTGCATCGTGCGGAAAAAGGAAAGACGCCAGCGGTTAATTGGTAGCGTGTTATCAGTAGTGCTGGTTGAGGCGACTGTGAATAACTCATAAAGTTATCCCCGGTTTTTGTGCACAGGCTTGTGGATAACATCAGAGCAAGTGACTTATGTCCTTGATCAATAAGGGAATTAAATTTCTGCTCAAACTGAGTCAATGTGCACGTCTGTAGCGCGTAGTTCTTGCGCGCTTTTGGATATTCAGGTGGATGATTTTGGGCTGGGTTGTGGCTTTACCCATTCGATTAACCATCCTGTAGGCGCAATCCATGCTGGCAAGTTTGTATCCTTGCTGCCGATCACGTTTGCCTGCAGCACGATCTTGAACGCATCCATGTCTGCAATTTCTCCAATGGCTGGGTTCTCGCAGGATGTCTGAAACAGTTGAAAAGTTTTTTGGCATTCATCGACCGAACCTATCTTGATCAGATCGCCTATGCCGCCTTTTTGTTTGTCCGCTTCCCATGCAAATAATGCGTACATATCGTGCCTTTATTTCTTCCCAAGCTGCGTTGCCGGATTGTGGATGTCGTCAGTAAAGCTGGTTTGCATGACGATAGCATCTGCATCGTGTGCTGCAATGGCGGCGAAAAAATCCTTCAAGCGAGTTACTTCCGTGTAGCTGCTGTCTTGATAAATCTTGTACGCGCCTGACCATTCTGCGCTGAGTAGCAAAATCGATCCCCTTAGATGTGGCAGGCGTGTTCGCAGCATAGCTATCGATTGTTGAAAGAATCGTTTGCCCAAACCTGAGCCGCGATATTCGGGCGAGACCGTCATCGATGAGATGTAAAGCGACTTGCCATCGGCATGATGCGTATCTTTGATGTCATGTCCGAGCGCGAAGGCGGAGACATCAAGAGCCTCGCTGCTTTCCCATAGTTCGGAACAGAGATAGCCAATCGCATCGTCAGCATCGTTTGCCAGCACCAGAAAACCTGCAGGGAAATGGCGCATGCGCTCCAGCATGACGCTCTTGCTTTCCTGAATATTTTTGTGGAAGCCACAGTCTTCCAGCGCCATGATTCTGTCTATTTCGTCAGGCCGTGCGGAGCGAACGTTCAAATTATGCATATCGTATTGTTAGAGGGCGGAAGGCTCTGATGTGTGTAATGCGCTGGCTTCCAGCATCGCTATCAGATCTTCCGGCCATACTTGTTCTGTGGTCTGTTCCAGTTCTGTGCGCGACCACCAGCGGTGAGCGGTCATGCATTCCACTTCGCTTGCGGTCCAGCCACTTTTAGATAATTGCGTGTCGGCGACGCGGATGCGGAAGTAGCGCTCATCTTCGTTGACGTATTCGCCATTCGGCAATTGCAGTATCAATTGGCGTTGTGCGATTTGCGGGCCGACGTTATTTACCTTGATGCCGGTTTCTTCCCAGAGTTCTCTGACGGCAGCGGCTTCAAATGTTTCATCGCCTTCCACACCACCGCCCGGCGTTGCCCAATAGCTTTTGCCGGCCAGCGCGCCTGTGCGATGTTCGAAGTAGAACAGCAAGAGCTTGTCTTGCGGGTCGGTAATCAATAGGCGTGAGGCTGGTCGTTGGCGCACGGTTTCCCTGGTCGTAAAAATTGAATGTTCAGTCAATTGAGGTGTGGAGCAGCGCAAGTCTGTTCGTGCTGCGAGCTGACGATCAAGGCAGCTTGATCAGCGTGATATCTCATGCTCGATCACGCGTCGCATGATCGTCCAGCATGAGAGTGTAATCCAGTCGAAGTTTTGTTTCAGTATCTGCTGGCCAGTGCCGCCAGCGAGGCAACCAGATCGCTGAAGCGCTGCCCTTGAATCATGATGTGCTGACGCAGCAGTTCGGCGGCACGTTCACCTTTGCCTTCGATGATGGCGTTGACTACGGCATCGTGTTCATCGAACGATACTTTCAGGCGGTCGCGTACGCGTAGTTGCAGGCGGCGATACGGACGCAGACGGCGTTGCAGGATGCGCGCTTGCTCGGCAAGAAAAGTGTTGTGGCTGCTGGTATAGATCTGTTCGTGGAATTCTTCGTTTTTGTAGAAGTAAACATCGGTATCGGTGCTGTCGCGTGCTTCCTTACAGGCCAGATGTTTTGCCATCAGTACGGCGTGTTCTTCCAGACTCATGCGGCGCGCAGCTAGGCGGGCGCACATCGCCTCCAGCTCAGCCATGACTTCAAACATTTCTATTAATTGCTGTGGACCGATTTCGGCCACGATGGCGCTGCGTCTTGGGCGCATCACGATGATGCCCATGGATGCCAACTGGATCAGGGCTTCCCGGATAGGTGTGCGCGATACGCCGAATTTTTCGGCCAGCACCGTTTCATCGAGAGCTTGTCCAGGGCCGAGTTTGCCTACTGCAATCATCTCTTCGATCTGTTCACGCAGGGTTTCAGATCTATTTTGTGAGGTGTCCATATTCTTTACTGTCTATCCAGTGAAATAGTTGTTGTATCAGCAATTGTACTGAATTGCGCTTGACAATGTATGCATACTATAAGACCTTGTATACAAAAATGGCCTATAAAAAGCAAGAAGTAGAAAACATTTCTATTCTAACTAGGAGAGAGACATGACTTCGCAGAAACGTAGAACGATTTTGGGCGCACTGGCAACAACACCTTTGTGGGGCAGCGCTGCATGGGCACAAACCACGACCTTGAAGATTTCCCACCAATTCCCTGGCGGGACTATCAATGAAGGCGATTTTCGTGATCGTCTGGTACGCGTGTTTGCTGAAGAAGTCGGTAAGCGTAGCAAAGGTGGCCTCAAGTTTGAGATTTATCCAGGTTCATCGCTGATGAAGACCAACGCGCAATTCTCCGCGATGCGCAAAGGTGCGCTGGATATGTCGCTGGTACCGCTGAACTATGCCGGCGGTGAAGTACCGGAAACCAATATCGGTTTGATGCCTGGTTTGGTGACGTCTTACCAGCAAGGTTCAGCCTGGAAAAATGCCGAAGTCGGTAAAGAGCTGTCGCGCATACTGGCTGAGAAGGGCATCGTCATCGTCAGCTGGATCTGGCAAGCCGGTGGCGTCGCTTCGCGCGGCAAGCCTATCGTCGAGCCGGGTGATGCCAAAGGCATGAAGGTGCGCGGCGGTTCGCGTGAAATGGATTTGATCCTGAAAGAAGCGGGCGCTGCCGTAGTCACGCTGCCTTCGAATGAAATTTACGCGGCGATGCAAACCGGCGCGATGGATGCTGCGATGACGTCGTCGACTTCGTTCATCTCCTTCCGTCTGGAAGAAGTGGCGAAGAGCCTGACGACTGGTCGCGACAAAGCTTACTGGTACATGTTTGAGCCGCTGATGATGTCCAAGGTTGTGTTTGATCGCCTGAGCAAGGAACAACAAGACATCATCATGGGCGTTGGTGCTGACATGGAGAAATTCGCTCTGAAATCAGCGCAGACGGATGACGTGCTAGTGGCTGCGGTCTATCAGAAAGCTGGCGCCAAGGTAGTCGATTTAAGTGCGGCGACCGTCAAGAAATGGCAAGACATTGCACGCGTGACAGCCTGGAAGGACTACGCTGCGAAGAATGCCAATTGCGCCAATCTGTTGAAACTGGCGGAGAAGCTTTTGTGAGCCATGGGTTTGAAATGAAGCCGGCGGCCAAGCCGCCGGTTCCCGCTAACGCAACGCTCGCTGCCGTCGCCAGATTGCTTGATAAGTACAACAAGCTGGCGGTGTTTCTCGGCATGATCGCCTTGCTCCTGACTTCATGCATTCTGACCTACTCGGTGGTGGTGCGTTATTTCTTCCACCATCCTACTGATTGGCAGGATGAAGCATCGGTTTTCATGCTGGTTGGGGTCATCTTTCTCTGCTCGGCGTATGTGCAGTCGTTGCGCGGTCATATCGGGATTGAAGCGCTGGCCAGCTTGTTGTCGCCAACTGCCAACCGTATTCGCATGTTCATCGTCGATGTCGTGTCATTCGCTTTTTGCGCATTCTTCGCGTGGAAATCCTGGACCCTGTTTCATGAAGCCTGGGTCGATGGGCAAACGACGTCGTCGACTTTTGCACCGCCATTGTGGATACCGTATTCGATGATGGCTGTGGGCATGAGCATGTTGACTCTGCAATTACTGGTACAGGTATTGACCCGTATTACTGGTACCAAGGAAGCTGTATGACACCTCTTACTCTCGGTGCCTTGTACGGCATCATTACCATTGCTGTGATGTGTTCCGGCATGCCTATCGCATTTGCGCTCGGTGTGGTGGCGACTGGTTTCATGTATTTTTTCATGCCGGAATCGTCGCTCGATACGGTGACGCAAAACGTGTATGAAGAAATTGCTTCCATCACTTTGTTATCGATCCCGCTGTTTATTCTAAAAGGCGCAGCGATAGGCAAGTCGCCGGCCGGTAAGGATTTGTACTCGGCCATTCATGCCTGGCTCAATCGTGTACCTGGCGGCCTCGGTATCGCTAACGTGTTTGCTTGCGCATTGTTTGCAGCGATGGCTGGTTCATCTCCTGCGACCTGTTCGGCGATCGGCTCTGCCGGCATTCCGGAAATGCGTAGACGTGGTTATTCGCCTGGTTTCGCTGCCGGTATCATTGCAGCAGGTGGCACGCTCGGCATTTTGCTGCCGCCATCCATCACGATGATCTTGTACGCAGTCGCCGCTGAGCAATCGTTGGGACGCTTGTTCTTGGCCGGCATCGGTCCTGGCGTGTTGCTGGTATTGCTGTTTGCCAGTTATGCGGTTTATCGGGCACGCAAGGAATACAAGATGGCGCATGCAATCTACCAAAGCGGCGGTGAGAAATCTGCGTATTTGGACGATGAGCATTTCACTCTGGCGCAAAAGGTAGAAATGCTGCCGCGCGTGTTGCCATTCCTGATCTTGCTGATCGGTGTGATGGTGGCTTTGTATGGCGGCTTTGCAACGCCGTCTGAAACAGCCGGACTGGGTGCTTTGCTGGCGATTGTTTTGATCGCAATTGTCTACAAGATTTACAAGCCGCGTGATCTGGCCCCGTTCCTGAACTCGACGATTAAAGAGTCGGGCATGTTGCTGCTGATTATCGGCATGTCTCTGCTGTACTCCTATGTGATGAGCTATCTGTACATCAGTCAGTCGGCGGCGCAATGGGTGGTCGACATGCATTTGTCGAAATGGTTGCTGTTGTCGGTGATCTTGCTGATGGTAATCGTGCTCGGATTTTTCCTGCCGCCGGTATCCATCATTTTGATGACTGCACCTATTATCTTGCCTCCACTCAGAGAAGCTGGTTTCGATCTGATCTGGTTCGGCATCGTGATGACGGTGGTCATGGAGATGGGATTGATCCATCCACCGGTGGGACTCAATTTGTTTGTCATCAAGAATATTGCGCCCGATATTGCTTTATCGGATGTGATCAAGGGAACGATACCGTTCCTGGCCTTGATGTTTTTGGCCGTCATATTGCTGTGCCTGTTCCCAGGTATCGCGACGGGTTTGCCTGATATGTTAATGGGAGCAAAGTAAATGCTAGGTAGTGAGCGTGAGTGGAATCATCAGCAGAAAAACCGCGATGCGCGTTTGGCGCGTGCCGCGGCTACGTTGGGGACTGCACTCAGTGGCAAGTTGGTAGCAGCGGAACGCATGACGGATTTGTTTCATAGCGTGATCGAATCGGGAGATCGCGTCTGCCTCGAAGGTAATAATCAGAAGCAGGCCGATTTTCTTGCGGGTGCCTTGTGCCAACTCGATCCGGCACGCGTGCATGATTTGCACATGTTGCTATCGGTACTTGCTTTGCCTGAGCATCTGGATTTGTTCGACAAGGGCATAGCGTCCAAGCTGGATTTTTCCTTCTCTGGTCCACAGGGTGCGCAGCTGGCGCGATTGGTTGCGGCTGGCAAGATCAATATAGGTGCGATACATACTTATCTTGAATTGTTTGGTCGTTACTTCATCGATCTGACGCCGCGCGTGGCCTTGGTTGCTGCGCAGGCTGCAGATAGGCACGGCAATTTGTACACTGGACCGAACACCGAAGACACGCCAGCCATCGTAGAGGCGACAGCCTTCAAGAATGGTATCGTCATCGCGCAGGTCAATGAAATTGTGGACGTGCTGCCACGCGTTGATATTCCAGCAGACTGGGTTGATTTTGTGGTGCAGGCACCGACGCCGCATTACATCGAACCTTTGTTCACGCGCGATCCTGCATTGATTTCTGAGGTGCAGGTATTGATGGCGATGATGGCGATCAAGGGCATCTATGCAGAGTATGGCGTCGAGCGTATCAATCACGGTATTGGTTTTGATACTGCGGCGATTGAATTGATATTGCCGACCTATGCTGAATCACTGGGATTGAAAGGGAAGATAGGCCGTCATTGGGCTTTGAATCCACATCCTGCATTGATACCTGCGATCGAAGCAGGCTTTGTCGAATCGGTGCATTCCTTTGGCTCCGAGCTGGGTATGGAACGTTACATCGAATCGCGTCCGGATGTATTTTTTGTCGGTCGTGATGGCTCTATGCGCAGCAATCGTGCGATGTGTCAGGTAGCTGGGCATTACGCCTGCGATATGTTTATCGGTTCGACCTTGCAGATCGACTTGCAGGGCAATTCATCGACTGCGACCTTGGGACGCATTGCCGGTTTTGGCGGCGCGCCGAATATGGGTTCCGATGCGCGCGGACGACGCCATTCCAGTCCAGCCTGGTTAAAAGCTGGACAGCAGGCACAACAAGGCAAGAAAAAAATGCCGCGTGGTCAGAAGCTGGTGGTGCAAATTGTGGAGACTTTCCGCGAGCACATGCAGCCGGCTTTTGTGGAAGAGCTGGATGCATGGCAATTGGCTGAGCAAGCCAAACTGGATATCCCTCCCGTCATGATCTACGGCGACGATGTAACGCACATCTTGACCGAAGAAGGGATCGCCAATCTGCTTCTGTGCCGTACTGAAGAAGAACGTGAGCAAGCGATACGCGGCGTTGCCGGCTATACGCCAGTCGGTATGGCGCGTGATCGCAAGATGGTGGAGAACCTGCGCGATCGCGGCATCATTCTGCGTGCAGAAGATATGGGCATCGATAAACGCATGGCGACGCGTGATTTATTGGCAGCAAAAAATATGAAAGATCTGGTACGTGCTTCCGGCGGATTGTATGCGCCGCCCAAGCGTTTCAGAAACTGGTAAGGCTGGATTATGGAAACCTTGAATTTTCGTTTTGAAAACGGCAGCAAGCGACTTGCCTTGCCTGCCAATATGGTCGGTGTCGTCAGCTCTGGCAATCTCGAAGTCTTGATCGAGTCCGTCGAGTTGAATGGCGGCTGCGAAGTCGAAGTAAAAACTGCTGCAGTCGGCTTCGGCGCGATCTGGCAAGCAGTCATCTCCGATTTTCATCAGCGCTGGTCGCTGAAAAATGTACGCATCCTGATTAATGATGCGGGCGCAACACCTGCGGTCGTCAGCTTGCGTCTGGATCAGGCGGTGGAGTCAGTGACGGGAGCGACAGCATGAGTAGCAACATAAGCAGCTATCTCGAAGCCAATGCGCGCCAACGTATCCACGCCTTGCTGGATGCTGGATCGTTTGAAGAATTTCTACCGCCCACCTTACGCATCGTCAGTCCGCATCTGGCGCAACTCGACACGCCAGCTTCATTTGATGATGGCGTGGTTATTGGTCGCGGCACATTGCTGGGCAAAAATGTATTGGCCGCCGCGCAAGAAGGCGGCTTCATGGGCGGCGCAGTCGGCGAGGTGCATGGCGCCAAGCTGGTCGGTTTATTGAAGCGCGCCATTGTTGATCGTGTGGATGGCGTGGTGCTGATGCTGGAAACCGGCGGTGTGCGCTTGCATGAAGCGAACGCAGGTTTGATCGCCGTATCAGAAGTGATGCGTGCCGTACTCGATACGCGTGCAGCGAATATCCCTGTCATCGTTCTGGTTGGCGGTGCCAATGGCTGTTTCGGCGGCATGGGCATCGTGGCTTGCTGCGCGAATGAAATATTGATGTCAGAAGAAGGTCGACTCGCCATGTCGGGGCCGGAAGTGATAGAGACGACACACGGCGTAGAGGAATTCGATTCGCGCGATCGTGCATTGGTATGGCGCACGACAGGTGGCAAGCATCGTTATTTACTGCGCGATTGCAATGTCGTTCTACCTGACGATATTAATGCCTTCCGCCAAGCTGCGTCTGATGCCGTGGCACGTTACAAACATGAGTCTGCCGAGCTGACGCTGGATGCGCTGGAATCTGAGCATGCTCTGCTGGATCAGCGTTTGAAAGATTTTGGTGATTACTCCGAGCCTATGGATATCTGGTCGAAGTTGGGTATCGCCGAACCCGATGTGCTGCCTATGCTGGATGCTGATGCTTTTATGCAGCGCGTCGGTTCTTGCCGTGCGGGAGAACAATAATGGAATGGCAGACATTGGCATCACAGTTATTCCCGCAAGGGCATGACATCGTTGAAAAAGATTATTTTTTGCGCGGCACAGCGACGATTGGCGATCAAACTATCGCCGTTATCGGCACGACCGGCCATACGCCTATAGGTGTGGAAATCGCGTTGGCGCAAGCGAATGCGATTCTCGATACGATGCGTAACTTCCCGGGTCGCCCTTTGGTCATTCTGGTCGATACACAAGGTCAACGTTTGCGTTACCGCGACGAGATGTTGGGCATCAATCGCTATATGGCGCATTTAGGTAAATGCATCGATGTGGCGCGTCGTCGTGGCCATGCCGTGATTGGTCTGGTCTACGATCAGGCGCTGTCAGGCGGCTTCATCACCAGCGGTTTGATGGCTGATGCTTGTTATGCGTTGCCCGAGGCAGAAATCCGCGTGATGGGATTGCCAGCTATGGCGCGCATTACCAAAGTGCCGGAAGAGAAGCTGATAGAGCTTGCGAAATCCAATCCGGTCTTTGCTCCGGGGGCAGAGAATTATCTGAATATGGGTGGCGTCGAGGAAATCTGGCGAGGCGATTTGGCATCCTGTCTGTCCCGCGCTTTGCAACAAGCAGACAGTATCGATCACCGCAGTGCACGCGGATTGGAAAGAGGCGGGCGCAAAATGTCCTTGCCGGTTACCCAGGCTGTGTTGGGGACGCGTGATGTTTTACCGTCATAACAGGATTTGGCTAACGGCTAGAGGATGGGAAGGTGTATCTGCAACGGTAGCGTTGGCACATGCGCAAGAATTGGCGCGCTGGGCTGACCACAACTGGCCGCTTATTGTGCGCAGGAGCGAATACAACTTGCTGCCCAATACGATAGGACTCGGCTTGGCGCTGCCGCCGGATCCACACACAGGTGTGAAGACGCGGATTCCCTTGTCGGTAGATCTGGATGACATTGCACGTCATGAAGCGCCTCTCGCCCTTGCTGCTGCAAAATCGGCCTTGCCATTGGTGTGGCAGGCTGCATTTTCTGAGTTGTCCGATGAAGCCTGCAATAGGCAACTGGAGTTCCGTGTCTATGGCTCGCTCGCCTTGCAGGCTGTAACAGGCTTGCCTTATCTCACGGCCGCTTCCGATATCGACGTACTGTTTTATCCGCACACGCATGCGCAACTGCAGCAGGGCTTGGATCTTTTGTGCTCGTATGCCAAACAATTGCCGCTGGATGGCGAAATTGTTTTTCCATCGGGACGGGCAGTGGCATGGAAGGAATGGGTAGATGCCATCGATCATCCGCACAATGTACGCGTACTGGCAAAGAGCATGTCGGTGCTGAATTTGATAGACCTTGCAAGCTTGCTGTCTGAGCTGGAAGAGTTATCGTGAAACAGTTAGCGCGTGCTGTGCACCTTTCATCAAGCGATGCCGAAGACAGCGATCGTGTCGCTGCATCTTTGCGGACTTTCTGTTTGCGCACCGCCATTTTCGCGATTCGAAGTCTGCATGCAGAACTTGTTCTATATCCCAAGCCAGGATTGGTGTCACCGATAGACAATGGTAGCCACACGGATATGGATGTGGATACATTCATGCGCAGCCTCTTTTCTTTGCGCCATTATTTTATTCAAATCACCCATGCAGGCGCACAAGCTGTACCGTTCAACGTATTAAAAGAATTTGGCGTACAAGCGGAAAGACGCATGCTGGTGGCAACCGGTGGCATCAATACACATCGCGGCGCTATTTTTCCGCTGGGTTTGCTCTGCGCTGCGGCAGGTTATTGTCATGCACACGCCTTGCCTTTATCGGCGATTCGTCAGGTACTCATGCAGCAGTGGGGTGAGGACTTGGCAGCACATGCGATGCCATCGGTAGCTGGCTTATCCAATGGAATACGTGTTGCGCATCTGTATGCAGTCGGTGGCGCGCGGGCAGAAGGTGCGCAGGGATTTCCTGCTGTGTTTGAAATCGGTGTGCCGCAATTGCAGCAGTCGTTGGCAAATGGTAGTACGGCATGCGATGCGCAGACCGATGCGCTCTTCAGCTTGATGGCGCAGATGACGGATACAAATATCTATCACCGTGGTGGATCAGATGGCGCCATGCTGGTTCAACAGAGCGCGCAACGATTCATACAGTTAGGCGGAACCACGCATCCGGATTGGCGCAATACGGCACTGGAATACCATCACTTATTCGTGAGAGAAAATTTGTCGCCGGGCGGGGCAGCAGATATGCTGTCAGCCAGCTGGTTCGTGTACCAACTCACGCAAGTAGTCGTATAAGTTTTACAGGATAGTAATGATGAATCGCGTTGCCATTTTATGTTCCGGGCAGGCAGGCCAACATGCCGGCATGTTCGACCTTGTGCGCGAAGATGCCGACGCCAGTCAGTTGCTGGACGCGTGGCCGCTAGAAGAACTATGCGGCCATCCCTTATCGGAAATCTTATCCGACGAACGCTTGCTGTTTTCCAATCCGATTGCACAACCTTTGGTCGTCGCGGCGATATTGGCAACGTGGGTAGCGGTAAGGAAAATCATTCCCAAGCCCGTGGTGGTTGCCGGTTATAGCATAGGCGAGTTGGCATCTTGGTCGGTCGCAGGTGCACTTGCTGCGGAAGAGACGATCAGACTAGCCGCATTGCGAGCGAAGTTGCTGCAAGCATGCATCACGCCGGATCAGCCGCAACAGATGATGGCTATTTCCCTCTCGCAATCCTTGATCCAAATGGCTGACATTCAGCCTGTGCTGAGGGCACACGGTTTTTATATTGCGATTGAAGTCGATGAGGATTCCGTGATTGCAGGCGGATTACTTAATCAGGCTGATGCGTTGGAGGCAGCGATTACTGCCGCTGGTGGCAAGGTCACGCGTCTACCGATAGAGATCGCTTCGCATACACCGTGGATGCAGACTGCGGTCAGTCCGTTCGAGCAGGCAGTCGTCGCTAGCAATATCAAGACACCATCCTTCCCCGTACTGGCTGGCATCTCAGGTGCGCGCCTGCATGACAAGGATGCTGCCGCGCCCATGCTGTCGCGTCAGTTGGCAGAGCCTATACGTTGGCAGGCAGTGATGGATGGTTTGAATGAAGCAGGGGTAACGATGGCGATTGAACTCGGCCCCGGTGCTGCTTTAGCCAAAATGTTGAAGACGCGTCATCCGCATATCCAATGCCGCTCCATCGCAGAATTTAAATCATTGGCTGGCGTGAAGAAATGGGTAGCGCAATATACGGATGTATAAAGTGCGTTGAATTGATGTGCTTTGCTTGATTGCTATCGTTTGCGTCGATGCTGGAGCATGACTCGGATCAAGACTGACCCGAGTATGCACCACAAAATGTAATGAGTTATCACTCAGTAGTACTAGGGCTCCAAAACGCTTGGCTGACCATAACCGAAGCCGAGAGTCTTTGTACCAATGCATCCAGCTCATCGCCATCTACCGACGTGGCGGCCAGTGTTGCTTCTATCTCTACATCTTCTTCACCAAAGGCATGAATATCCAGATCACGCGTTGGATAGTTGCCACGCTCCAGTTCTGCTTCCAGCATGGCCAGCACTTCCTTCTGCCGTTCACGGCTCGCGATGACATAGACAGTGTTGGTCACTTCAGCCGATGAGACATCGAGTGGTTTGCGATTGATCGCATTGACGATAGGGCGTAGCAAGGTGTTTGCAGCCAGTACGAAGATGGTGCCCAATATCGCTTCAAGAATCAGATCAGCACCGGCTGCCGCACCCACTGCGGCTGATCCCCATAACGTTGCAGCAGTGTTGATGCCGCGCACATTGCCTTCTTCTCGCATGATGACGCCGGCACCTAAAAAGCCGATGCCTGAAACTACGTAAGCCACTACATGGACTGCGCCGTCATGCCCGCCGAGCCGATTGGCCATATCGACAAACATGGCCGCACCTATCGCCACTAAAACATTGGTACGCAAGCCGGCGGTGCGTTGCCGGTATTGCCGCTCAAAACCGATGAGTCCACCCAGCACGAAGGCGGTGGTGAGACTCAACAGTGTGTCGAGCAGGGAAATCAGATTGACGTTGTGGATTGCTTCCATATTGTTCTCCAGTACGGTCTGCGCCGATCACCCTGTCGGAGGGAGATTACGCAGACGATAAATATTCGGGGTCGGGCATCGTTTTATTTCGAGTTGTGATCGGGCTTGTGCATTACGGCAAGAAGGGCAGCGATAGCAAACGCAAACCGATGGAAAACCATCGTTGGCTCGTACTGCTGCCGAACTGGTTGCCGTATGTGGTATCGATCTGAATGCGGTTGGGCACGATCCAGTGGCGCAATCCCATTTGGTAAGAAGGCTTGCCTTGGTTTTGGCCAAAGGTTTCGGCTATCAGCCAGGTACGCTCAGTCAATTGTGTTTCGGAACCCAAGCCCCACGTGAGACGATCGCGTTTGCTTTCCTGCTCGCGCAGCCAGCCGGTGTTGGTGTGTAGTACAAACTTGTCGTCATTGAAGGAAAAGCTGAGCGGCACATTGGCATACACATCACTTCCGTTACCTGATTGTGGATGACGATCAATTCCGACGGTGAGAGCCGCGCCCCAACCGTTGGTTTCCAATGGTTTGAGCAGAGTCTTGCCTTGCAATATCTGATCCGAAGTGAAAGTGCCTGCAGCATCATCGTGCGTACGGCTACCACCCATGGTCACTTCAAGATTGCCGCTAAAGTTACAGGCAGGCATGGCCCAATATTCTGTGCTGCCGCGGTTCATCTTGACCCAGCTTTCAAGCTGGCATGACTTGTCATCTACGATGCGTGCATCGTCAGTAATCATGGGTCGTGCCGCATGCGCAGAAGTCGCAAGCGCCCACAAGAGCAAGCTCAGTACTACGCTCAGTGGTGGAAAGGCCGCGCCAAAACGGCCAGGATATTGAAAACGAGTCATACGCATGGTGATCCTCCTCAGTGGTGAAAAGAGGCGGAGTCTTTGCGCAAGCACAGTCTGACCGACGCAGCGTATGGATACGGCGCGTACAGTTTGACCAGCATGCCAAAACGGCATGCGTTGTTCACGATCAAGCGATCCTTACAAGGATGGCAGATCAGTCATAGTCTAAAGAGAAGTAAGACGTTTCCAGAATAGGAACGTATGGGAACGTCGCCTCTCGCATACAGCGAGATAGCGACAGGGAGCCTGCGCGTTATCTCGCCGAGATTTTGCCGGTTTCCTGAACCGGCCAACTACTATCACTCGAACAAGTGCCCACAAGGGTCTCCGCAATGTTTAAAACGGGCAGATTGTACAACGTCAAATTGCGTTGATGGGAAAAGTTTTATTCGCAATTCGCAATCTTTGCTTTTAATTAACGCAATGAAATGTGGCGTCAATTTTGCAAGATGGTGGAGTGCCAGTTTTGATATGGACGATCAATTGATGGTGAGAGTGACGTCATGTATGTGATGCGAGATCGATTAGTCTGGGTGTGGCGATTGCGTGTTCCATGAATTTTCAAAACAGATATCGCTGATCGCCTTTCTCTTATCCCACGCTTCGAGTTCCAGCATAGGTGCTGGATAGAATTCGTTGACATGGCCCAGGCACAAAATAGCGATAGGTTGGCTGCCACTAGGCATTTGGCATAGTTCGCGTAATGTTTCGGGATTGAATAGTGAGACCCAGCCTAGACCGACACCTTCGGCTCTGGCCGCCAGCCACATATTCTGTATCGCGCAGCTGGCAGAGGCCAAGTCCATTTTCGGCATGGTGCGTCGGCCAAAAATATACTTTTCTCTGTGGTCGATTAAGCCGACAACCAGCACTTCCGCGCAGGAGAGTATGCCTTCTACTTTAAGCCGCATGAATTCATTTGAGCGTTGCTCAAGTGCGTCAGCAGTTGCAATACGTTCTTCTTCAACATGCTGTTGTATGGCGATGCGTAATGCGCTATCCGTGATGCGTATGAATCGCCAAGGTTGCATCAGGCCTACGCTGGGGGCCATATGTGCAGCGCGTATGAAGCGCTCTAGCTGGCCTTCTTCAAGTGGCGTCGAGAGAAAGTGACGCATGTCGCGCCGTTCGCGTATCGCCTTATAGACGGATGCGATTTCTTCATCTGAGAACTTGTTTGGATTCATATTTTCTTGAGGACACTTGAGTTGTTGCTTGTACCTAGTCTACAAGGTGGCGCTGCTTCAGTCAGGCTACTCTGTCATTAAAACGCCAGGAATAAAAAAGCCGCTTCAATGAAGCGGCTTTTCTGCGAAACAAAAGATCGATTACTTGATCTTGGTTTCTTTGTATTCAACGTGCTTACGGACTTTAGGATCAAATTTCATGATCGCCATTTTTTCCGGAGTCGTACGCTTGTTTTTTGTAGTCGTGTAGAAGTGACCCGTACCTGCGGTCGATTCCAACTTGATTTTGTCGCGGCCAGATTTCGCCATGATGATTCCTTTATTCTGCTAGTTAGACTTTTTCGCCACGAGCACGCATATCGACTAACACGGCATCAATGCCGATCTTGTCGATGACACGCAGACCGGCGTTGGACAGGCGCAGGGAAACCCAGCGATTTTCCGACTCAACGAAAATGCGGCGATTTTGCAAGTTAGGCAAAAAACGACGTTTCGTTTTGTTGTTTGCATGGGAAACGTTGTTGCCAACCATCGGCCCTTTCCCAGTGACTTGGCAGACACGTGCCATAAATGTGCTCCTAAAAGAATTTCCGAAATTGGAAAAAAAGTGAGTATATCTAAAAAATCGCGATTATTCAATGACTTGCGTAAATTAATTGTGTCTTCGTGTATTTCATTAATTTAACAATTTGAATGCGTAATGTAACAATGCTGAATAAGGACTGTCGCCTAGAGTGAGGGCGAGCGATCAGCGGGTTTGCCCTGATGGTTTGCTTCTACCGGGGCAGGTGACATCTTGAATATCTACAGCTGACCGTGTTCTGCAAATGAATGCACATGTTTGCCGGCGACGACAAAGTGATCAAGCACGCGTACATCAACCAGAGCGAGTGCTTGTTTCAGAGCTAGGGTGAGCGTCTCATCGGCGGGGCTGGGTTCTGGCGTGCCGGAAGGGTGGTTGTGCGCGAGGATGATGCTGGCAGCGTTATGCGCAAGTGCCGCCTTGACAACTTCTCTGGGGTAAACCGAGGTGTGTGTCAGTGTGCCTCGGAATAATTCCTCGCAGGTGATCAGGCGATTCTTTACATCGAGGAACAGGACGGCGAACGATTCGTACGCTCTGCCGCCCAGTAATAGTTGCAGATATTGCCTGACTGCTTGCGGCGAACTGAGTGCAACGCCGTTTTGTAGTTCTTCTGATAGTGAGCGTTTAGCCAACTCAAGCACGGCTTGCAGTTGTGCATATTTGGCAGGGCCGAGGCCATTCATTTCCGAGAAGTCGCTGAGGCTGGCTGAGAACAAGCCGTTGAGTGAACCAAAGTGCGTCACCATGTCGCGCCCCAGATCGACGGCGCTTTTGCCTGCCACGCCTACACGGAGGAAGACGGCCAGTAACTCCGCGTCCGATAGTATCGCTGCGCCGTGTTTGATTAAACGCTCGCGTGGCCGGTGCTCTTCCGGCCAGTCTGTAATCGCCATATTTCCCCTTGATATAAGAAAGAAAATCGAAAGAAGATCGCTTTGTGCTGCTGTTTTAATTATCGGAAGGCTGGAATGCGCTAGGTGGCTTAAAATAGCGGCTGTCGTGCAACCCGGAATTTTAATGTCAAATTTACCACATCCTGTTGTTACCGAAACCGCCTACCTGACGCTGCATTACCGTCTCGCAGCGATGGATGGCGAAGATATCGTCAGCACCTTTGCGGATAATCCCGCCACGCTGCAATTGGGCCAAGGCCAATTGGCACCGTTTCTGGAAGCTTGTTTGATCGGTTTGGAAGAAGGCGTGCACCAGACGTTTGAATTGCCACCAGAGCGCGCATTCGGTCCGCGCAATCCGGAATTGCTGCAGCGCTTGTCGGTTTCTGTGCTGGATCAGAATTCTGTGCCGGGCGACGATTATTCGATTGGTGACTTGGTGAAGTTTGCCGCACCTAGCGGAGGTCAGTTTGCCGGCGTCTTGCGTGAGATCGATGCTGAAACCGCCTTGTTCGATTTCAATCATCCGCTGGCAGGTCAATCACTGAAATTTGAAGTGAAGATTATCGGCATACTGTAATGAGTCAATTGCAGTCAGCTCAGTGAGCCTATAAGGCTCCGATACAGAAACACATTTTTAACCAGACCTTGTATGTGCAAGTTCTGGAGTAGCCAAGGATAAAGATGGATACCGAAATTTTACTTGCCCAGCCGCGTGGTTTTTGTGCCGGCGTTGATCGTGCGATTGAAATCGTTGAGCGTGCCTTGACCGAATTCGGTGCGCCGATTTATGTGCGCCACGAGATTGTGCATAACGCCTATGTCGTGACCGATTTGCGCAATAAAGGCGCGATCTTCATAGAAGAACTGGACGATGTGCCTGCTGGTAATACCGTTGTGTTTTCTGCGCATGGCGTATCGAAGGCGGTGCAGGCAGAAGCTGAAAAGCGTGGCTTGCGCGTGTTCGATGCAACATGCCCGCTCGTCACCAAAGTACATATCGAAGTAGAGAAGATGCGTCGCGATGGCCGTGAAATCGTCATGATCGGTCATGATGGTCATCCGGAAGTTGAAGGCACGATGGGGCAGATCGAAGATGGCATGCACCTGGTCGAAACCGTTGACGATGTCGAGAAGTTGCAAGTACAGAATCCGGATATGGTGTCGTATGTAACGCAGACCACACTGTCCATCGACGATACGGCCGACGTGATCGCGGCATTAAAAGCCAAGTACCCGCATATCTCAGAACCGAAAAAAGCAGACATTTGCTACGCCACCACCAATCGCCAGGAAGCCGTCAAGTTCATGGCACCGCAAGTTGATCTGGTGATCGTGGTCGGTAGCCCGAACAGTTCCAATTCCAACCGCTTGCGCGAAGTCGCAGAGAAAAGAGGCGTGCCAGCCTATATGGTCGACTATGCTGAGCAAATCAATCCGGAGTGGTTAGCGGGCAAGCGTCGTATCGGCGTGACGGCTGGCGCTTCTGCACCGGAAGTATTGGTGCAAGCCGTGATCGATAGACTCAAGGAGTGTGGCGCGAAGAGCGTACGCACACTGGAAGGTGTGGAAGAACATGTGATCTTCCCGTTGCCGAAAGGTTTGAAGCGCTAACAGTGAGGTCTGCATGATGCAAAGCTTATGCAGACAAATTGGATAGCGTTTGTGGTGCATTCGGTATAATCGCCGCCAGCTTCCTCATCGTTGCAGATATTGATAGGCTGCAACGATTTTATTGTGAGACGAACTGGAGACAACAGCATGATTCCATCCTGGATTACACCGATTCTGGCGGTAGGCATTCGTCTTGCTGAATAAATAGAATTACCCCTCGCGGCACTCTTGAGATTAATCAGGGTGCCGTTTTTGTTATCTGGAACGATTATTGCCATACTTGTGCATGACGCTGTCGGCAAGTGTTCCGATTCCTGGCAACAAAATCACTGGATACGATCCTCTAAGAGAGTTGGCAAACTATGGATATTTTCATCCAGCAAATCATTAACGGCTTGGTGCTTGGCAGCATGTATGCGCTGGTCGCACTTGGCTACACGATGGTGTATGGCGTACTGAACCTGATTAACTTTGCACATGGCGATGTATTGATGGTCGGTGCAATGGCAGGCTTGACCATACTCAAAATGGTGAATACCGTTGCGCCCGATTTGCCCGGTATCGTCAAGTTGATCATCGCGATCCTCGGTGCGATTCCAGTGTGCGTGGCCGTGAACGTGTTGATCGAACGCGTCGCCTATCGTCGCTTGCGCAATGCACCGCGTCTGGCGCCGCTGATTACTGCGATCGGTGTTTCCATCCTGCTGCAAACCTTCGCCATGATGATCTGGGGCCGCAGCCCGATTCCATTCCCGCAAGTGATGCCGACGGATCCTTTGCACATCATGGGTGCATTGATTTCGCCTACGCAAGTGATGCTGTTGATACTTGCGACCGTCGCGATGGGACTGCTGGTGTTGCTGATTGAAAAAACCAAGATGGGACGTGCGATGCGCGCCACTTCCGAGAATCCGCGTGTGGCAGGTTTGATGGGTGTCGATTCCAATCGCGTGATTGTGATGACGTTTGTGATCGGTGCGATATTGGCAGCGATAGCCGGCGTGATGTGGGCTGCCAATTATTCATCAGCGCAATTTGCGATGGGCTTTGTGCCTGGACTGAAAGCGTTTTCCGCTGCGGTATTGGGCGGCATCGGCAATATCTACGGTGCGATGCTGGGCGGCATTCTGCTTGGTTTGATTGAAAGCCTGGGTGCGGGTTACATCGGTGATCTGACTGGCGGCTTCCTTGGTAGTCATTATCAAGACATCTTTGCCTTCGTCGTCTTGATCATCGTCCTCACGCTACGACCGTCCGGCATCATGGGCGAACGTGTGCCTGATCGTGCGTAAGGGGAAATCATGTCCAATTATTTCGATACCAAAAACAATCCGCGCAAGGCCTATACCGGCTTGCTGGTCATACTGGCGATTGCGCTGATCTTTCCCTTCATTGCGCAGAACTTCGGTAACTCATGGGTGCGCATCATGGACTTTGCGCTGCTCTACATCATGCTGGCGCTGGGTTTGAACGTGGTGGTTGGTTTTGCCGGTTTGCTTGATCTTGGCTATATCGCTTTCTATGCAATTGGCGCGTATCTGACGGCGCTGTTGGCATCGCCACAATTTGCAGTGGTGCTCGAATCTTTCGTCAATCAATATCCGCCTATAGGCGAAGCATTGCTGTGGGTCTTTGGTCCGGAGATTGCGCAAAATGGTATTCATCTATCACTGTGGGCGATCGTGCCGCTGGCAGCTTTGGTGGCTGGTTTCTTCGGTGCTGTACTGGGCGCGCCTACGCTCAAACTGCGCGGCGATTATCTGGCCATTGTCACATTGGGCTTCGGCGAGATCATCCGCATCTTCATGAACAATCTGAACGGCCCGGTCAATATCACCAATGGTCCGCAAGGGATCAATATGATCGATCCGATACGCATCTTTGGCGTATCGCTCAATGGTGAAGCAGGGTCGCGGGCGACGGTCATGATCGGCGATTACGCAATGCCGTCGGTGAATGCCTATTACTTTCTGTTTTTGTTTCTGTGCATCGCGATTATTTTCATCTCGGTGCGTTTGCAGAATTCGCGCTTGGGGCGCGCTTTCGTTGCGATACGTGAAGATGAAATCGCAGCCAAGGCGATGGGCATCAATACGCGCAACGTCAAATTGCTGGCGTTTGCGATGGGCGCATCGTTCGGCGGTGTAGCCGGTGCGATGTTCGCTTCCTTCCAGGGTTTTGTATCACCGGAATCTTTCTCGTTGACGGAGTCGATAGCCGTGCTGGCGATGGTGGTGTTGGGCGGCATGGGACATATTCCCGGCGTGGTACTCGGCGGTATTATTCTCGCGGCCTTGCCGGAAGTCTTGCGTCATGTGGTGGAACCTTTGCAGCAGAGTCTGTTCGGCGAAGTCCTAATTGATGCGGAAGTCTTGCGTCAGTTGCTGTACGGGCTGGCGATGGTGTTGATCATGCTGAATCGTCCTGCCGGTTTGTGGCCTGCGCCCAAGAGCGAAGACAGGCCGACTGCGGATACGGATACCGCCAAGAAATCGACTGACGTTGTCGCTGTATAAGAGGATGACATGAGCGAACAAATCATTCTCAATATTGCCGATGTCAGCAAGCGCTTTGGCGGCTTGCAGGCTTTGTCCGACGTCAACGTCAAAATCATGAAGGGCCAGATCTACGGTTTGATCGGGCCGAACGGCGCAGGTAAAACGACCTTCTTCAATGTAATCACTGGTTTGTATCAGGCTGACAAAGGAAGTTTCGAGTTAGCCGGCAAACCGTATTCGCCTTCTGCGCCGCACATGGTAGCGAAGGCGGGCATTGCACGCACGTTTCAAAATATTCGTTTATTCGGCGAAATGACGGCGCTGGAAAACGTCATGATCGGGCGCCATGTGCGTACGCATCAAGGTTTGTTCGGGGCTGTGTTTCATCACAAGGCGGCGCGCCGGGAAGAGGCGGAAATACGCGCACGTTCCATGGAGCTGCTCGACTTCGTCGGTATCGCACAGTTTGCGGATCGCACCGCGCGCCACTTATCGTATGGTGATCAACGTCGATTGGAAATTGCGCGCGCATTGGCAACCGATCCGCAGTTACTCGCACTGGATGAACCCGCAGCTGGTATGAACGCGACGGAAAAACTCGGCCTGCGCGAATTGCTGGTCAAGATCAAGGCGGAAGGTAAAACCATTTTGTTGATTGAACATGATGTGAAATTGGTGATGGGTTTGTGTGATCGCATCACGGTGCTGGATTACGGCAAGCCGATAGCTGAGGGCATTCCTGCTGATGTGCAAAAAAATCCGGCAGTGATTGAAGCCTATCTCGGAGGCGGACACTAATGCATACCTTGTTCACCTACTGCGCAGACGCAGACCGACACTGCGATGCTCACCGTACCTTTGTACGGCTGCGCTTCTCCTGCCGACCTGCACCTGCTCGCGACGGCGCTCAAGGCATGCAAGACTCACAGAATAAAAAGTTGAAAGATCTAGTATGAGCACGAATATTCTGAAGATCACCGGCTTGAAGGTCGCTTATGGTGGCATTCAAGCGGTCAAGGGTGTCGATCTTGAAGTCAACAAGGGTGAACTGATTACCTTGATCGGTGCGAATGGTGCGGGCAAAACCACGACGCTGAAGGCGATTACCGGTACCTTGCCGGATTGCCGAGTCGAAGGGCATATCGAATACCTGGCTCAACCGATCAAGGGCTTGCGTTCATTCGAACTGGTGCGCAAACATTTAGCGATGGTGCCGGAAGGACGTGGCGTGTTCACGCGCATGTCGATCCAGGAAAACATGTTGATGGGTGCGTTCACACGTGATGACAAAGCCGGCATCGCGGCGGATATCGACAAATGGTTTGATATCTTCCCGCGCTTGAAAGAGCGTGCAGCACAAATGGCAGGCACCTTGTCTGGCGGCGAGCAGCAGATGCTGGCAATGGCGCGTGCCTTGATGAGTCATCCGAATCTATTGTTGCTGGATGAACCTTCGATGGGCTTGTCACCGATCATGGTTGAGAAGATTTTTGAAGTCATCCGTACCGTATCGGCGCAAGGCATCACCATCCTATTAGTTGAGCAAAATGCGAAGCTGGCATTACAGGCAGCACATCGTGCTTATGTGATGGAGTCTGGCTTGGTCACCATGCAAGGTGATGCGCAGCACATGCTGAACGATCCTAAAGTCAGGGAAGCCTATTTAGGCGAGAGTTGACACTAGGCATCTTTAGCTTATCTTCATTTTTCTTGCTTTTTTGATAAAGCATGCCATCCTGATTCGATTACCCAGTGCACTATTTGCATTTGGGTAAGTCGAGTGCATAGCCATGTGTAGGTCTCGTATCTGCAGCAGCGCTATAAGTTAAAAATCACAATTGCTTGCAAACGACGAAGTGGAAACATGATTAAATTTTTCGCAAATAAATCATTTATCTGACTGTGTCGCAGCCCAGGTGCGCACCGTCTCTTTCCATCTCTTTCAGGGAGTTGTCATGAAACAATACGGTGCGGAGTTCTTCGGGACTTTCTGGCTAGTGCTCGGCGGATGCGGCAGTGCGGTTCTGGCCGCTGGTTTTCCCACTCTTGGTATCGGTTTTCTCGGCGTGGCGGCTGCGTTTGGTTTGACGGTGCTGACGATGGCGTTTGCCATAGGCCATATCTCCGGCTGTCATCTCAATCCGGCCGTTTCTATCGGTCTGTGGGCTGGCGGTCGTTTCCCTGCGAATAAACTCTTGCCTTACATCGTGGCGCAAGTGCTGGGTGGCATCGTCGCCGGTGGTGTGCTGTACATCATTGCCAGCGGCACCGCAGGTTTTGACGTTGCCAAGGGATTTGCGTCCAACGGTTATGGCGAACATTCGCCAGGCGGTTATTCGCTACAGGCTGCCTTGGTTTGTGAAGTGGTGATGACGATGTTTTTCCTCTTGGTCATTCTTGGCGCAACGGACAAACGTGCACCAGCCGGTTTTGCGCCGATTCCAATTGGTTTGGCATTGACCCTGATACATCTCATCTCGATCCCGGTTACGAACACCTCTGTTAATCCTGCGCGTAGTACGGGTGTGGCGGTGTACGTCGGCGGTTGGGCGACAGGTCAGCTTTGGCTCTTCTGGGTCGCACCTATCATCGGTGCTTTGCTGGGTGCTTTGATTTATCGCTGGATAGGTAACGAGAAAAACGCCTAGGCTTGATCTGTGCTGGCATGTGGCGAGTGTTGAAAACTTGCCACATGCCGTATCAGTGTTCTTAATCATCTCGGTTTGAATGCGCCCCTGACTCGCATTAGGAAATAGATGTGTGTGGCTAAGCACAGGCTAAACGCGCTATTTGTGTGCGGGATTGTTCCGGAATATGGCGGAATAGCACTAAAAAGATGCGCTGACACTATGTGGTGTCCAAAATCAGGCGTGAAGGGCATCTACTGCTCTGGTTTTTAAATCCATCAAAAGTGACATGTTACTTGTCGCTCTCTGCTTCTTCCTCCTTATTTTCAGTTACTGGCACCAAGTTTGCTTAACGTAGTGTGATCAGTAAAAACTGCAGGTTTGTTTCAAGCCCGTTCGATCGATATTCTTCAACCCTTGACAAATGTTTTTATGGGGCTTAACTTACGCTTAAATCTGACATGTCAGTAATAGACATGCTTATTTGAAGGGCGCAAAGAGGTTCCATAACTACATCGGAGACATTTATGAATCGCATCAGTACAACCAGCTCGAGTTTGTCGAGCAGCACCAGATGGTGGCAGCTCTTCTTTGGCGTCGTCGCCATGATGGCTATCTCCAGCCCGCAATATGTATGGGCTTTGTTTACAACTGAATTAACAGCGTCGCTGGGCGCATCGCTGACGGAAGTACAGGTCACCTTTGCGATCCTGATCGTGGCGCAAACGTTTTTGTCGCCATTCCAGGGTTTTCTGATCGATAAGTTCGGCCCGCGTATGTTGCTATCTGCCGGTGCGATCTTGACGGCATTGAGCTGGGTGTTGGCATCGACCGCGACCAGCGTGTGGGGCCTGTACTTTAGCTACGGCTTATTGGGTGGTGTTGGTACCGGCATTATCTACGTAGGTGTCGTTGGTCTGATGGTGCAATGGTTTCCGGACAAGCGCGGCTTTGCTGTTGGCATGGTTGCAGCGGGTTATGGCTTCGGCGCGATTCTGACGACGTTCGCCATTTCCAGCAGCATCAAATCGGCTGGTGTCTCAAGCACCTTGATGACTTTCGGTTTGATCATCGGTGTAGTTGGCTTCCTGGCTGCGCAAGGTATGCGCCGTCCACGAGCAGATGAAGTGGCTACGCTGGCTGTGCAACACACATCAACGAGCCCGAATCTGGAGTCGAAGCACGGCTATAAATCGAGTGAGATGCTGAAGAAGCCAGTGTTCTGGTTGATGTTCATCATGATGACGATGATGTCGACTTCAGGCTTGATGGTGATTTCGCAAATGGGTGCATTCGCTAAAGACTTCGGTGTGCACGATGCGATGGTATTCGGTATGGCAGCCTTGCCGCTGGCATTGACGATAGATCGTTTTGCGAATGGTTTGACGCGTCCGTTCTTTGGTTGGGTCTCTGATCGTATTGGTCGTGAAAACACCATGTTCATCGCTTTCGGTATGGAAGGTGTCGCGATGACCTTGTGGTTGATGACGACTGATAACCCTGTGTTGTTCGTCTTGTTATCTGGTGTCGTGTTTTTCGGTTGGGGCGAAATTTTCTCGCTGTTCCCATCGATCTTGACGGATACCTTTGGTACCAAGCATGCAACGACCAACTACGGTTTCTTGTACATGGCACAGGGCGTAGGTTCAGTCCTGGGTGGTCCATTGGCAGCGATGATGCATGAAGCAACGGGTTCGTGGACGCCGGTGTTTATGACGGTGATCGGCATGGATTTTATGACTGCTATTCTGGCTTTGGTTATTCTCAAGCCTATGCGTCGCAAATTCCTTGCTGATACCAAGAAGGAAATGGAAATGAGCAGCGCTGCTGCGCCTGCTTTCAAGTAATACCGATTTTCCGGAGCCGGCGTTGAGTCGGCTTCGGAAAAACGTTTAGGGATTGCCCGGAGTTCGCCGGGCAATACTGTTTTTATTTATCGATCCAAAAGGGTTTTATGCTGAATACTACCAACGCAACACGTGGCATGGCCGTTGCGCCGCATTCATTGGCTGCACAGGCAGCTTTGTCGGTTCTGCAGGATGGCGGCAACGCCATTGAGGCAATGGTCGCCGCCGCGTCGACGATTGCTGTTGTCTATCCCCATATGAACGGCATTGGTGGTGACGGTTTCTGGGTGGTGTCGGAACCGGGCAAACCGGTCGTCGCGATTGAAGCTTGCGGCGTGGTCGGCGCAGGCGTCTCGCTTGATTACTATAAAGAACGCAAGCTGGATACGATCCCGATGCGCGGCCCGGTCGCGGCCAACACGATGGCTGGTACCGTCGGTGGCTGGCAGGAAGCATTGAACATCAGCGCCGGCTGGGGCGGTAAATTGGCATTGAATCGTTTGCTGGGCGATGCGATTCATTATGCGGAAAACGGTATCCCGGTCACACCTTCGCAATACGCGAGCACTTCGGCCAAGTTGAAGGAACTGGTTAATCAGCCAGGCTTTGCCGATACCTTCCTGGTCGATGGCAAGGCGCCAGAAGCAGGTAGCCGCTTCGTGCAAAAACGCATGGGCAAGACTTTGCGTACGCTGGCCGAACAAGGTCTGGATAGTTTTTATCGTGGTGAACTGGCGAAAGAAATCGCCGCAGATTTGGCTGAAGTCGGTTGCCCGATCACCTTGCAGGATTTGAATAACTATCACGCACGCACTGGTGTGCCTATGCATCTGAAGCACAGCCTCGGTGATGTCTACAATACGGCGCCGCCTACACAGGGTGTGATTTCGCTGGCGATTATCGGCATCCTCGATCGCCTGAATATCGGACAGTACAAGGAAGACAGTCTGGAATACATCCATTTGGTAGTGGAAGCGACCAAACAGGCTTTCGCAATTCGCGATCGTTACGTGATCGATCCGGCGTATATGGAGATCGATCCGCAAAGCATATTGACTGATGAATTCCTCGCCCCTTATGTCGCCAAGATCCGTGTCGACAAAGCTTTGCCTTGGGGCCAAGGCAAAGGACCTGGCGACACAATCTGGATGGGCGTGATCGACGGCGAAGGACGTGCGGTTTCCTTCATTCAAAGTATTTATCATGAGTTCGGCAGCGGCGTGGTCTTGCCGCGCACCGGTATTAATTGGCAAAACCGTGGTTGCTCATTCTCGCTGGACCCACAGCATCTGAACGTGCTGGTACCGGGCAAGAAGCCTTTTCATACGCTCAATCCTGCGCTCGCGCGTTTCAAGGATGGTCGCACTATGGTGTATGGCACGATGGGTGGTGACGGTCAGCCGCAAACACAGGCAGCGGTGTTTACCCGTTACGCAGTATTTGGACAAGCAGTGCAGCAGGCGATTACCGCACCGCGCTGGTTGCTGGGTCGCACCTGGGGCCAGAGCTCGGATTCGCTCAAACTTGAAAGTCGTTTTGCACCAGAAATCATTGATGGCTTGCGAGCGCTCGGTCACGAAGTCGATGTGATCGGCGAGTTTGATGAAATGGTTGGTCATGCTGCTGCCATTGTGCGCGATGCCGACGGCATCTTTGCCGGTGGTTTCGATCCGCGCAGCAACGGTATCGCTGCCGGCTTCTAAGTTTTCAAGCAGGATGTAAAAAAGCGCAGGCTGATTGCTCAGTCTGCGCTTTTTTTATGCGTACTTGCTTTACAGACCGCCCATGAACTGCAGCGTCTTGCGCGTATATTCTTCCACGTAGTCGATCAGCTTGTCCGAGGCATCACGCGCACCGGCTTCGTCGTTGGCAGCAATCGCACGGGCGATGCCCGCATGCAGTTGTGAGACGCGGGCCAGATCGCCGAAGCGCTTGAAGTGCAAATACCAGAAGCGTCGGGTTTGCGCTTCGATCGGACCGATCGCATAAGACACGTATTTGTTCTGTGCTGTCTCTATGCAGAGCGTGTTGAATTCTCTATCCGTCTCGATAAAGACATTGCCGTCATTTTGTTGTGCGGCTCTATCAAACTCAGCAGCCAACTTCAAAAATATATGACGTTGATCTTCCATTGCCAAACGGGCTGCGCGGCCGGCGATGATTTTTTCCAGCTCGCGTCGAACTTCAATCATGTTCAACTGATCGGCCAGATCAATGTCGGACACAATCACGCCGGAGCGCGGCAGGATCTTGACGTTGCCTTCGATCGCCAGGCGCTGCAACGCTTCACGCAAAGGCGTGCGGCCAAAACCGAGCGAGCGGTTCAATGCCTTCTCGGAGATCTTGCTGCCGGGCGGCAGCTTCAGTGTCACGATCATTTCTTCCAGGATGCGATAGGCCATCTGCGCCTGATTCTCTCCATTCCCTTCCATTTCCGACTGCAACGCTTTTACTTGTTCTTCTGTGATCATTGAATCAGCCTTTGCTTTGAGGTAGCAACAATATCGAAAGTGAGTAAGTGTTCTTTAAAATGCAATAGCTAGCAATTGTGGTTGCTACTATCGACTTAATTCTATCGGCGCGGTCTGCCAGCAAATGTATGGAAGCATTTTGCATGCCGGGTTGTTTAAATTATACGACTCTCTTTTGATCCACCTATCTTAATCCTATAGAAGCTTGCTGCGGCGGGATTGTGGCAGTGGCATAATCTTGCCCAGAAATTCTTGAATTGAAGAACATATTTTCCCCTGAGGAGTCCGTATGCAATTTGTTATTCCTGCAGTGCCGCCTGCAACTGTCCCAGTGGTGGGTACTGACGCGCTTTTTCCCGTTCATCGCATTTACTGTGTTGGTCGTAATTATGTCGATCATGCGATTGAAATGGGCGCGACGGGGAGGGAACCACCATTCTTTTTCATGAAACCCGCCGACGCGGTTTTCCCGGTTCCTTACGGTACCGTGGGTCAATTGCCTTATCCGGCGATGACAGAAGATTACCAATACGAGTTGGAGTTGGTCGTTGCCATCGGTAAGACAGGTGAAAACATCGCTGCAGCGGATGCGATGCAATATGTGTGGGGTTATGCGATTGGCCTGGATATGACGCGGCGTGATGTGCAGGCGGAGGCCAAGAGTCTGCGTCGCCCATGGGATACGGGCAAAGCATTTGAGCAATCTGCGCCGATAGGCCCTATCCATCCTGCGAGCGATATTGGTGCAGTCGGTAGTCGTGCGATCCAGTTGAATGTGAATGGTCAGACCAAACAAAAAAGTACAGTCGATAAGTTGATCTGGAACATCGAAGAAATGATCGCCTATCTGTCGCAGTATTTCGTACTGCAACCGGGCGACTTGATCATGACGGGTACGCCTGCTGGTGTAGCAGCCGTGAAAAAAGGCGATTTGATGGAAGGTTCTATCGAAGGACTGGGCGAATTACGCTTGAAAGTGGTGTAAGCAGACAGTCCATGCAACCATAAAAGAAGCCCGCTTCATCTACATGAAGCGGGCTTTTTGCTATGCGCAGCATTTAATGCAACATCAAGAATCAATAACGGTAAATCTGATTATTTTCGACACGCACACGTACACCTGGTTGCAGGTCACCTACATTGCCCATGCGGAAGGATTGATGACCGCCGTGATCAAGACGGATATTGACTTGATAATATTGCTGCGGTGGCGTGCTGTTTCTTTCAATCTGATTGCCGAGCAATGCACCACCGATCAAACCGGCCGCTGTCGCTACAGTGCGTCCACCACCTCTGCCGACCTGATTACCCAGTACACCACCGATTACACCGCCAGCGAGTGCGCCGCCACCGCTACCATCACTGGGTACTTGCACGACTTGTATCGATTCAACCACCCCAGTGCCAGCGTAATACGCTTGTTGTTGAGGATAGTTTTGAGCCGGGTAATTATTAACAGGGTAATTAGATTGTTGCGGATAAACGGGATATTGGCGAACGTTATCGTTTGGATAGTAAGTGGTACAGCCGCTCAACAGTGCGGCGGCGAGCAGAGCAACGATAGTGACCGTTTGACTTGTTTTCATGATGACTCCAATGGGTAATTCTGGACTAAGTAACAATATTAGTCGGAAATCTGGTGGTACTCGGCGTAATGCGCCTGATTTTGCAAATCCCGATTGCTTTAGTAGACCTCATAACGGTGGGAAAGTGCTACGGAAAGAATGTAAATGGATGTGCTCTTTTGTAACAAAATGATGTAAAGCCTGTCGGCTGTAGACAGGCTTGCTGCCGTTGGCCGCTTTGGCAAATCGGCAGCCATGATCAAGTGCAACAAATCTTCTTTTAGCTAGCTCCCAGTTATTTTCAATAACGTAAATAGTTTTCTTTACCCGACACATATATGCGCTGGCAATGCATAGACCACGCAAAATCCCTTCAGCAAAATTCTCATAATCAAGCGCGTTTTTATTCGTTTGTCGCTTATTTGCTTTCTTATATTCTGATTGCACGAACTTATACATGCCGACGAATACCGGCTGTAAGCATCCAGACAAAAGGAAACAAAATGAGCGGTTCCCTTCAAAACGTAAGTGCAGCCTATGCACACGATGCAGTGCACGCTACGGCAGCCTCTTCCAGTGTGTTGTCTAAAGACGGTGTCACACCGCAGGTTGCATGGCATCTTTTTTCAAGCGGGCAAGCAGTGCTGGTCGATGTGCGTTCGGCCGAAGAGCGTGCATTCGTCGGTTATGTCCCTGACAGTATTCACGTTGCATGGGCTACTGGTACCAGTCTGACGCGCAATCCACGCTTCGTACGCGAGCTGGAAGCCAAGACCGGCAAAGATAAAGCGATATTGCTGCTGTGCCGTAGCGGCAAGCGTTCTGCGCTGGCAGCAGAGGCCGCGATCAAGGCCGGTTTCAGCAATGTGTTCAATGTGCTGGAGGGATTTGAAGGCGAGCTGAACGAGCATCAGCATCGCGGTCGCACCGATGGCTGGCGTTATCACAAGCTGCCTTGGGTGCAAGCCTGATTGCATAGACGAAAACGCTGATTGCAGAGGCTGTTGATGAGCAAGCTGTGTATCTGTTTAGGTCTTGCTGTGCGTCAGTTGCGCGAAGCGCATGGCTGGTCGCAGGAAGCCCTAGCCGAAAAGGCGCAGCTTAATCGCTCCTATGTAGGCGAGGTTGAGCGGGGCAAGACGATTCCTTCTCTGATTACGCTGGATAAATTGGCAGGTGCTTTGGGTTTGAAAGTTTCTGACCTGCTGATGCATTGCGAACGGATCAGTGGTCAGCAAGCTGTCTACAAACTGAATTTGGCGTCTATAGCATGTTGAGCGGCGACAGCTTCCCGTTGACACTCCTTACTGACTTTATTGTTTCCTCATCCTCTTAATCAACTACTGGAATTCTCATGGCAGACACTTCATCGCAATTAGCCCTTGGCGACAACGCAGCACGCCAGTTAGCCAACGCAACTAAAACCGTTCCACAGTTATCGATCATTTCGCCACGCTGGTTGACGCATCTGTTGCAGTGGGTACCAGTCGAAGCAGGCATCTATCGCGTCAATCAAGTCAAGAATCCGGAGTCCATCAAGGTCACCTGCACGTCGCGTGAAGAAGAGAACCAACTGCCGCGTACTTTCGTTGATTACGAAGAAAATCCACGTGAACATTACCTCAATGCCGTCAGCACCATTCTTGACGTGCACACGCGCATTTCCGATCTGTATAGCAGTCCGCATGATCAGATCAAGGAACAGTTGCGCCTGACGATAGAAACGATCAAAGAGAATCAGGAAAGCGAACTCATCAACAATCCTGACTACGGTCTGTTGGCGCAAGTGGCGGACGAGCAGCGTATCTTCCCGCTGACTGGCGCACCAACACCAGACGACCTTGATGAACTGCTGACTAAAGTATGGAAAGAGCCGGCATTCTTCCTCGCGCATCCGCTGACCATCGCTGCCTTCGGCCGTGAAGCCACACGTCGTGGTACGCCGCCACCGACAGTCAGTTTATTCGGTTCGCAATTCATCACATGGCGTGGTGTGCCATTGATTCCGTCGGACAAAATTCCGGTGGCCGATGGCAAGAGCAAGATCATCCTGCTACGCGTAGGCGATAAACGCCAAGGCATTGTTGGCCTGTTTCAACCTGGTTTGCCGGGTGAACAAAGCCCAGGTTTGTCGGTGCGCTTCATGGGTATCAATAATCAGGCAATTGCTTCGTATCTGATTTCCTTGTACTGCTCGCTCGCGGTGTTGACGCCTGATGCGCTGGCTGTGCTGGACGATGTCGAGGTCAACAAATACCACGATTATCCAGACACCTACCGCTAAGCCGCGATCATGAGTAACTTGACATCCAAGCTCGTGGATATTCCACAATCGGGCGAGGCACCTATCGATCCGGCAGTGCTCGCGCGCATGGCGACTGCGTTTTTTTCGGCATTGCCGAATGCGGCTAGCAGCTCTTTGCCTGGCGTGCAAGCGCCGGTCAATATTGCGCCACCGGGTTCGCCTTTAGCCAGTCCGGCTGGTTTTGGTCCATCGATGCCTGGTACCCCGATCCCGCAAGGGCAAGTGCCAGGCACGAATCTGCTGCCAGCTTCGCCAACACAACTGCCTTCATTGGCAAATCGTGCGCCTGCCTTATTACCGCATGCAACTGCACCCAATGGCGTGCCTGATACTGTGATTAGCGCATTGCCGGCTTATGAGCCACGTTTGGGTGGTGCAGTGCTCGGTGTGCCGCAAGCGCAAGCGACGGGTGGACAACAAGCTGCGGCACATCCTGCTACTTCATTGCCCGCTGCATCTGGTGCTAGTGCGGCTTCGCCGTATTACTTTTTGCAGCATGGGCAACCATCGTTGAATGGGCGTGATGCAGGTAATGCTCCAGCGATAGGTAATATTCTCGATCAGCTTGCGGATCAACCTTTTGGCAATCCAGCTAGTAGTGATGTTCAGAACTTGCTCGCACCAACGAATGCATCTGCTACGCAAACAGCAAGGCAGGGTAGCGCACAGCCATCGACAGAGCCTAAGTATTACTTTGTCGATTCGGTCGTGCTGCCTAGTGGTTACGTCACACCGACGAAGCCGCATCCACATGGCGCTACGATTCCACAATCAGATCAAAGCCGTCATCCGGCATTTGACGTGCATGCGGTGCGACGTGATTTCCCAATACTGCAAGAGCGCGTCAATGGCAAGCAACTGGTCTGGTTCGATAACGCCGCCACCACGCACAAGCCGCAATCGGTGATAGATCGCATCGCGTACTTCTACGAGCATGAGAACTCGAACATCCACCGCGCTGCGCATGAACTGGCCGCACGCGCTACTGATGCTTATGAAGGTGCGCGGCAACGTGTGAAGAACTTCATCAATGCACCTGATGTGAATGAAGTCATCTTCGTACGTGGCACGACGGAAGCAATCAATCTCGTTGCTAAAAGTTGGGGCGGGCAACACGTCGGTGAGGGCGACGAGATCATTGTCAGCAACCTCGAGCATCATGCCAACATCGTGCCTTGGCAACAACTTGCCGCTGCGAAGGGCGCCAAGCTACGCGTGATTCCAGTTGATGATTCGGGGCAGGTATTGCTCGATGAATACAAGAAACTGCTCAATGATCGCACCAAGATTGTGGCCGTCACGCAAGTATCGAACGCGCTAGGCACCGTCGTGCCGGTGAAAGAAATTGTTGAGCTGGCGCATCGCGCAGGAGCCAAGGCTTTGGTCGATGGCGCGCAATCGATTTCACACATGCGAGTTGACGTACAGGATATCGGTGCAGATTTCTTCGTCTTCTCCGGCCACAAGGTGTTCGGTCCGACCGGTATCGGGGTAGTCTGGGGCAAGCGTGAAATACTCGAAGACATGCCGCCATGGCAGGGCGGTGGCAATATGATTGCCGATGTGACTTTCGAGAAAACCGTGTTCCAGCCGATTCCCAACAAGTTCGAAGCCGGCACTGGCAATATCGCCGATGCAGTAGGTTTGGGCGCTGCGATTGATTACATCAACAAGGTCGGCATCGAAAACATCGCACGTTATGAGCATGAGTTACTGATCTACGGGATGCAGACGCTGGGCGCGATTCCTGGTGTGCGTTTGATAGGTACTGCGGACAACAAGGCTAGCGTCATGTCCTTTGTGCTCAAGGGTTACACGACGGAAGAAGTTGGTTATGCCTTGAACGACGAAGGTATCGCTGTTCGTACCGGCCATCACTGCGCACAACCGATCTTGCGTCGCTTCGGTGTGGAAACAACGGTGCGCCCATCACTGGCTTTCTACAATACCTACGATGAAATTGATCGTTTGGTGCAAGTGGTGAGTCAATTGGCAGCGCAGCGCAGACTCGCATCAAAATAAATGTTTTATAGCCAACGGCAAGCAGTATGGAAGCACGAAGCAGATATTGGTAAGACCTATCGTGCTTCGCGTTTCCATGCTGTGTTCTCTACTGATCACGAGTCTTGATCATCGTCCATCACAACATCCCCAAATTTTAGATATCATCTAGAGCTGTTCGCTTGTAAAAAGCATGCAGTCATCAACAACACTTACTCAATCGCCTCGCATCCTCAGGAGTAAATTCTTGGACGGAAAAAATAACGCTCATCAAGTCACTGATATCGAAACGCTGGAGCGCATTTACGGCACACCTGCCGCAGCTTCGCTGCGCAAAGAGATAGACTACATCCATCCCCACTACCAAGCTTTTATCGAAGCTGCACCATTCGCAGTGCTGGCAACCAGCGGACCAGAAGGATTGGATGCATCACCCAGAGGTGATCCAGCCGGTTTCGTGCACGTACAGGACGAAAAGACTTTGCTGCTGCCAGATCGCAGAGGCAATAATCGCATCGACAGCATGCGCAATATCATCAACGATCCACGTGTCGCCATCATCTTCCTGATTCCCGGTATAGGTGAAACGGTGCGGGTAAACGGACTGGCCAGTATTCTGGTCGATCCAGATCTGTTGAATCGTTTTGCTATGGATGGCAAGTTGCCGAACACTGTTTTGAAGATCGATGTAGAAGCCGTCTTCTTTCAATGCTCTCGCGCTATTTTGAGATCAAAGCTATGGGAAGCTAATCAGCAGATCGCACGCAGCGCATTGCCCAGTTTGGGAACTATATTGAGAGAATTGAGTGGTGAGGAGATCGATGGCGAGAAGTACGATGCAGAGTTACCTGCTCGCTTGAAAACGTCAATGTATTAACATCAAAAAATTTTATAAAAAATACTTTTTCGTAAAGGCTTGCATGAATGAAGTTGTCTGCGCTCGTATCAGGTTGAGACCTGGCAGCTTGCCCTTGGTTCGAGAGTGGGCAGCACATATCGCTGAGCATAAAGAAGAGGCTTTGCAGACCTTAAGCAATGAAGATGTACAGATTGAAACGGTCTTCCTCGAATCTATTGAGAACGATGCCGACTACCTCATCTATTACATGCGCTCGCCATCTTTGAAAAAAGCAGAAGAAATCGCAGCGAAATCGTTAGATGCCATCGATCAGTATCACAAGAATTTCAAGCAGATGACGTGGGCGAAAGTTTCCACGCTGGAGTTATTGGTCGATCTGGATAGAACAAATAGTTGATGTGTGCCGATGCTTAATGCGATCCGCTTTTGGAAAACACATTAAGCACGATGACGCCAGCAACAATCAATCCCATTCCAATGACTGCAGCCCAATCCAGTTTTTGTCCGTAGACAATCCACGCGACCACAGCAATCAAAACTGTTCCCAAACCTGACCAGATGGCATACGCAATACCTACTGGCAAAGTACGCAAGGTGAGGGATAAAAGGTAAAACGCAATCAGATAACCGGAAACGGTAATCAGTGATGGTACTAATTTGGTAAAACCATCACTCGCCTTGAGTGCTGACGTCGCAATGACTTCAGCCACGATTGCGCTAGTAAGAAAAACCCATTGGTTCATTTTTTATTCCGTTTAAATTTTTAGGTTAGGAAGTTAGCTATTCCCATGAGTTTGGTATTGCTAACGTTTCATGTCGATGCCAGCATACAGCCACTAAAAATTGGATTGGAAATTTTAATGAAAACTGACTGGAATTTAGTACGCGAAATGATGGCAGTAGCAATTGATAGCTGCGAAGAGTTTGAAAAGAGCGGTTATGCTGAAACTTATCGTGAGTTGACTGTGCCAATAAATGATTTCGAGATCAGTCTTCAAGAAATCATGGTCAGCGCGTGTACTTATCCAGAATTACTTCGTTATCAAATCATTCGTGAACGTCACGATAAGCAGCTCGATATCCCTTACATACCGGAACAAGCCAGAATTTTGATGGGGATGGCAGCTGCGTGTGCAGAATTGATTGGCGCTGCGGATGCTCGAGTAGCTGAGACTCAAATTAAAAACATGATTGATTGGTATAGCGATATTGCTGTACCCAATGTTCAACGTGCAATTAACGCCGCAGCATAACGGTCAGATTCATGCGATACGAAATCACTACAGGGCATGCATTGGAATGGCGTGAGTTGGCGGCATTGTTGACTTCGGTGGGATGGGGCGACGATTATCAAGAGACGATGCTCATGCGTTCAATTCGTGCGTATCCATTCGTTGCACAAGCACGTGATGCTGATGGCCTACTTCTTGGATATGTCTCAGCATTCAGTGATGGCGTGTTCAGCACGATGCTTGGAGAGCTTGTGGTTCATCCAGCTACAAGAGGTCAAGGTATTGGACGAGCACTCCTGTTTGCCGTCGAAGCTGAATTTGCAGGTGTTCCCATTTATGTGAAGGCGCTGGGTGAGGCAAAGCGATTTTTTGAAGCTTGCGGTTATCGCATACCGAATGGTGAGGTAACCGTCATGTTTAAAAAACATGAAATCGCCTAGTTAGATTTCACACGATATGAATGTGAATTCGCTAATTATTTGATTTCCCTTGAAAAATCTGAAATTGTTGGTCCCGCCGACGAGAATCGAACTCATATCTAGCGCTTAGGAGGCACTCGTTCTATCCATTGAACTACGGCGAGACGCTTGAAAGCAGGCAACACTTTGCCACTTCCGCCCGGGATTATAGCTGACGATATGGCAAAGAATAGCGGGAAAGGCGCTGCTATCGGTACAATGCGGACTTCATTCTTTTAATTGGTCGCCCGCAATCGCGCGCGAACCTACCACCTTCAGGTATTTATGGCAGTCATCTCCCTCTCGAACGCGCAGCTCGCGTTCGGCCACGTCCCGTTGCTTGATAAAGCGGAATTCTCTCTGGAAGCCGCTGAGCGCGTCGGTCTGATCGGCCGTAACGGCACTGGTAAATCGTCTTTGCTGAAAATTATTGCTGGCACCTCGAAGCTGGATGATGGTTTGTTTGTCATGCAACAAGGCATCAAGATCGCGTACGTAGAGCAGGAGCCGCATTTTTCGCAGGAAATGTCTGTATACGACGCTGTGGCGTCCGGCATGGGCGATATGCAGGCCTTGCTGACGGAATACGATGCGCTGACTGGTCAGTTCGGTGGCGATGACGACGAAGCCTTGATGGAACGCATGCACGACATTCAAGTCAAGCTAGATGCAGCCGATGCGTGGAATCTGAATCACAAGGTTGAGGCGACGCTGGATCGCTTGAATCTGGTCAAGGATTCGCTGATGGGCACTTTGTCCGGTGGTATGCAGAAGCGCGTTGCGCTGGCGCGCGCGTTGGTGAGTGCACCTGATGTGTTGCTGCTCGATGAGCCGACCAACCATTTAGACTTTACCTCGATTCTTTGGCTCGAAGGTTTGCTGCGTGATTACAAAGGCAGCGTGCTGTTCATTACCCATGATCGTAGTTTTTTGGATAACGTTGCTACGCGCATCATTGAACTGGATCGCGGTCGCTTGCTGTCGTTCCCGGGTAACTTCAGCGCGTATCAAATCCGCAAGGCTGAGCAACTGGAAATCGAAGAAGTCGAAAACGCGAAGTTTGATAAATTCCTCGCGCAGGAAGAAGTCTGGATCCGTAAAGGTGTACAAGCACGCCGTACACGTGATGAAGGCCGTGTGCGCCGTCTGGAAGCATTGCGTTTGTCGCGTAGCGCGCGTCGCGAGCAACAAGGTCAGGTCAAGCTGGATGTATCGTCTGGTGATCGTTCCGGCAAGATCGTGGCCGAGCTGGAAAACATCAACAAGGTCTATGGCGACAAAGTGATCGTCAAGGATTTCACCGCAACGATTCTGCGTGGCGATAAAGTTGGTTTGATCGGTTTGAACGGCGCGGGTAAAACTACCTTGCTGAAAATGATTCTGGGGCAGGAAGAGCCAGATTCGGGCACCGTCAAGCAAGGTACCAAATTGCAGATCGCGTACTTCGATCAGATGCGCGCGCAGCTCGATGAAAACGCCAGTCTGGCCGATACTATCGCGCCGGGTAGCGATTGGGTCGAGATCAACGGTCAGCGCAAGCACGTGATGACTTATTTGAACGACTTCCTGTTCGCTCCGGAACGTGCACGTTCGCCTGTCAAATCATTGTCGGGTGGTGAACGTAATCGTTTGTTGCTGGCGCGTTTGTTTGCCAAACCAGCTAACGTCTTGGTGCTCGATGAACCGACCAATGATTTGGATATCGATACGCTGGAACTGCTGGAAGAATTGCTGGAAGATTACGAAGGCACCGTGTTCCTGGTCAGCCATGATCGCACCTTCCTCGACAACGTCGTTACGCAAGTGATCGTTGCAGAGGGTAATGGCTTGTGGCGCGAATATATCGGCGGCTATACCGATTGGGAGCGTGTGCGTCCTGCTGCGATTCCAGCTGGTTCGCCTAAAGGTACTGGCAAAGTTGAAGCTAAAACTGAAGCCGTATCGTCGCAAGCTGCACCGGCTGCGAAGCAGAAAAAGCTGAGCTATAAAGAGCAGCGCGAGATCGATGCGTTGCCGGCCCTGATTGCGCAACTCGAAGAAGAGCAAAAAGCGATTACGGAGAAACTGGCCGATCCCGCCATTTATACCAAGCAGGCAGATGAAGCAAAACGACTGAATCAGCGTTTCGCAGAAATCGATGGTTTGTTGCTGGAAGCGTTGGAGAAGTGGGAAGCGATAGAAGCACGCGGCTAAACTACGTCGCTTCATAAACGGAGATCGTTGTTATTCGCACGCGGGAATAACAACGATCAACGCAAACTAGTTCAAGCGCCCGATTGCATCGCGCAACTTCGGCAGATGTGCACGTAACTCCGTAGTATCCATCGCATACGGCCTATGTTTGATGTAAGCCTCTAAATCCTGCAAGGCAGCTTGCGGACATTCCAGATTCATATACGCAATGCCACGATCACGTCGTTCGGCGATTTCATGCGGTAATAAAATCAATAGTCTTTCCTGTACTTCCAGCAAACGCTGCCAGCGTTCCTGTTGCATGAAGAGTGTTTTCAGATTGCGTAGCATGCGTACCAGGATGTCGCGCGGGCTGGCGGCATCGAGATAAGCCGTGAGTTGAAAGTCATCAGGGAAGTCTTGTTCCATGATGTAAGGCTCGACGCGTTCTTCCAACTCCTCACGTGACAGGCTGGCACCGTTGAATGGGTCCAGCACGACCTGACCAGATTGCACTGACAACTTCATCAGGAAATGTCCGGGAAATGAAATCCCTTGCACATCCAGATCGATCTGTTGTGCCAGCTCCATGTACAGCACGGCGAGCGAAATCGGGATGCCGCGCCGCGTACTGATCACGTGGTGCAGATAGCTGTTTTCTGGATTGTAGTAATCGTTGACGTTGCCGCTGAAGCCGAGCTCATTATAGAAATAATGATTTAACATCCGCAGTTTCTGCATGGTAGATGCGTCATCGGGAAGGCGTTGTTTTAATCTGGCTGCGAGCGTATCGACTTCCGCTTGCGATGCGGCCAGATCAAGATTCGGTTCGGCATCCTGTGCGATTGCCAATGCAGCTTCAAACAATGGGATGCTGTCGTCCTGCTGCACCAGCGTAGAAAAGTATTCGAGAGATTGGATCGTCATAAGCCTCCATCATAACGATGATGCAGTGAATGTGCAGACCTTCGTTCCAGCTCTTGCAATCAGCGGGCGATACGTTTGAAATCCCGGAAGCGGAATCCCATGGCCAATAATGCGCCAAAATAGCTGGCACCGCACGCCGCCATGACAATTAATAATGCACCGATCCGGTGAAATGGCGTCGCTCGTAATTCAACCCAATCGAAGTGTCCAGCAACCCATAAGGCGATGCCGCCCATTAAAAAGAGTGCGCCAGTCAAGCGGATCAAGAACATGCGCCAGCCGGGAAGGGCTGTGTAGATGCCGCGACGCTTCAAGCCCCAGTATAAGAAGGCTGCATTCAGACAAGCACCCAAGCCGATGGAAAGCGCCAAGCCTGCATGTGCAATCCATGGCACGAAGATCAAATTCATCAACTGTGTGGCGATCAAGACGCCAATCGCGATTTTGACTGGGGTTTTGATGTTCTGTTGAGCGTAAAAGCCTGGTGCCAGAATCTTCACGAGGATCAGGCCGATCAGCCCGACGCCATAAGCAACCAAGGCGCGCGATGTCATATCTACCGACAGCGCATTGAATTTACCGTAGTGAAACAGCGTTGCCGTTAAAGGTTCGGAGATAGTGGCAAGGCCGACGGCGCAAGGCAGTGCGAGCAGGAAAGTCAGGCGTAAGCCCCAATCGAGCAGCGAGGAATATTCTTCCGTATTGCCTTCAAAATTGGCTTTAGACAGGCTAGGCAGCAGGATGGTACCCAGTGCCACGCCCAGCAAGGCGGTCGGGAATTCCATCAGTCGATCAGCATAGGACAGCCACGATACGCTGCCGCTTTCCAAGCGGGAGGCGATATTGGTATTGATCATCAAGCTGATTTGCGCAGCAGACACGGCAAATACTGCCGGTCCCATTTTGCTCAAGACTTTGCGTACGCCGGCATCGCCCAGACTAGCAAAAGGATTTTTGGAAAAGCGCGGCAGCATGCCGATTTTTAGTAAAGCCGGTATCTGGATCGCCATCTGTAAGACGCCACCAATTACAACCGCAATCGCCATCGCATAAATTGGCTGATCCAGATGCGGCGCCAGGAATAGCGTTGCGAGGATAAATGAGAGATTTAATAAAACGGGCGTAAAAGCGGGAATTTTGAATTCGCGCCAGGTATTCAGGATGCCGCCGCTGAGCGCGACGAAGGCCATGAAGCCGATGTAAGGAAACATCACACGTGTCATCCATACCGACGCATCGAATATTTCTGACTTGGCTTTGAGACCAGTTGCGATCAAGTAAACAATAAACGGTGTGGCAATCACGCCGATCAGGCAGGTTAGCAACATCGTCCACATTAGGACCGTTGCCACATGGTCAACCAGGCTTTTGGTCGCTTCCTCGCCTTTTTGGCTCTTGTATTCGGCCAAAATCGGGACGAATGCCTGCGAAAATGCCCCTTCGGCGAATAATCGACGTAGCAGATTGGGGATGCGAAATGCGATATTGAACGCATCGGTATAGGCAGATGCGCCAAATGCACGGGCAAACAGGATCTCGCGGACCAGTCCTGTTACACGAGAAACCATCGTCATACCGGAGACCGCCGCAAGCGTTTTGTGCAAGTTCATGGGGCGGAATTATAGCTGTTCAATACAAAACGATGGGTGCATACGAGGTCCGTTGCTAGAGATAGCGGTTAGTGCTTACTTCCATGGGATAATTCAATCCAGCCGCATATTTATTTAATATGTTGCCGTATATCATGCGCCGGAGAGTGGTGTTATTAAACATGCATTTAATGGCGAAATCCGGTTTGTTGCAATAATCTTGCAAGTACAGCAGCATCTATTTGCCTGATTGAGAAAATACGGCTATAATCTGCAGCTTCACAGAATTCTGTCTCACTAATATGCGTGTTTGCGAATGCGCGTCGACCCTGTTTTAGGAAATAATATTCATGGCAAATACCGCACAAGCACGCAAACGCGCTCGTCAAGCAGTTAAGCAAAACGCTCACAATTCCAGCCAGCGTTCCACGCTGCGTACAGCTGTTAAAGCTGTTCGTAAGGCAATTGAAGCGGGCGACAAAGCTGCTGCAGCGCAAGTTTTCCTGGCTTCCGTGTCGACGATCGATCGTATCGCTGACAAGAAAATCATCCACAAAAACAAAGCAGCACGTCATAAAAGCCGCCTCGCAGCAGCTTTGAAAGCGCTGGCTTAATAGTTTTTGTCGCTGCGGCAGTTGCGCAGCGTTAAGCAAGACATTAAAAACCCCACACGATTTTGGCCGTGTGGGGTTTTTGTTTGCGTACGGCATTAGAGAAATGCCGTATTGAAATCATGTTTACTGGGTCTTCGGCAATCCATCGATAGTGCTGCCTGGCTTGAGATTCTTTTGCTTGAACCAGCCTTCATTCATTTCCAGCGCATAAGGCACAGGCCTTTTTGAGCAATGTGACTCCAGGCTTTGTGGCTTCATATCTTCGATATTCACGATCTTGCCGTCGGCATCAATAAAGGCGACCGAGAGTGGAATCAAAGTGTTCTTCATCCACATACACACGCCGGCCGGTGCGCCAAACAGAAAAACCATGCCTTCGTTTGGCCCCATGCTTTTGCGGAACATCAGGCCTTGCTGACGCTCGGCTTCATTGGCAACAACCTCTGCCTTGATGACATTCATCCCTGCAGTTAATGGGATGACAGGGAATTTCTTATCTTGCGCGTACGCAGAGCTGACTGCCAAGGTAGACGTCAGTGTGATGGCCATGGCGCAAGTGCTAAAGAATTTATTCATGTGCTTGTTTGGGTAAGTGGGGGTGAGGGCAAGGTGAGTGTAATTGAAAACAATAGCGCGCGTTTCTTCTCATCTGGTGCTGTAATTGACTCGCAATAAGTCTTCTAGTTCGTCAGTCCTAGCTCTGCGACCGAAATTTCACGCCATTCACCCGGCCACAAAGGATGGGTTTGTAGCGAAATCGCACCGATGGCGATGCGTACCAGTCGCAAAGTGGGGTGGCCAACCGCCCCTGTCATACGGCGCACCTGTCGATTTTTCCCTTCCGCTAGAGTAATTGCCAGCCAGCTGGTGGGGGCATTGGCACGTTCGCGTATCGGTGGGTTGCGTGGCCACAACCAATCTGGTTCTGCTACACGTTTGACTTCGCATTCTTGCGTGATGAAATCGCCCAGATCAAGCGGTGCGTGTAATCGTGCCAGTGTTTGAGCGTCCGGCACGCCTTCTACCTGAACCAGATAGGTTTTGGTGTGCTTGCGATCAGGATGGCTGATCGCATGCTGCAGCTTGCCGTCATCGGTGAGCAGCAATAAGCCCTCACTATCGGCATCCAGTCGTCCCGCTGGGTAGATATTCGGTATGTCTATGTGGTCGGCCAGAGATTTGCGCGTGGGATGCGGCGAAAACTGGCACATCGTTTGGAAGGGCTTGTTAAACAGAATCAGGGGCATGGTTAAAACGTGCGGTGTGGTGGTTGCCGACTGTGGGTGCTGAACTGCGATAGTAAAGAGATTTTGCTGAATGCGATATCAAAACTAGTTGGTAAATCGATTGCTGTGAGGAAAATACATGATGACTTTTCTCGCTTGATGGAAGGTTGGGCTTGGGCGTTAGCTTTGGGTTTTTGAAAGATGATGATTGCAAATTGTGAATGACATGCCAGTGATCATCCTTTATCGAACTGGTTCATAGTCGTGACAGGAGAGGCTGAATTTTTGTATTTAGCCCTCAATGGTTTCAGTTCAGCCATAAAAAAACCCCGCCGAAGCGGGGTTTTTCGCAAGTGCCTTAAGAATTAAGGAGCTTGAATGTTGGAAGCTTGCTTGCCTTTAGGGCCTTGCGTGACTTCGAACTGTACTTTCTGACCTTCTTTGAGGGTCTTGAAGCCGTTCATCTGGATTGCGGAAAAGTGTGCAAACAAATCTTCACCGCCGTCATCCGGAGTGATAAAGCCGAAGCCCTTAGAATCGTTGAACCATTTGACGGTACCTGTTGCCATAAAAAGCGTCTTTCTAATATAGACTTAATCACACGAGCCGCAAAAGAAAGAAGCCTCGCTTAACGTTGCCCCTCCTAAAACCTGCTCACTTCGTATTGACAAGCCATTGTTGTCAAGCATGTCAATAAGATTCATTCTTTACGCAATAAATATAAAAGTCAAGATGTTTTGGTAGCGTTGTTGCAAGTTTATTTTGTGTGGGAAATAAGGGGAGTGCTCTTGATTTCTTGTATTTGATCGTCATCTGCGTCTTCAAGAGAAAACGCGTAAGATTAAATTAATTTGTATCTCTGTTCTTCTGAGCATTGTGCACACGGTTGAACGTATTAGAATAAGACTTATGGCAATTAAGCATGATGATGGTACGGTCCTTATGCGGCAAGAGCAAAAACTCAAGCCGCCGTCTATGTATCAGGTGTTATTGCTGAATGACGATTACACGCCAATGGAATTTGTCGTGATGGTCCTTCAGGAATACTTTAGTAAAGATCGTGAGACAGCAACGCAAATCATGCTCATGGTTCACCGCGACGGAAAAGGTATTTGTGGCGTGTATCCGAAGGATATTGCGTCTACGAAAGTTGAGCTGGTTTTGAACCACGCCCGGAAAGCAGGGCACCCCCTGCAGTGCGTGATGGAGGAAGTATGATTGCGCAGGAATTGGAAGTCAGTTTACACATGGCGTTTGTCGAAGCAAGACAGGCGCGTCATGAGTTCATCACTGTTGAGCACCTGCTCTTGGCGCTGCTGGATAATCCTTCGGCGGCCGAGGTTTTGCGTGCTTGCGCAGTCAATATCGAGGACCTGCGAAAAACGTTGACCAATTTTATTGGTGACAACACGCCTACGGTGCCTGGTGCCGCTGAAGTCGATACTCAACCTACACTCGGTTTTCAACGTGTGATCCAACGCGCGATCATGCATGTTCAGTCTGCTTCCAACGGTAAGAAGGAAGTCACAGGCGCGAATGTGCTCGTTGCTATCTTTGGTGAAAAAGATTCGCACGCCGTCTATTACCTGCATCAGCAAGGTGTGACGCGTCTGGACGTTGTGAACTTCATTTCGCACGGTGTGCGCAAGGATCAGCAAACTGATGCGCAAAAAGCGCCTGAAGGTGCTGAAGATGCGCCATCTGCTGACGGCCAGCAAAAAGAAAGTGCGCTGGACCAATTCACACAGAATTTGAACAAACTCGCGACCGAAGGCAAGATCGATCCCTTGATCGGCCGCGAAGGCGAAGTCGAGCGTGTCATTCAAACGCTCTGCCGTCGTCGCAAAAACAATCCATTACTGGTTGGTGAAGCCGGCGTGGGTAAAACCGCGATTGCGGAAGGTCTTGCATGGCGTATTACGCAAGGTGATGTACCTGAAGTCTTGCAGAATGCAGTGGTTTATTCGCTGGACATGGGCGCTTTGCTGGCCGGTACCAAATATCGCGGTGACTTCGAGCAGCGCCTGAAAGCGGTGCTCAAGCAACTAAAAGATAATCCAAACGGCATCCTGTTCATAGACGAAATCCACACCATCATCGGTGCGGGTTCGGCTTCGGGCGGCACCTTGGATGCGTCCAACCTGCTGAAACCTGCACTGTCCAATGGCCAGTTGAAATGTATCGGTGCCACCACCTTTACCGAATTCCGCGGCGTCTTTGAAAAAGACCATGCATTGTCACGTCGTTTCCAGAAGATTGACGTGAACGAGCCTACCGTTGAGCAAACCATACAGATTCTGCGTGGCTTGAAATCGCGCTTTGAAGAACATCATGGCGTGAAATACTCGGCATCGGCGTTGACTTCAGCAGCTGAGTTGGCTGCGCGCTTTATCAATGATCGTCATTTGCCGGACAAGGCAATCGACGTGATCGATGAAGCGGGCGCTGCACAACGTATCTTGCCGAAATCGAAGCAGAAGAAAACAATTGGTAAGGCTGAGATCGAAGACATCATTTCGAAGATCGCACGTATTCCGCCACAAACGGTCAATCAAGATGATCGTTCCAAGTTGCAGACTATTGATCGTGATTTGAAAAATGTCGTGTTCGGTCAGGATCCTGCGCTGGAAGCGCTTGGTTCTGCGATCAAGGTGGCACGTGCTGGTTTGGGTAAAACAGACAAGCCTATCGGTTCCTTCCTGTTTTCAGGTCCGACGGGTGTTGGTAAAACCGAAGCCGCGAAGCAGCTCGCATTCATCATGGGTATCGATCTGATTCGCTTCGATATGTCCGAATACATGGAGCGTCATGCGGTAAGTCGTTTGATTGGTGCGCCTCCAGGCTACGTTGGTTTCGACCAAGGTGGTTTGCTGACGGAAGCGATTACCAAGAAACCGCATGCAGTGCTGTTGCTGGATGAAATCGAAAAAGCGCATCCGGATATTTTCAATATCCTGTTGCAGGTGATGGATCACGGTACGTTGACGGATAACAATGGTCGCAAGGCTGACTTCCGTAATGTGATCATCATCATGACGACGAATGCAGGTGCAGAGAGCTTGCAGAAACGTACGATCGGCTTTACCGAGAAGAAAGAAGCCGGCGACGAGATGGCTGATATCAAGCGTATGTTTACGCCTGAGTTCCGTAATCGTCTGGATGCAATCATCAGCTTCCGTGCCTTGGATGAAGAAATCATTCTGCGCGTAGTGGATAAATTCCTGATGCAATTGGAAGAACAATTGCACGAGAAAAAAGTGGAAGCGATCTTCTCCGAGAAGCTACGTACTTTCCTCGCCAAGAAAGGATTTGATCCATTGATGGGTGCACGTCCTATGTCGCGTCTGATTCAAGACATGATCCGTAAGGCGCTGGCAGATGAATTGCTGTTTGGTCGTCTGGTAAGCGGCGGCAAAGTTACCGTTGATCTGGATGAGAAAGATCAGATCAAACTGGACTTTAGCGAAGGCGATACGGCTCCTCCGGCAGCAGCTCCGGAAACGATCGAAGTCGAATAAGAGAAGTTACTTAGTCGATAGAATCAAAAAAGCCCGAACCATGTATGTGGTTCGGGCTTTTTAATTTGCTTGATGTATCGCTTATTGCCAGATCAAATCAATACAGCGTGATTTGTAGCAATCCAAGAAAATTATGCTGAGCGTAGTGCCGCAGCACATTCTTTCACTAATGCTGGTCCGCGATAAATCAAGCCGGTATAGAGCTGTACCAACGATGCGCCGGCATCGATTTTTGCTTGCGCATTTTCGCCAGACAAAATTCCGCCAACACCGATGATAGGCAAGGTGTCGCCGAGTTCTTTTTTCAATGCGCGAATCACGATGTTGGAGGACTCGAAAACGGGTGCACCTGAGAGGCCACCTGTTTCTTCTGCATGTTTCATATCCTTGACCGCATCGCGACTGATGGTGGTGTTGGTGGCGATCACGCCATCCATTTTGTGGCGCAACAATGCCTGTGCAATGGTCTGAATTTGTTCTTGCTCCATATCCGGTGCAATTTTCAATGCAATCGGAACATAGCGTTTGTGTTGATCGGACAATCGCTGTTGTGCTTCTTTGAGTTGTGACAGCAGAGCGTCGAGTTCGGATGCACCTTGTAGCTGACGCAGATTTTTGGTGTTAGGCGACGAGATGTTGACGGTGACGTAGCTGGCGTATGGATACACTTTTTCCAGGCAGATCAGATAGTCGTCCACTGCGCGCTCTATAGGCGTGTCGGCGTTCTTGCCGATATTCAAACCAAGTATGCCTTCCTTGTTTTGATAGAACTTCGACGCTTGCACATTGGAGACGAATGCATCAACGCCGCCATTATTGAAGCCCATGCGATTGATGATCGCATTTGCTTTCGGCAGACGGAACATGCGCGGCATAGGATTGCCTGGTTGTGCTCGTGGTGTCACGGTGCCGACTTCGATAGAGCCGAAGCCTAGTGTTGCCAAGCCATCGATATAAGCACCATCTTTATCCAGACCAGCAGCAAGACCAACCGGATTCGGGAAGGTGATGCCCATGACTGTACGTGGATCGTGTGCAGGTTTGACGATAGAAGAAGTCAGTCCCATTGCCGCTGCACGACGTAATGCAGGAAGTGTCAGATTGTGCGCAGCTTCCGGATCAATGGCGAATAAAAAAGGGCGCGCAAGCGCGTAGAGGAATTTGTCGGACACGATAGGGATCAGGTTGGTAGATCAAAAGACGGCCACGCCGACCATAACAATAATGGTCGGCTGGTTTTCATGTCCGGTATTTTAACGTGAGGAAGCGGGATCGACGAAAGGAAGTGCTGTCCACTCGCCTTGTTGCAAGGCTTCCAGCGGTTGAAAATTCGTCTTGTACGACATCTTCGGACTTTCCTTGATCCAGTAGCCTAGGTAGATGTATGGCATATCCAGCAATTTTGCTTGCTTTATTTGCCACAAAATATTGTAGGTGCCGTAAGAGGCATTTGCCGGTTCAGGATCATAGAAGGTATAGACCGAGGACAAGCCATCATCGAGTACATCAATGATGCTGACCATGCGCAAGGTGCCATCGTCTTCGCGGAATTCCACTAGGCGTGTATTGACCTTGCTTTGCAAAAGAAACTGCGCGTACTGCTCACGACTGTCTTGATCCATACCGCCGCCAGCGTGGCGTGCAGTTTGGTAGCGCAAATAGAGTTCGTAATGTTCCGCTAGATAAACCAGCTTGGTAACGGAAGTATGCAAGTCCTTGTGCTTGGCTTCCGCACGGCGCTGGCTACGATTCGGTATGAATTCGTCGACTTTGATGCGCACTGGCGTACATGCCTGGCAGCCATCACAATAAGGGCGGTAGGTAAAAATCCCACTGCGACGAAAACCGCTCTTGACCAGTTCGGAATAAACGTCGGCATTGATTAAATGGGAAGGAGTGGCAACTTGTGAGCGTGCCTGGCGACCATCTAGATAGCTGCAAGGATAGGGTGCAGTTGCGTAAAACTGCAGCGTGGAAAACGGTAGCTCTTTAGGGTGCGTCATGATTGCTTGCTTAATTGAGTTCCGAGTTTGCGAATTCGGCGACTAAATCCATATCAGGCAACTGCTGTAACAAGAATACATTCTCAAGCGACAGGAAACAATGCTTTTGGTACCCAATCCTTGATCTGAGGTCCACTAACTGCTTGCCGCAATCTGGATATAAATTCAGATCTTGAAATTGGTGCAGCACCAAGTGATGCCAAATGCGATGTCTCTTGCTGGCAGTCTATCATTGAAACTCCGTGGCCTCTGAGGAAGTGCACGAGATATGCCAGCGCAATTTTGGATGCATCGGGCACGCGAGCAAACATCGATTCTCCATAGAACATTTGGCCTATACATACACCGTATGCGCCACCTACCAGTTCACCATCCAGCCATAGTTCAGATGAATGTGCATAGCCTTGTTGGTGCAAGCCTGCATAACCGGCGATGATTTCATCGGATATCCAGGTACCACTTTCGCCATGACGTGGTGCAGCGCAGGCGCGCATGACGTCTTCAAACGCATGATCAAAGCGAATTTGCCAGCGTCCATCCGAGTGCATGCTGTGATGAATTTTCTTTAAATTCTTTTTCAGGCTGGCGGAAATCTTGAAGTTGTCGACGAATAGCACCATGCGTGGGTCGGTGCTCCACCACAGTATGGGTTGACCTTCCGAGAACCACGGAAAAATGCCATTGCGATAAGCCTGTAACAAACGTTCCGTTGAGAGGTCTGCACCAGCAGCCAACAAGCCTGCGGCCCCATCGGCTTCTGTGAGCGCGCTGGAAACATGGGGGAAGGGATCATCTGCTTCTAACCATGGAATCATGGTTTATCCCTGTTTTGGCTCGTTTTATCGTTCATTTTTGGTGCGGAATATGGGTTTTATTATGTCGATGAAAATTTATCTTTAAAAATCAATGGCTTGAAAATATCACCAAAATGGAACGATTTTTGCTTTTATGGTGCATTCATTTATTCGACTTGCACACTAATTGGGAGATTTTGCATGGATGCACTCAAAAACGGTACCGACGCATTATTTATCATGCTCGGTGCGGTCATGGTTTTGGCCATGCACGCTGGTTTTGCCTTTCTTGAGCTTGGAACAGTACGTAAGAAAAACCAGGTTAATGCACTGGTCAAAATATTAGTCGATTTTGCAGTATCGACAATTGCCTATTTTTTTGTTGGCTACAGCGTAGCGTATGGCGTGAGTTTTTTCGGTAGTGCGGAAGTGCTGACGCAGCGTAATGGATTCGAGTTGGTCAAGTTCTTCTTCTTGTTGACCTTTGCTGCTGCAATTCCGGCAATCATTTCTGGCGGGATCGCTGAGCGCGCGCGTTTTCATCCGCAATTGCTGGCGACTGCGCTGATCGTCGGCTTGGTTTATCCATTTTTTGAAGGCATCGCCTGGAACCAGCATTTTGGTATTCAAGCCTGGTTGAAGGAAAGCTTTGGCGCGAACTTCCATGATTTTGCCGGTTCCATCGTGGTGCATGCGGTTGGCGGTTGGATTGCCTTGCCAGCAGTGCTATTGCTTGGCGCACGTCGCGGGCGTTATACAAAAGAGGGCACGATTGCGGCGCATCCACCTTCCAGCATTCCATTTCTGGCATTGGGCGCCTGGATACTGACGATAGGTTGGTTTGGCTTTAATGTGATGAGTGCGCAAACCATGGAACAAATGAATGGCTTGGTTGCCGTCAATTCATTGATGGCGATGGTGGGCGGTACTTTGGCAGCATTTTTGGCAGGCAAGAACGATCCTGGCTATGTTCACAATGGACCGCTGGCCGGTTTGGTTGCGATCTGTGCAGGTTCCAACATCATGCATCCATTGGGAGCGTTGATAACAGGCGCGATTGCTGGTTTTATTTTTGTCTGGGCTTTTGCGTTGACGCAAAACAAATGGAAAATCGATGACGTGCTGGGTGTGTGGCCTTTGCATGGTTTGTGCGGCGCATGGGGTGGTTTGGCGGCAGGGATTTTTGGCTTGCAGTCTTTGGGTGGTTTGGGTGGCGTGTCTATCATGTCGCAATTAATAGGTACTGGCTTGGGGATTGCGATTGCGTTGATTGGTGGTGTGTTGATTTATGGTGTGTTGAAACTGACGGTAGGTATACGGCTCGATGCTGAGCAGGAATTCAACGGGGCGGATCTATCGATTCATAATGTCAGCGCGACGCCAGAACGCGAGACTTATTGGTGATTGTTGATAATTAAAAATAAACTCTATCGGGACATTAATACTGTACTGAAATCGTAGTCATCAAAATAACTACCGCCAATGCAAAAGGCCATCTTTAGAGGTGGCCTTTTCTTTGAGTGCGATTCTAGCCGAAGTCTGCAATCAGCCAGTTGCGTACCTGCAAATTCAAAGCACTAGTGTTTGGATTAATAGCGGCGTCGTTTCTATTTAAATTGCCGCACGGTTATCAGCATTAAGAAGATGGACAACCGATGGACGACAATCGGCTAACACCTGACGTCGAAGATGGCGATGTCTGACAAAACACTAAAAAGCCGCGACCTGCCCAAGCGGTCGCGGTACGGTTCGTAAAAGTAGTAACTTCCGCTACCCGCCAGAACGATTGAGTCTCTGAGCAGCCTCCGCTACCATCGATTCTCGCAGAGCCCGGCGTTTGGTGGAGTCCTTGAGCACAGCGGCGACAATCTCAGGCGGTGAGGTATAGGGATTGCCGCCGGCAAACGGCGGTGCCGGATCGTATTCCATCGCCAGTTGGACTTTTTGCGCGGTTTCGAGGCCAGCAATATCAGCGACGACGCGCAGCGCCATATCGATGCCGGATGTCACGCCGCCGGAGGTGTAGATATTTCCATCGCGGGTCATCCGGTCATTTGAGACAGTTGCGCCGAACTGCGACAACATGTCGCGTGATTGCCAGTGGCCGCCGGCGCGTTTTCCTTTCAAGATTCCCGCCGCGCCGAGTAATAGCGAGCCGGTGCAGACGCCAAATACATAGTCGCATTTTGCGCTTTCCTTGCGCACATACTCTAGCCATTCGGGATCCAGCATCGCGGTATCGATGCCGGTGCCGCCGGGTACGACCAGGATGTTCGATGGCCTCGCTGTGGCTCGTGTGACGTCGGGCAACAATCGCAATCCACGATCAGTACGTACCGCCTCCGGCGTAGCGGCGACCAGGTCGACCGTCCATCCCGGTGTTCGCGCCAGTACCTCATAAGGACCGGTGATGTCGAGCTGGACCATGTCAGGAACCGTGATGATATTCACGTGGATGGGTCTGCTTTTTGAAACGCCTTGGGCCAATGATCTGGCCGTAACGGATGTCAGCAGCACACTGGCCACACCGCTCGCTTGCAAGATTTTTCTGCGCGTTTCATCCATGTTGACCTCCCTAAAATTTGTCGTATACCCTGAGACTGATTATGCGCAACAGAGTCGGGGAATTTATGCCAAATAGCAGTCTAAAAATGCCAGCGCGACAAGTTGTCATCCTTGTGTTCGATGGTGTGCAACCTATTGATTTTTCTGGCCCGGCGCAGGCGTTGATCACGGCCAATGAAGAAGGAGCATCCCCTCCATACATGGTCAGTGTGCGGACATTCACAGGAGAAAAGATACAGACTGCATCGGGGTTTTCGATCAATGCGGAACCGATGGACCACGTTCTCGATATTGATACCCTGATCATCCCGGGAGGACCAGGTGTGCATGATGCAGTTCAGAAGAGTCCTGAGTTCAAGAATTCACTGCGTCAATTGTGCGAACGCTCGAGACGAATATGTTCCATCTGCACTGGGGCTTTCTTGCTAGCTCAGACAGGCATGTTGGCGGATCGTCGCGCCGTGACGCATTGGCGTTCTTGTGATCGTCTGTCCCGTGAATTTCCCGAAGTGCAAGTTGAGTCCGATTCACTTTTTTTGAAGGATGGAAAGGTCTGGACTTCGGCCGGTGTGACGGCGGGAATCGATCTGACTCTGGCGCTTATCCAGGAGGATCATGACACTGGTCTTGCTGCAAAAGTTGCAAGGCGGCTGGTGGTATATCTACGCAGGCCGGGTGGTCAGAATCAATACAGTGAGCCTTTGTCACTGCAGGAGGCATCAGGGACGCACTATGCCGACTTGCTTCAGCGGATGATCAACAAACCAGAATTCGCATGGACGGTTGAATACATGGCATCGATCGCAGGTCAGTCACTGCGTTCCTTTCATCGACAATTCAAGGAAGAGCTGGGAACGACCCCTTCCAAGGCATTGGAAAAAATCCGTGCCGAGTTGGCGCGAACGTATCTGCATACCACCGACATGCGGATGAAACAGATTGCTACTAAAGCGGGTTTCGACTCGGAAGATTCAATGCGCGACGCAATTGTTCGTCAGTTCGGGCTGTCGCCCAAAGAAATGCGCGAACGCTTTTAAGTGACCACTAGTACTAGTGGTAGAGCCCGCAGCAGGAAACTGCCATCTGTTGCGCAATTAGTTGATAGCAACAGATTTTGGCTGAATCATGGGTTTGGTAATGTCGGCTGTATGGAAGTGATAAGTACCGCCGTCTTTCAATGCCGCATGATCTTCTAGAAAAAACTTCAAGGTCTGGCTGACGGTTGGGAATGCGATATCGTCCCAAGGAATTTCATCCGCCGAGAATAGTTTTACTTCCAGGCTTTCAACGCCAGCTTCATAGTTCAAGTCCAACAAGGTTGCACGGTAGAACATATGAACCTGATGGACATGCGGCACATTCAATAATGAGAACAGTTCGTGCAGTTGGATGTTTGCGCCAGCTTCTTCTATGGTTTCGCGTATCGCCGCGTTGCTAGTCGTTTCATTGTTTTCCATGAAGCCGGCAGGCAATGTCCAGTAGCCGAGGCGAGGTTCTATTGCACGTTTGCATAGAAGAATGCGCATATCGCCGCCTTCATCCCACACCGGAATCGAGCCCAATACCATCTTTGGATTTTGATAATGAATGGCGCCGCAATTGCTGCATACATAACGCGGACGATTGTCGCCATCTGGGATGGATAGTGAAACGGGGTGCGCGCACTCAGAGCAAAATTTCATAGAAAAATAGAATCTAAAATCGTTTGAAAATGAACAGCAATTGAATAGATGCGGACTTGCTTGAAGTGAAGAAGTGTATCACCGCACAAAGAAAGTGCGATTAAGTTTGCGTTGTGTGCAGATACTCTATATACTTCATATCTTCAGACGCGGGGTGGAGCAGTCTGGCAGCTCGTCGGGCTCATAACCCGAAGGTCGTAGGTTCAAATCCTGCCCCCGCAACCAAAGTCTTACAAGTCTTATATAAATCCCGCCTATCAATAATCTCCTCTAAACGGGCGTCGGATTGCAGTATCAACTGGTTCTCTAACCGGGCATCATCCAAAGATGATTGTCGTTGAGTATAATTTCTGCACATTGCAACTAAACAGTCCTAAATATCGTAAATGAATATTGCTGAGGCGAAGAAGGTCCTCGAAACAGCGCTACTTTGCGCTCACGAGCCCCTGTCCATGAACGACATGAAGAAACTTTATGTCGAGACCGGTGAGACGGACGGCCAGATCGATGCAGATGCAATCAAGCAGATGCTTGAGGAGTTGCGCGACGATTGGGCTGATAAAGGAATTGAAGTTGTCAGCCTATCGACCGGCTGGCGCTTTCAAAGTCGTCCGGAGATGAAGATTTATCTGGAGCGCCTGAATCCGGAAAAGCCGCCGAAATATTCGCGCGCAACTTTAGAGACGCTTGCCATCATTACTTATCGCCAGCCAGTAACGCGCGGCGATATCGAAGAAATTCGTGGTGTCACGGTTAATTCGCAAACTATTAAAATGCTGGAAGATCGGGGCTGGATCGAATCCATAGGGCATCGCGATGTTCCTGGACGGCCAGCCTTGTTTGCAACGACCAAACATTTTCTTGATGATCTCGGCTTAACTTCTTTGGATCAATTGCCACCTTTACAGCAAGTAGAGAAGGGCGATATGCAAGGTAGTGCATTGCTTGAGATGCAAGGACTGGAAGTCGAGTTGCAGGCACACCTAGATCAAACGGCGATTGATTTTGCCGATACCACCGTTGTAGCAGAGGTGGCTGATGTTGAAACAACAGAGCTTGCTGTAGTCGCCGATGATGTGAATGGTGCGGACGAGACGGCAATGAATACAATTGAAATCACGGCTTCGGAATCTGAAGTCATTCCCACCGATGCAGTAGCGCCTGACTTGACGGTTGTTGACGTTCCAAGTTCGGACAACCAAGAATTGAATAATGAATCACCCAACGAAAAATAATCAGTCTGACGCGCCTGACAATGATGCAGCTCCATCGGAGCATGCAGGTCGAGGCGACACTGAGCAACATGCGACATCTTCAGCTGAAGGTGCAGGTGCCAAGCCGGCAAAGCGCGGTCTGCGTGGTCCGCGCACTTTGCGTCGTGCTCGCAATGCCCCGCGTGATGCTGATACACAGGTCGCAAAAGCAGATGGTGTAGAGCCGCAGCAAGATGTTGCGCAAGCTGAGCCACGTACGGCATCTGTTTCCGATGCGCCGCGTAAAGAACACAATAATAATCGTCGAGGCGATCGTCAGCCTGGCGCAAAAGGACCACAAAAATCGCGTGGCAACGGTAAGCCGAATGGCGCTGGTCCGCATCGAGGTGGCAAACCACATTCGAAGGCGAATGATGCAGACGATGTATTTTCTTTCGTCACATCCGATGATTTTGATGTACTGGCAGTAGAAGATAATGCTGGCGGCAAACGTCGACAAGAACAAAAAACTGTCCGTCGTGATTTGACCGCAGATGATGACGCGCCGAAATTGCACAAAGTATTGGCTGAAGCTGGCCTTGGTTCGCGTCGCGACATGGAAGAATTGATTATTGCTGGTCGTGTGTCGGTCAATGGTGAGCCTGCTCATATCGGTCAACGTATTTTGCCTACAGATCAAGTGCGTATTAATGGCAAGTTGATTCAGCGCAAGGTCAGCAAGAAGCCGCCACGCGTTCTGGTGTACCACAAGCCAGCTGGTGAAATTGTCAGCACCAACGATCCGGAAGGCCGTCCATCGGTATTCGATCGTTTGCCGACTATGAAGGCTGCGAAATGGCTGGCCGTTGGTCGCCTCGATTTCAATACAGAAGGTCTGTTGTTGTTTACAACGTCCGGTGATCTGGCGAATCGTCTGATGCATCCACGCTACGGCATTGATCGTGAATACGCGGTGCGTACTCTCGGTGAGCTGGAAGAAGGCATGCGTCAGAAGTTGTTGGCTGGCGTTGAGCTGGAAGACGGCATTGCACAATTTTCTAAAATCGCTGACGGTGGCGGTGAAGGCGTTAACAAATGGTATCGCGTGACGATCGGCGAAGGCCGTAACCGCGAAGTGCGCCGGATGTTTGAAGCGATAGGTTTGACTGTTTCGCGTCTGATTCGTACCCGCTATGGTGCGCTGGCTTTACCAAAAAACCTGAAGCGCGGACGCTGGGAAGAAATGGAAGAGCACGCTGTACGCGATTTGCTAGCAGTGAGTGGTCTGGAAAAAATCGGTAGTGAAAGCGTGAAGCCTAAAGGACGCAGTGGTCCTGGTGATCGCCCGAATGGCAATCGTGCACCTTATGATAATGGCATGGGTCTACCGCGTAGCCCAAGCCAGTGGCAAGGTGTTGGTGCAGGGCAAGGTCGTTCGCAAGGTCAAGGTCAAAATCCGGGGAAGCCAGCCGGACGCCAAGGTCAGCAACGCAGCCGCCAACCTGACCCATTGCAAACTTCTTTAGGATTTCCTGGCATGGGCCAGCCGCGTCGCAGCAATGGGCCAAATCGTGGTCCGGGCGGCAACGGTCCAGGTCGCGGCGGAAATGGTCCTCAAGGTGGGCAAGGCGGCCCGCGCCGTCGCTCAAAAGTTTGATTTTTGTCTAGTTCCATTACCCGTCGTTTGACGAGTCGTCTTTAAAAAGACTTATTTGTTAATTGTCCGAATGGGCGCCGCAGGGATTTCAACATTGCGGTGCACAAGGTAATCAACTATAATTCGGCAGTTAACGAAGGTCGCCTGCCAAATACTTATGTTTTTGGCATTGAATTTGACGGCCAGAATGATAAGAAAGATGGGCAGATGCCCATTTTTTTTTTGTTGAACAGTTTGCATTGTTGTATTCAATTTCGGCTGTGCCGTGATTGACGTTATTCGGAGAATTCCTTTGCAGTTGTCGGCGCTAATTGAAAAAACCGTGGTTGGCATGGGCTATGAACTGGTCAATTTTGAACAGGCAGCCCGTGGTTTAGTGCGTGTGTATATCGACTTTACGCCAGAAGATGCGGATAAAGGTTCGATTACCGTTGAAGACTGCGAAAAAGTTACTCATCAGTTGTTGCATGTATTGACGGTTGAAAACGCCAATTATGAGCGACTGGAAGTGTCGTCGCCAGGCTTGGATAGACCGCTGAAGAAGTTGTCGGATTACGTACGTTTTACCGGTGCCGAGGCACTTGTGAAATTGCGTTTGCCTATGCCGAACGCGGCAAATCGCAAATCGTTCCAAGGCATTTTGCTGGAACCGGTAGGCGAGACACTGGCGCTGGAATTTGAAGGAAACGAGGGGCCGGCGAAGCTTGAATTTACGCTCGCTGATGTAGACAAGGCACATTTGGTGCCGCAAGTGAATTTTAGGAGTCGCAAAGCATGAGTCGCGAAATTTTACAGTTGGTTGATGCGCTTGCGCGCGAAAAAAACGTCGAAACAGATATCGTATTCGGCGCCTTGGAACATGCGCTCGCGCAAGCGACCAAAAAACGCTATGAAGGCGATGTCGATATCCGTGTATCCATAGATCGCGAAACTGGCGCGTTTGAGTCATTCCGTCGCTGGCACGTTGTGCCCGACGATGCAGGCTTGCAGTTGCCAGATCAAGAAATTTTGCACTTTGAAGCCGTAGAACAAATCGGCGACATCGAAGTGGATGACTATATTGAAGAGCCGATTGAATCGGTTGAATTCGGTCGTCGCTTTGCACAAGACACCAAACAAGTTGTGTTGCAACGCATCCGTGATGCGGAGCGCGAGCAGATTCTTGCTGACTTCCTGGATCGTGGTGATTCGCTGGTTACTGGCACCATCAAACGTATGGAGCGCGGCGATGCAATCGTCGAATCCGGCCGTATTGAAGCGCGCTTGCCACGTGATCAAACGATTCCAAAAGAAAACCTGCGTATCGGTGATCGCGTCCGTGCCTATATCTTGCGCATCGATCGCAATGCACGTGGCCCGCAAGTGATTCTGTCGCGTACAGCACCAGAATTCATCATGAAATTGTTCGAGCTGGAAGTGCCGGAAATCGAACAAGGCTCGTTGGAAATTAAATCAGCTGCACGTGATGCAGGTGTGCGCGCCAAGATCGCTGTGTATACGGCAGACAAACGTATCGATCCTATCGGTACTTGCGTTGGTATGCGCGGTTCGCGCGTACAAGCTGTTACTGGTGAACTCGGCGGCGAACGTGTTGATATCGTGTTGTGGTCGGAAGATCCAGCGCAATTCGTTATCGGTGCATTGGCACCGGCTAACGTTTCTTCCATCGTTGTTGATGAAGAAAAACATGCGATGGACGTCGTTGTTGATGAAGAAAACCTGGCGATTGCAATCGGTCGCGGCGGTCAAAACGTACGTCTGGCTTCGGAATTGACCGGCTGGCAAATCAACATCATGACAGCGGAAGAATCTGCTGATAAATCGCAATTGGAAACAGCTGCGATTCGTATCCTGTTTATGGAAAAACTGGATGTCGACCAGGAAGTAGCTGACATTCTGGTTGATGAAGGCTTTGCGAGCCTGGAAGAAATTGCATACGTACCAATTAGCGAGATGCTGGATATCGAATCGTTTGACGAAGATACCGTCAACGAATTGCGTAACCGTGCACGCGATGCATTGGTAACAGAAGCAATTGCATCCGAAGAAGGTCTGGAAGGAATGGACGATGCGTTAGCGAATCTGGAAGGTATGGATCGCGTGATGGCTGGCAAACTTGGTTTGGCAGGTATTAAAACGCTGGCGGCATTCTCTGCTCTGGCCTATGACGAGTTTGGCGCGATCCTGGCATTGCCTGCAGATCGTGCACGTCACCTGATTGACAATGAATTTAAAGATGTGACAGACGAAGAGATGAAACTCATCGATGCTAAATACGATGACCATGCCAAGGCGCTGCAAGCCAAGGTGTGGAGCCTCGCGGAAGCCAAATAATCCACGAAGGTTGATTTTCATCTAACGTGTTACATAGAAAAGAGGACTGAATGGCGAGTAACAATGTAGCCCAATTTGCCACCGAGCTGAAGATGCCAGCAGACGTATTGCTCACGCAACTGCGGGATGCTGGCGTCGAAAAAAGTTCCACGTCCGACGAGTTATCCAAGAGTGACAAGGACAAGCTCCTTGATCATCTGCGCCGCGCGCATGGTGTCGCGCCTGATGGCGAGAAAAAGAAAATTACGTTGACGCGCAAGGAAACAACTGAAATCAAGCAAGCGGATGCCACCGGCAAATCGCGCACGATTCAAGTTGAAGTACGTAAAAAACGCACTTTCGTAAAACGCGATGAAGCGGCTCCTGAAGAAGCACCAGTCAAAGTTGCAGCACCTGTTATTGATGAAGCAGAAGTAGAGCGCCGTGCTGAAGAAGCGCGTCGCCAGGCTGAATTGATCGCACGTCAGGAAGCTGATCTGCGTGAAAAGCAAGAGCGTCTCGCCAAGCTGGAAGCTGAGAAAGAAGCACAAGCTAAAGCTTTGCAAAAAGCTGAAGTAGAAGCGAAGAAAGCTGATGCCGAGAAACCGGTAGAAGTCAAAGCTGACGAATCGGCAATCGAAGAGAAAAAACGCGTAGCAGCGGAAGAAAGCAAGAAAAAAGCAGCCTTGGTAGCGAAAGAAGTTGCGAAAGAAGCGACTGAAAAAGCGGCTGCAACCGAGATCGCTCGTAAAGCGGTTGCGGATGAAGTTGCACAAATCAAAGCAATGATGAATGCGCCACGTCGCGCCATCAAAGCACCGGAACCTGCGCCAGTTGTAGCAAAACCAAAAGCGCCTGAAGGTACTTTGCATAAGCCTGCTGATAAAAAGCCGGGCGAGAAAAAAGACGAGAAAAAACCTGCTGTTGCTGCAGACAAGAAGTCGATCAAATCGGCGAATGTCTCATCGACTTGGCAAGATGATGCGAAAAAACGCGGTGCCGGCATCAAAACGCGCGGCAATACCGGCGGTGGCCGTGATGGCTGGCGCGCAGGTCCTAAGGGCCGTCGCCCTTCGCACCATGATGATCGCGAAAGCAATTTCCAGGCACCAACTGAAGCTGTCGTAAAAGACGTGCAAGTACCAGAAACGATTACCGTCGCAGAATTGGCGCACAAGATGTCGGTCAAGGCATCAGAAGTCATCAAGCATTTGATGAAGCTGGGCCAAATGTGCACGATCAATCAGGTGCTCGATCAAGAAACAGCAATGATTCTGGTCGAAGAAATGGGCCACACTGCACATGCAGCGAAACTGGATGATCCAGAAGCGTTGCTGGAAATCGGTGCAGAACATGCTGATATCGAAGCCTTGCCACGTGCACCGGTCGTTACCGTCATGGGTCACGTCGATCACGGTAAAACATCGTTGCTGGATTACATCCGTCGCGCCAAGGTTGCATCCGGCGAAGCTGGTGGTATTACACAGCACATCGGCGCATACCACGTAGAAACACCACGCGGCATGATCACCTTCCTCGATACACCAGGCCATGAAGCATTTACGGCTATGCGTGCACGCGGTGCGAAAGCAACCGATATCGTGATTCTGGTGGTGGCAGCTGACGACGGTGTGATGCCGCAAACCAAAGAAGCAATTGCGCATGCGAAAGCAGCAGGCGTGCCTTTGGTTGTTGCAATCAACAAGATCGATAAACCGGGCGCGAACATGGATCGCGTCAAGCAGGAACTGGTTGCTGAACAAGTCGTGCCGGAAGAATACGGCGGCGATTCACCATTCATCCCAGTGTCCGCTAAAACGGGTGAAGGCATTGATGCCTTGCTCGAACAAGTATTGTTGCAAGCTGAAGTGTTGGAATTGAAAGCACCGGTTGATGCGCCTGCACGTGGTTTGGTGGTTGAAGCCAAGCTCGATAAAGGTCGCGGTCCGGTTGCAACGATTCTGGTGCAATCCGGTACTCTGAAACGCGGCGATGTCGTGTTAGCAGGTTCGGCTTATGGTCGTGTTCGTGCGATGCTGGATGAAAACGGTAAGAGCATTACCGAAGCCGGCCCATCGATTCCGGTCGAAATCCAAGGTCTGACAGAAGTGCCGAATGCCGGCGAAGAAGTCATGGTCATGGCTGACGAACGCAAAGCGCGTGAAATCGGTTTGTTCCGTCAAGGTAAATTCCGCGACGTGAAACTGGCGAAACAGCAAGCGGCGAAACTGGAAAACATGTTCGAGAACATGGGCGAAGGCGAAGTCAAAAACCTGCCGATGATCATCAAGACCGACGTGCAAGGTTCGCAAGAAGCGCTGGTTGGCTCCTTGCAAAAACTGTCGACCAGCGAAGTGCGCGTACAAGTCGTGCATGCAGCGGTGGGTGGCATTACCGAGTCCGACGTCAACTTGGCGGTTGCATCGAAAGCGGTCATCATCGGCTTTAATACACGTGCAGATGCACAGGCGCGCAAACTGGCAGAAGCCAACGGCGTTGATATCCGTTACTACAACATCATTTATGATGCAGTAGACGAGATCAAAGCTGCGATGTCCGGCATGTTGTCACCTGAGAAACGTGAACAGGCCTTGGGTCTGGTCGAGATTCGCCAAGTTATTCTGGTCAGCAAAGTCGGCGCGATTGCCGGTTGCTACGTACTCGAAGGTGTTGCCAAACGTGGTTCGTCGGTACGCTTGTTGCGTGACAACGTAGTCGTCTGGACTGGCGAGCTTGATTCCTTGAAACGCTTCAAGGATGACGTGAAGGAAGTCAAAGCTGGTTTCGAATGCGGTTTGACACTGAAAAACTTCAACGACATCAAAGAAGGCGATCAACTCGAAGTCTTCGAAGTGCAGGAAATCGCGCGTACGCTGTAAGGCGATGCGCAGGGGATGCATCACAGCATCCTCGTTTTACATGATCGCATCGGCCGGCTTAGCTGCTTGCCGATGCGAAGTTACTTTTGCTTCACCGTTGTATCGATAAAATAGTTTATGGCCAAACATAGTAAATCCATCCCAGGACGCGGTCTGCGCGTCGCAGATCAGATCCAGCGCGATCTGTCTGAAATTGTCGCGTTCGAGTTGAAAGACCCGCGCGTCGGGATGATCACGATTACCGAAGTTCAGGTCACACCGGATTATGCGCACGCCAAAGTGTTCTTCACGATGCTGAGCGACAACAAGGACGAGATCAAGAATACGGTAGCGGGCCTGAGCGCAGCTTCGGGTTACATACGCGGTCAACTGGGTCGTCGTTTGTCGATTCATACTTTGCCGGAACTGCATTTTGTGCATGACACATCGACTGCGCGTGGCATAGAAATGTCCAAGCTGATCGATGAAGCCAATGCCAGTCGTGCCAAGGATGCGGAAGACTAATCTTCTTGCATGCTCGCTTGCCTGTATGCGGGCAAGCGATACGTTTTCATTTTCTCTCGCGTCGTATTCGGCTGATTCCCTAGTCCGATAGACCAACACCGCATTTCTCCTGCATTCATCATGGCGACAAATAAAATCAAAAAAAAGCGTGTGCCTGTGCATGGCGTATTGCTGCTCGATAAGCAAGTCGGCGTATCCAGCAACGATGCCTTGATCAAAGCAAAATGGTTGTTGAGTGCACTGAAGGCAGGACATACGGGCACGCTGGATCCTTTTGCTACCGGTTTGTTGCCACTATGTTTTGGTGAGGCAACCAAGTTCGCGCAGGATTTGCTTGATGCGGACAAGACGTATGAAACCGTAGTCCATCTCGGTATCACGACCAATACGGGCGATACCGAAGGCGAGACAATTGCTACGGCTGATGTGGCTGTTACGCGCGAGCAAATTGATGCGGTACTGGCGCAGTTCCGTGGCGATATCATGCAGGTGCCGCCTATGTACTCCGCGCTCAAGCGCGACGGCAAGCCCTTGTACGAATATGCGCGTGAAGGCATCACGCTTGAACGTGAAGCACGTCCCGTGACGATTCATTTGCTGGAATTTATAGACTATCAGGCACCTTTCCTCACCCTACGTGTTCGTTGCAGCAAGGGGACTTACATTCGCGTTCTGGGTGAAGACATTGGTGCGGCATTGGGTTGTGGCGCGCATTTGAATGCCTTGCGACGTGTGCAAGTTGGTGACTTATTAATTGATGCAGCCGTCACCATAGAACAACTTGCGGCCACGGATGAGGACGCACGTACTTCATTATTGGCGCCGGTCGATGCATTGTTGACATCTTTCCCTGCACTTTATTTATCGGAAGAGTTGGCAAAACGCTTCTTGCATGGTCAGCGCTTGGCGTTGGGCAAGGAAAATGTAGCTATCCCGCCGGAAGAAGGTCGTGTACGCATCTATCGCGAGGCCGATGGCGTGTTGCTGGGCACTGGCTTGATGCAGTCGTTTGGCGTGCTGGCACCGGAGCGTTTGATTTCCACCAGCGCAAGTAATCCGATATAAGGGGTTTTCGGCCAAGCTGCGTGCTTGATAGCCGCAGACTTCAACAGATTCATTTCTATTTAGTTATCGTAATTGCGTCACCATTCCGTCACAAAAAACGCAGCAACTCATTGAAATACCAAGGGTTTCCCAAGGGGCAGTGAGGCTTGCTGTGCTATAATCGGCGGTTTTCCAAATTCAGCACCACCCAACCGTAAAAAACGACTATGTCAAACTCAAAACGCGCTATTCGTAACATTGCCATCATCGCTCACGTTGATCACGGCAAAACCACGCTTGTTGACCAATTATTGCGTCAGTCAGGCACTTTCCGTGACAACCAGCAGGTCGATGCCCGTGTAATGGACTCGAACGATATCGAAAAAGAACGTGGTATCACGATTCTGTCGAAGAACTGCGCGGTTGAGTACAAAGGCACACACATCAACATCGTTGATACCCCAGGCCATGCCGACTTCGGTGGCGAAGTGGAACGTGTTCTGTCGATGGTAGACAGCGTGTTGCTGCTGGTTGATGCACAAGAAGGCCCGATGCCACAAACGCGTTTCGTTACGCGTAAAGCACTGGCACTCGGCTTGAAACCTATCGTTGTCGTCAACAAGATCGATCGTGAAAACGCCGATCCACAGAAAGCCGTGAACGCGACTTTTGAATTGTTCGACAAACTCGGCGCAACTGACGAGCAACTGGATTTTCCTATCGTTTATGCATCAGGCTTTAAAGGCTATGCAGGTCTGGAAGATACAGTTCGCGAAGGCAATATGGAACCATTGTTCGACGCTATTCTCGAACACGTTCCTGCGCGTGAAGATGACCCAGATGGTCCATTGCAATTGCAAATCACTTCGCTGGAATACTCGTCTTACGTTGGTAAGATCGGCGTAGGTCGTATTCTGCGCGGCCGTATCAAGGCATTGCAAGATGTAGTTTGGATGAATGGTCCGGACGACAAGCCAACCAAGGCACGTATCAACCAAGTGCTGACTTTCCGCGGTTTGGATCGCGTGATTGTTGATGAAGCACTGGCTGGCGACATCGTGTTGATCAACGGTATTGAAGACATCAGCATTGGTTCGACCATCTGTGCGCCAGACGCGCCAGAAGGCTTGCCTATGCTCAAAATCGACGAACCTACACTGACCATGAACTTCATGGTTAACAGCTCGCCATTGGCAGGCCGTGAAGGTAAGTTCGTTACGACACGTCAAATCCGTGATCGCCTGGAAAAAGAATTGAAAGCCAACATGGCTTTGCGCGTTGTGCAATCGGAAGAAGATGATTCGACCTACGAAGTATCAGGTCGCGGCGAATTACATCTGACCATTCTGATTGAAAACATGCGTCGCGAAGGCTTTGAAATGGCTGTGTCGCGTCCACGCGTCGTGTTCAAAATGGTGGATGGCGTACGCCACGAGCCGTATGAAAACTTGACCGTTGACGTTGAAGAAACCAACCAAGGCGGCGTGATGGAAGAACTCGGTCGTCGTCGTGGCGATCTGCAAAACATGGAACCGGACGGCAAAGGTCGTGTGCGTTTGGAATACCGTATTCCTGCACGTGGTCTGATCGGCTTCCAAGGCGAATTCATGACATTGACACGCGGTACCGGCTTGATGAGCCACGTGTTCGACGAATACGCACCAGTGGACAACACTAAGGGTGAACTCGGTGGCCGTCGTAACGGCGTGCTGATTTCGCAAGACGACGGCGCTGCTGTTGCCTACGCAATCTGGAAACTGCAAGATCGCGGCCGTATGTTCGTCAGCCACAACGATCCAGTGTACGAAGGCATGATCATCGGTATTCACTCACGTGATAACGATCTGGTCGTCAACCCAATCAAAGGTAAGCAACTGACCAACGTTCGTTCGTCGGGCACCGATGAAGCGGTACGTTTGGTACCACCTATCGAAATGTCGCTGGAATACGCAGTTGAATTCATCGATGATGACGAATTGGTTGAAGTGACACCTAAGAGTATCCGTCTGCGTAAACGCTATTTGAAAGAACATGAGCGTAAAAAAGCAGGTCGCGAATCTTAATAAGATGAAGTAAGCCGGAGCAGGTGATTCGATGCAGTATCGAATCGCACTCCAGAAAAAAGCCCGTTGATTCCTGAAATCAGCGGGCTTTTTGTTTATCAGTAGCTATCACTCATCACAGTGAGCTTGTGACAAGAAGCAACACTGAAGTGAGCAAATGCAGGGCGATCTTGCGTCAAGTTCCGGCGATCAAATATAATTGAGAATAATTCGCATTTATATTTAGAGTAACTCTAGCCAGAACCGTCACTATGTCAGCGGCCGACACACCAATACAGAGCGTAGAAGTCCTTTACAGCGATCATCATGGATGGCTGCAGGCTTGGTTGCGTCGCAAGCTGGGTGATTCTTTCGTTGCCGCAGATCTGGCGCAGGACACTTTCGTCAACGTGATCACGGCAGGCTGCACGGCCGAAATTCGTGAACCGCGTCCTTTTCTGGCCACCATCGCGCGTCGCTTGATGGCGCATCGTCATCGACGTCAGATTCTTGAAGATAGTTATCTGGACGCGCTGGCCTCATTGCCAGAAGAGTTGGCACCTTCACCAGAAATACAGTTGTTGGCGCTGGAGGCGTTGCAACAGATCGACGATGCACTGGATGGTTTGGCCAATCTGGTCAAAGAAGCTTTCTTGCTGGCCCATCTGGAAGGTCTGACATACGCGCAGATAGCTGAGTGTTTGAAGATATCTACCAGTTCGGTCAAACAGTATTTATCGCTCGCCAATCGGCAGTGTCTATTTGCCTTGGCGGCTTGACGCGATGGGCTCGATGAACGGTGCGACCAATGCGAGAAAAACACCGCCACTTGCGAATGGTCGCGTTATCAGCGATGACACTGCCAATGTCGCAGCCGATTGGTTGACCTTGATGATGTCCGGCGAAGCGACTGATGATGATCGTCAGCGCTGGCAACAGTGGCGCAAGGCCAAGCCCGATAATGAATTAGCTTGGCAGCACATCGAAGCTGTGACGGGGCGTTTCAAGATGCTGCCTTCTCAAGCTGTCTATAAGAGTCTGTCACCGATTGCCAATCCGGCGCTGGCTGCGCCCAAGCGGCGCAAGGCCATCAGTACTTTGTTGTGGCTAGGTGCGGCTGGCATGACGGGTGTGCTTACATCGCGTACGCAAACCTGGCAGCAAACGGTTGCCGACTATCGCACTGGTATCGGGGAACAGCGCCATGTGACTTTGAATGATGGCACGCGTATCACGCTCAATACTGCGAGTGCCATCAACGTGCGCTTCGATAACAAGCGTCGTCTGGTGCGTCTGGTTGCTGGCGAGATGATGATAGTTACCGCTCATGCTGCAGAGGAACAGCGTCCCTTCATCATAGAAACTGCCGAAGGCAGCACACGTGCACTCGGCACTCGTTTCACCGTGCGTCAGCGTGATGGTAGTACCACGGTCAATGTTCTGGAGAGCATGGTGGAAATCACACCTGTTGACGCCTTCAATCAGCAGCGATTATTGCGTGCGGGCGAAGGTATGACATTCACGCGTGATGCATTGGGTGAGGTGGTCTCCATTGATCAGCAAGTTGCAGCGTGGACACGTCAGCAAATCATCGCCGATAACGTACGTCTGGCCGACTTCGTGGTTGAGCTCAGTCGTTATCGTATGGGCGTGATGCGTTGCGATCCTAGCGTGGCTAACTTGCGTTTCTCTGGTGTATTTCCATTGGGTGATACCGATCGCATCCTTGCGATGTTGCCTAATACTTTGCCGATACAGATACGTTTGCGTACGCGCTATTGGGTGACGCTGGAAGCGGCTTCCTGACTGGTGTGAGGCTGGCACTCTTTCTTATTTTCCAAACTGACAGAACACGCCGTCCAATGTGCGTCGGAAAAATCGCCGTCAACTCCGTTGAGGTGAGTTGTTACAAATATTTTTAATTTTTTCATCTTTGTTCTGCCCGATTTTGATTTTCACGGCACCTACCAAGTAAGGGCTTCATTTTTAGCAAACCAACTTGAGGGAACAACATGCCTGCCAATGAAAATCAAAAAAGTCAGTGCAATATTCAATTAGCTGGCCGACCGGCCAACCTTGTTTATCAGCCATTCATGTTGCGGCCTGTTGCACATGCCGTTGCGATGGCGCTGTGCAGCCTCGCCTTGTATGTCGCTTTACCACAGCAAGTCATGGCGCAGGCAAGTAGCACGCAGAATGCAAATGAACGTCAGACCTACAATATTCCGGCTGGTCCGTTGGCTGCGGCATTGCGCAGCCTCGCCAGTACGGCCAATGTTCCGCTGACGTTTACGGCTGATCAAACGAATGGCAAGACGAGTAATGCGGTGCGTGGACAATTCACGCCGCAGGGAGCTTTTACTGTTTTACTGGCAAATAGCGGCTTGCAGGCAGTGCAATTGGATAATGGTGGTTATGTGTTGCGGGCGGCACTCACGACGAGTGGCGACGCGGTGTTGCCGGCGGTGACGGTACGTGACAGCGCGGAGACTGCCACCAGTGAAGTGCATGGCTACATAGCCAAACGCGCTGCGACCGGCACCAAGACCGATACGCCCATCATAGAAACTCCGCAGTCTATTTCAGTAGTGACATCCGATTTCATCGAAGCGACTGGCGCAACACGTCTGAGAGATGCGCTGGCTTATACGCCGGGTATTAATGTCTCGCCCTGGGGTTCCGATTCGCGTTTCGATTGGACGGTTATTCGCGGCTTCGATGCGCAAACACCGGGCTACTATCTGGATGGTTTGCAGCTACGAAATAACAATGGCTGGGCCATCTGGCAAACCGAAAATTACGGCACCGAACGGATAGAAGTTTTACGCGGTCCTTCATCGGTGCTGTATGGACAAACCGGCCCGGGCGGCATGATCAATGTGGTCAGCAAGCGCCCGACGGAAGAGCCTCTGCGTGAATTGCAGGTTCAGCTTGGTGACAATTCACGCCGTCAGGTCGCTGGCGATTTCTCGGGTGTGCTGGATGAACAAGGCAAGGTGCTGTATCGCGTCACCGGACTGGTACGCGATGCGAAATTGGAAGCTAGCGGTTTGCCGAATGATCGTGCTTACATCGCGCCGTCACTGACCTGGCGTCCATCGAGTGACACGACACTCACGGTGCTGTCGCATTATCTGCGTATTCGTGATGGGAGTTCTTATGGCAGTTTCCCGGAAGTAGGGACGTTGTTGCCGAATCCGAATGGAAAGTTTTCCCCGAAGACTTATGTGGGGGAGCCCGGCTTTGATCATTTCAATCAGAATCAATGGATGCTTGGTTATCTACTCGAGCACAAGCTGAACGATACCTGGACTGTGCGTCAGAATGCACGCTATGGTGAGAACGATGTCGATTATCAGCAGGTATATAACAAAAGCAGTTTTGTTGTCGTGAATCCAGGTGTGCCAGACGATCCTGCCAATTTCCGTCTGCTTGATCGTTTCGCTTTCGGGAGTAAGGAAAAAGTGAAGCTTTTCACCATCGATAATCAGGCGCAAGCGAAAGTCAAACTGGGCGACTGGCAGCACACCTTCTTGTTCGGTATCGACTATCAGAGTTCAAGCAACTACCAAACTACCTACAATAATGGCACTGCTTCTCCGATAGATGGTTATTCGCCTGTTTATACGAATGATGCGGTTGCAGGCACACCGTGGTTCAATGCAAAGACCAGTCTGAAGCAAACGGGTTTATACGTGCAGGATCAGATCAAGTGGGGCAATTGGGCGGCGACTCTTGGTGGCCGCTTTGACAGTGCTTCGGCAACTGTCTATAGCTATGACGATGGATCGAGTACATCCATTTCGGACCACAAGTTCACCAGCCGTGCCGGTCTGGTCTATCTCCATCCAAGTGGATGGGCACCTTACTTCAGCTATTCCGAATCATTTTCACCAACGGTGACGATAGATCCAGAAACAAATACGCCTTTGAAGCCGGAAACGGGCCGCCAGTATGAAGTTGGTATGCGCTATCAGCCGGTAGGCAGCAAGAGCAAGTACAGTGCCGCTATCTTTGATCTGCGCCGCCAGAACTACATCACTTACACGACAAGTTTCTTGCCTAAGCAGACGGGTGAAATCCTGACGCGCGGACTGGAGCTAGAAGCAGCCTTCCAACCGATTTCACACATGAACATTGTGGCTGCTTATACCTATACGCCGAAAGCGATTGTCACAGCGAGCAGTACACCTAGCGAAATCGGAAAGCAGATGCAGGCAGTCTCCAGGAATCAATTTTCGGTGTGGTCGGATTACCGATTTACTTCCGGGATCAAGGTGGGGCTGGGTGCGCGCTTCATAGGTTCCAACTACGGTTATCAGGAGTCTGCAGCAGCCAAGTTGCCGTCTTATACGATACTTGACGGTCTGGTTGCTTACGATTTTCAGCGTTGGAGTCTGGCACTCAATATGCGCAATTTGACCAACAAGACTTACATCAGCAATTGTAGTGATGGCAGTTGCCGTTATGGCGATTTGCGCAAGGTACTGGCGACGGCAACCTATCGTTGGTAAACCGTCGAGGATAAGGATGTGCTGTGAGAGCCAATACTTGTTATCAGGTTCTGGTTCTCACAACTTATTTCAGCGTTCGTAAAATATCGGCAATGCTGCCAAACATTTCATCGACTTGTGCTTTGTTGATGATCAGCGGTGGTGATAGTGCAAGAATGTCGCCGGTGACGCGTGTCAGCAAACCTTTTTCCCAGAATGCTTTGGTAAATAATTCGTAAGCACGTACACCGGGTTTGCCTACTATGCCTTCCAGTTCTATGCCGGCGACCAGACCGAGGTTGCGCACATCTTTGACGAAGGGTAAGCCCTTCAGACTGTGTGCGGCTTCTTCAAAGTACGGTGCCATTTCGGCGGCACGCTGGAACAGTTGTTCTTCCTTGTACACGGCTAGCGTAGCGATGGCGGCTGCGGCTGCCAATGGGTGGCCGGAGTAGGTATAGCCGTGGAACAGTTCTATGCTGTCGGCTAGTGCCATGTGCATGAAGGTATCGTAAATTTCCTGACGAACAACAACCGCACCCATGGGAACGGCTGCATTGGTCAGTGCTTTGGCACACACGATCATGTCTGGTTTAACGCCAAAGAAGTCTGCGCCGAAGGCAGTACCCAATCTGCCGAAGCCGGTAATGACTTCATCAAAGATCAGCAAGATGCCGTGCTTGTCACAGATCGCACGGATTTTTTCCAGATAGCCTTTGGGTGGCAGGATTACGCCGGTCGAACCTTGTAGTGGTTCGACGATGACAGCGGCGACGGTGGATGGATCGTGCAAGGCTAGCAGGCGTTGCTCCAATTCATCGGCCATTTCTGCGCCGTGTATAGGCAAGCCGTGCGAGTAGGCATTCTTTTCAATATTGAGTGGATGGCGTAAATGATCAGCCGCCAAACCGGGACCGAACTGCTTGCGATTGCCGGCGATACCACCGACTGCGATACCGCCGAAGCCAACACCATGGTAAGCACGTTCGCGACCTATCAGGCGCGTGCGGCCGGCTTCGCCACGGATGCGATGGTAGGCCAGCGCAATTTTCAGTGCAGTATCGACACCTTCGGAACCGTCGTTACAGAAGAAGACACGGTTCAATCCTTGTGGCGTAATTTCAGCCAGCGCACTGGCTGCTTCAAATGCTAGCGGATGTCCCATCTGGAACAGCGGCGCAAAATCCATGGTCGCTGCTTGTTTCTGTATCGCCTCAACTATCTTAGGATGACCATGCCCAGCATTGACGCACCACAGGCCTGCAGTTCCATCCAGAATTTTTCGTCCGTCGTCGCTGGTGTAATACATGCCGGAAGCGGAGACCATCATCCGTGGTTGCGCCTTGAATTGGCGATTAGCGGTAAACGGCATCCAGAGGTGACTTGTATCGAGAGATGAGCTCATTGCGCGCGGTGCTTTCGAGATGGGATTACAGCAATATTAGTACGTTTAACGGCAGCGCGAAAGGCGAGGGGAATCGTTCTCGATAATCAGATGAAGGGGTCTTGAATTAAAGGTTTAACGTCGTATGCTGGCTTATTTGCGTGCGATGCGTTTTAGAAAACGCATGAAGCTGCCGACCACGGGAAGCTTTTCGTACAACTCTTCTGCTGCATCCCAATAATCGCGATGAAAGTTGACGCGGCCATCAGGTGCGAAACGGAAGTGCGTAGCGCCACGTATGCATTGCTCTTCGTTCGCATAGCGCCGCATGTGGAATAGAAAATCCCAGCTCATGAATGCGCTATCGCCTTGCAATACCGTTGTTGTCACGACAAAGCGTGGATTTTCAACCTGCGTAAACATGTGAACGAAAAGCGGCATGATCGCGGGCAGGCCACGTACTTCATTGAACGGATCTTTGAAATAGGCATCAGCTGTGTATATCTGAGCTAGTTGCTCTTGCGCAGAGGCGACAGTCAAGGTCTGGAAAAAAAGCACGACGCGTCGCATGTCGGCTTCATAACTCAGATCCTTATGTACGGCATCATTCATAATCCCGTCCCTTTATGAATCGCCCAGAAGTAAAAGCGATACGGCAATAAGCGCAACAAACGCAGCCAATTGGTAAAGCGTCGCGGAAAGTGTATATGAAACTCACCACGCTCTATCCCTCCAACGAGTTGCTGCGCAGCCTCGCTTGCAGGAATCATTGCCGGCATAGGGAAATCGTTACCGGCTGTGAGCGGTGTATCTACAAAGCCGGGATTGATCATATACACGCCTATGCCACGCGGACGTAGATCCAGATATAGCGACTCACACAGATTGATCAGCGCTGCTTTGGTCGAGCCGTAGATCAATGCTTTAGGCAAACCACTATAACCGGCAACTGAGGCCACGATCGCTATACCGCCGCGACCTTGTATGAGCAAATCGGGCAGCACGACATCAAGGCAGTTAAGCGCGCCGCGCAGATTCAGATCAATCATGCGATTTGCCACGGCCAGATCGAAGGTGTCAGCGCGCATTTCGTTGTAAGCACCGGCAACGATGAGCACCAGATCCAGACCTTGCCATTGATTGTGTATCTGATCGTATGCAGCTTGGACTGTTGTGTGATCGACGATATCGAGTTCTGCAATCAGTGCATGTGGATGATGATTGGCAACAGTGCTGAGCAGATCGATGCGTCGTGCGGACAGTGCAACGCGTGCGCCTTTGGCTAATAGCAGTTTTGCTGTCTCCGCACCTATGCCGGTTGATGCACCTATGACCCACACACGCATGGCGGACCAGTTTGAAATTTCAGGATTCATGTGTGGCCTCCGATATTGCACAAGAATGCGTCAGCATGATCAAGGACGTTTGTTAAAAGAGAGTGTTATCTGGCCCAGAGCGATACCGAACTTGCTCATTGCAGCCCGATTCAACATGACGTGATCATCCATCAGATACATCCAGTCGTCGAAATGAACATCATAGACTTTGTCGTCTACCGGTAGCGCCAATACATATTTCCAGTGCAAGGCATTACCGGCAGTGATACCGATTGCTTCACCGACGACGTCTGGTGCCGTGCCGATGTAGCGATTTGGTGCCACCTTGCGCAAGGTCCATACGCGCTTTTGCTTGGTACCGTCCGAGTAAGTGAAGTCCTCATCCAGCGTGCCGACATCGCCTTCCCATTTGCAACGCATGACAACGGTGAAGCGTTTGACGACTTTGCCGGATCTATCTTGAAACATGCCCCACGCATCCAGCGTACCGTTGAAATATTGCTGCAGATCGAGCGTCGGTTTTTCATTTGCATAATCGGCTATGTCAGCACGAGTTGCGCACGAAGAGAGCAGGGCGATGGCAAGTAGCACGCCAAGAGTTTTTAAAAGTTTCATGTCATCTCCATGGAATTATTAGTTTTATGATGGCTGTTCAGATGTCGCGTAAGGGAGCGCGCCACAGAATGGCGGCGGCGGTTAATTTCAATATGCAGGGCAGCAATGCATAAGCGACAGACAAAGCATGTGCGCCGCTGTTATTGACGACACCGGGTACATATCCCAGTTGTTGCAGCAGTGGCAGCGAGATGCCAGCTGCCAGCGCAAGATTCATTTTTGTCGCCCAACTCCATGCGCCGAAGTAAGCCCCTTCGCGTTGCCCGCTATGTCCGGCTTTTGCGATGACAGCGGCGAGCAATGCAGGCGGCAATGCCAGATCGGCACCCAAGGTCAAACCGGACAAGACGCAGATGATGCCGAATGGCAGTGCAGCACCTGCGGATAAACCATACGCCCAGATGAATGCAGAAGCCGATAGCAGCATGGCGAGCAGCCATATTCTTGCTTCGCCATGCCGTTTTGCCAGTGCGACCCATAAAGGCATGGAGCAAGCCGCAGCGGCGAAATACAACATCAGAAACAAGCCGGCATAGTGCGGTAGCTGCAATTGGTCTTTTGCGAAGAATAGAAAGAGTGTGGCTGGAATCGACGCGGCGATGCCGTTGACGATCAGTACTGCAAACAGCCAGCGAAATCTAAGCGTATGAAAAGGTATCAGCATCATTTTCCAGCTACTTTTCAGTGCCGGCATGCGTAGCGGTTCCGGTGCCATCTTCAACAACACAATGCTGCAGATGAGTAGTGTCACGATAAACGTGCCGGATAACCAATCAAGTCCCAGCAGTCCAGTTAGCGATGCTGCCAATATCACGCCGACCAAACCACATCCTTCGCGCGTCGCGGTCAGACGCGAACGTTCATTTAATTTTTGTGTGAGTGCAGCGCCCCAGCTTTGATGGGCTATCGTTGCCAGGCTGAAGCCGACATACACCAGTAACAAGGTTGCCATGAACCATGCAAGGGCGGCGTTGCGTGCGAGTTGTGGCGGATGGAAGAGGGCAAGAAAACCGAACGCCAGAAATGGCAGTGCAATTAAAATGAAACGGCGATAACCATGATTGCTCTTGCTGTGATCTATCCACATGCCGATCAGCGGATCGATGAATGCATCGAACACGCGTGCGATGAGCAAGGTGGCACCTATCAGTGTCAGCGACAAGCCGAAGCGTTCAGAATAGAACTGCGGTACATAGACGTAAATCGGTAGTGCAACAAGCGCCAGCGGTAGGCCGAACAAGCCGTAAGAGAAATAGGACGAGAGCGAGAGCTTGTCCATCAACGTGGTGCAGCATCGGCCAGCAGCGCAGTGCGGAGTTGCGGTGCTGTTGTATTCGGATCCAGCCAGATGGCAAAAAATGCCTGTGCGAAGGCTGGGTCCATGATGTCGCCTATGCGCTTTCCATCCAGATAAAAACGCACGCCTTCGTTCGGAAGATAGATGCCGGTGAGATGCGTACCGTCGCTGACATCAGGAAAAATTTTCTCCATCTGGCTTAGCCATTCTGTGCGTTGCTGTGCGGAACCCAGACCCAGTTTTTGCATTTCGTCACGGCTGGCTTCGGCAATCTTGCTGCCTTGCAGTTTGCGGGCGTAGCGCAGGTCGAGTGCATATCGGTTAGCGGTAGGCGCGTTGCTGTTATATCCCTTTTCGCTTACCCAAAACTGCGCATCGTAAACTTTTAGACCAAACCAGCGAAAGCTGCCTTGTCCGCTCAGATACGCCTGAGTTAGTTCTTTCTGTATATGTGCAGGAGCAACGATGCTGGCGGCGAATGCCGTCAACATGCAGGCACAAGCCAGCCACGCAAGTACATACTTGTAACCATGCGCTGCCGGTTTTGTGGTGTTCATGATTTTTCAAGCGTGAACTGGGCTACATCTATACTTTTTGCACGGAATCCTGCTTCGCAATACGCCAAATAGAATTCCCACGTCCGCATAAAACGATCATCGAAACCTTGTGCGTGTACTTGCTGATTCTGTTCTTTGAATGCGTGCCGCCATGCTTGTAGCGTGCGTGCATAGTCGAGGCCGAATTTGAATTCATTCACTACACGCAGGCCGTATTTTTCAGCCTGCTGACGGAACACTTCTGGTGAAGGCAACATGCCGCCGGGGAAGATGTATTGTTGTATGAAGTCTGTGCCTTTGCGATAGCGTGCAAACAAGGCGTCGTCGATCACGATGGTCTGAATACAGGCTCGCCCTTTAGCTTTTAGATTGCGTGCGATGCATTCAAAGTAGCTAGGCCAGTAAGCTTCGCCTACGGCTTCGAACATTTCTATCGATGCGATGGCATCGAACTGGCCATGTGCATCGCGATAATCCTGCAAGCGCAAGTCGGCCTTGTCTTGCAATCCAGCAGCGGCCAGACGTTGTTGTGCAAACTCTAGTTGCTCGGTCGAGAGCGTGAGTCCAGTAACATGCGCTGATTTCTCGCACGTGGCTAATTCTGCAAAGCCGCCCCAGCCGCAACCGATTTCCAATACGCGTGCCTGTGGTGCCAATGCCAACTCGTCCAGAATACGGCGATACTTGGCCGTTTGCGCATCCTGCAAGTTGTCGTTTTCCTTATCCGCGAATAGCGCGCTGGAATACGTCATCGATGGGTCCAGCCATAACTTATAAAAATCATTGCCGATGTCGTAGTGCGCGTGGATATTTTTGCGGCTGCCGTTGCGCGAATTACGGTTGAAGACATGTTTGATGCGATAGAACAGATTGCCCAGCCATGTGCCGTAAATGACGGATTCCACCGCCTCGCGGTTACGGACGAATAGTTCGATCAGACCGGGCAGATTATCGGTGGTCCAATTTCCGTCTATGAAGGTTTCGGCAAAACCGATATCGCCTGATTTCAGCGCAGCATTGAAAATATCCAGATTCTTCAGCGTGATGGTCACGGGATGCGTGTGGTCGCCGAAGTGCATGGACTGGCCATTTGGGAACTCCATGCGTAAGGCACCGTACTCAAGCTTGTGCAATAGCTGAATAATGAATTTGACCTGCGATGGCAGGCCATCCGTGGCGGAAGGTTCCGCTGCTGCTGGGAATCGGATCGATTCTGGATTGAATGATTTGCTGGTCATTTGCTCAACTCGCTGGAAGGTGGGATGGGTTTGGCAAAAAATGGCAAGCGTTTGCGCCAAAGCTTGAACGCTTGCCAATGAATTTTTACGATCACGCCTATGGTCATCAATGGGTAAAAGAAAAATGCGCGCAGGATGAGTGCATTCGACAAGGCATGTGAGGTGCCGGAAATGCTGGTCAGAATTAACGGGCCATGTGCATCGTCATGATCGATACGCGCAACGGTGCGCTCGACGGATTTGCCATCTTGCTGCTGTGATGTACGCATGAAGCGGAAACGGTAGCTGCCATCGACTGAACAGAATGGCGAGACGTGGAATATCTTGCGTGCAGTGAGTTCTATGCCATAAGGCATGGCTTCGCCGGTATCGAGTAAATAGCAATGACGTTCGCCAAAGGTATTGCGTACCTCGGCCAGCACCGCGCGCAAGCTGCCATCCTGTCGATGACAAAACCAGAACGACACTGGATTAAATACATAGCCCAGTACACGCGGAAAGGCTTGCAACCAGACTTCTCCATCTGCATCTGTGATGCCTTCACGTTGCAGCAGCGCATCTATCCAACTGATTAAAGATTGCTGCCCGTCGCCGTGATCCTTGTCCCAGAACGACAGTAAATTAAAACGGTTCTGTGAGAAGAGCACAGGATTTGATGGCGCTTGCTGTGCCATAGCACGTAAAGGCAGGCGCATGAAGTACACGCCATAGTTAAACGCGTGCTGCACCGGCCGCAGACGCGTGTGCTGCACTTTGCCGAAGCAGAGTTGAGCGGAGTGTAGGGTGCTGTCCATGAAGTACTCAGGCGGCGCAGTGCTGCATTGAAGGGCTGGCGCTTATGCGCATGATGTCGTGCGCGACCGCCAAGCCGGATTTCAATCCATCTTCATGAAAACCGTATCCAGTCCAGGCACCGGCAAACCATGTATTTTGCTGACCTTGAATGGAAGCGAGTTTGTGCTGCGCAGCGACCGCTGCTGAATCGAACACCGGATGCGCATAATCAAAGCTGCCAAGGACGCTGTCTGCTCGTGGCGCATGAATAGGATTCAGTGACACGATGACCGGCTGTTTGAATGGCAATGGTTGAAGCTGGTTGAGCAAGTAATGCACGCATACGCGTGGCTCTTTACCTGATTCGCTTTGGTAATTCCATGCAGACCAGGTTTTACGATTCTCTGGCAGGCAACTTGTATCGAGATGCAATACCGCGCGATTGGGCTGATATTTGATGGCGGATAGCAGATCACGTTCTGCGATCGTTGCATCCTGCAGCAATTGCAGAGATTGATCGCTATGACCAGCCAGTACGACGTGATCGAACATGTGCGTGCCGTTACGCGCCTCGATTTTGATCATGCTGATATTGTCTAGCGTGGCACGATGTACCGAGATGACAGGGGTGCGCAGATACTTGCGAGGAATGTCTGCCAGCATCTTTTCAACATAGTGGCGTGCACCACCTTTTACCGTTTGCCATTGCGGTCTATCGTTGACTTGCAACAAGCCGTGGTTATGGCAAAAGCGGATGAACGATGTAATCGGGAAGGCCAGCATTTGTTCCGTCGGGCAAGACCAAATGCAACCAGCCATCGGTAGCAGATACCAATCGCGGAATTCCTCGCTGTAATGATGTTGCTTCAGATAAGCGCCGAGCGAACCTACGTCAACGGTTTGGTCACTGACCGCTAATGCGGTGGCTTGCTGATTGAAGCGGAGAATGTCGCGCAGCATACGGATAAAGCGGGGGTTCAAAAGATTGCGACGCTGCGCAAATACCGCATCCAGATTGCCGCCAGCCCATTCCAACGTACGTTTGCCTAGCGGCAGCTTTACGGAAAAGGACATATCGGTCGCGGCCGTTTCCACATCCAGTTCGGCAAACAGCTTGGTCAGTTGCGGATAGGTTTTGTGATTAAAGACGAGAAAGCCGGTATCTACACCATGCTTTACGCCATCGAGCGTGATGTCAACCGTATGCGTATGGCCGCCAAAATAGTCGTTTTCCTCAAACAAGGTGACGTCATAACCGGAACGTGACAAGCGCCAGGCACAAGACAGGCCGGAGATTCCAGATCCTATGACGGCGATTTTCATGTGAGCTCCTTGTGTTTTGCTGATGAATCAATGCCTGAACTAAGGTGTTCAAGGCTGCACTTTTGAGTGCCTCATCAGTAATACGTAGGGCAAGGGCTAACGGATTCAGAATTATGTAAAAACTACAAATATCTCCATATCTGCTGTCTATAAAGAAAAGAAGCCATTCGATCGGGGCCAACTAACTGCTGGGAGGTAGTGATCACAACGCCTTGCGGGATGAATAGCGGCGCACCGTGTAAAATCTCGGAATACAGAAAATGGTGGAAATGCATTAATGAATTACAAGAAACACAACATGGCAGACGGCACTAGCGTCAATGGACGACGCATTAGCGTCGCCCCGATGATGGACTGGACAGATAGGCATTGCCGCATGTTCCATCGGCAAATCACGCGCCATACCTGGCTCTATACCGAAATGGTCACGACCGGTGCCTTGTTGCACGGTGACGTGCCACGTCATCTGGACTTCAATGATGAAGAGCATCCAGTTGCACTGCAGCTAGGTGGTAGCGAGCCGGCAGATTTGGCCAAGAGCGCCAAGCTGGGCGAGCAGTGGGGCTATGACGAAGTTAATCTGAATTGTGGTTGTCCATCCGAGCGTGTGCAAAAAGGCGCATTTGGTGCTTGCCTGATGAGCGAGGCATCGTTGGTAGCGGATTGCGTCAAGGCGATGCGTGATGTGGTGTCTATCGATGTGACGGTCAAGCATCGCATCGGCATTGATGACATTACTTCGTATGATTTCGTGCGTGACTTTGTCGGTACGGTTTCGGAAGCTGGATGCAATACCTTCATCGTGCATGCGCGCAACGCGATTCTCAAAGGACTCAGCCCGAAAGAAAATCGCGAGATTCCTCCTCTGCGTTATGAATACGCATATCAGCTCAAGAAAGATTTCCCTGAGCTGGAAATCATCATCAACGGCGGTGCCAAGACAGTGGCAGAAATTGACATGCATCTTGCGCATGTCGATGGCGTGATGATAGGTCGCGAGGCGTATCACAATCCCTACTTGATGAGCTCATTCGATGCACGTTACTACGGTGACGATGCCATGCCGAAAACGCGTGCCGAAGTGCTGCAGGCGATGATGCCGTATATACGCGAGCAATTGGAAAAGCACGGCAAGAGTGAGAAGGGCGGCGGCTTGAAATTGAACAGCATCACACGTCACATGCTGGGCTTGATGGCCGGTTTGCCGAATGCGCGTGGGTTCCGTCAATCTTTATCAGACTCCAAAAAACTGGCCTTGGGTGATCCTGATTTATTGCTGCAAGCACTGGCACGTATGCAGCCATTGGCAGCTTGATTGCTGCATCTTCTCAGTTGCTCTATTCAGAGTAGCGGCCAATAAAAAATGCCTGATGATTTCAGGCATTTTTTCTAATATTTACCTCTGTAAATTCTACAAAACGTGTAAATGTTGCCGATGTTTTTTATCGTTTGAAATCATTCGATTTCTTTCCGAACCTTCTTAAAAACGAGTGGTCAAGAAGATAACGTATTTGTTTTCGAGCAGATTGCATTGAGGCAAATCGGATCATCAATTCACACGCTATATGAATTCTTTGCTTCTGATCAAATAAGTGATCGAGCAGGTGAATTTGTTATTCCCTGAAAGGAAAAACACGATGAATACATTATCAAATCGTTCAAAAGTAGCGATTGCAGGTTCACTCTTGGCAGTACTGTTTGCCAGCGGATGCGAACGTCGTACGCCAGAAACAACAGGATCAGCTGCACCTAGTGAGTCGCCAGCGACGACAGGTGTAACGCCGCCAACAGCAGTTCCAGATACAGCGCCAGCCTCGCCAGCGCCGATCACATCAGGCGATATGTCTGGTGACCATAAAACAGTCGGAACAGTTGTGGATGACACCGTCATCACCACCAAGGTGAAATCGGCATTACTGGCTGATTCAGACGTAAAAGGTCTGGACGTCAATGTTGAGACATCGCAAGGGATAGTCAGCTTAAATGGTGCGGTGAATAACCAGACGCAAATCGATCGGGCAGCGAAAATTGCGAGCGGTGTCGAAGGCGTAGCCTCGGTGCTGAATAATCTGACGATTAAAAAGCAGTAAGCGATTCACTCTGCAAGCAAATGTGTGCAGAGTATTGATGCAATAAAAAAGAGCGTGAATTAATTCACGCTCTTTTTTTTCAGCCCATGGTCGAGTGGCTTATTTGCCTGTTGCTGCATCCTGTATTTTTTCGCCGCCGCGTTGTACGTCTTCGCCCATACCTTTAAACGTATTGCAGGCACTCAAACCAACGCTCATAGCGAGAAGACATACGATGGAAATAATTTTTTTCATGATGATTTTCCTTTCAGGTTTAAGAGATGAGCGTAGGAACGCCTCCTCGACTTCCTCGGACTCAGTGTATCCGGGAACGTTCTAGCCGCTTTTCCAGATGGTTAAGTGGCTTACTGATTGGACATGTAATTGCTATAAAGTTCACTAAATAAATGCTGTCCAGAAAGGGAAGCATAGCAATCAATTGATGAAAGACAAGCAATTAATATTGCTTTGTGGCTATCTAGTTACTAGGCAAGCCTACATTCAATCATTTTCAAATGGGAAATGATTGTTTATTAGCAATCTTTTCTATGTCAGCGTGTTTGTCATGTTTGCATGGCAATGCTGGGATGCGCACAACAATTTCCGCGTTTATATATGCAGTTTTATTCGTGTTCAATGCCTGAAGGCGACTCCTATAATCAAAACCTGTTCGAGGCGTAGCCCCATCATTGAGTAGGCTCAAATGGGTGCGACGTTTATTCCCGGGCTGAACTCACTGATTATTGCGCCATGACTAAACAACGTCCTTCATTAGAACTGGTTATTCCTGCTCCCGTCGGGACGTGGGGCCTGGATAACGTCGTCAAATCCTTACGCCAATCGCGTGAAGAAACACACAATATTCGTTACCGTGGTCAGATACGCGAACTACCCTCGCGCGAGGCCCTGGAGAAAATTCTTGATGGCTTGTCGGCTGCGCTATTTCCAACGCATTACGGGCAACCAGTATTGACGGATGAGAGCATCGATTACTTCGTCGGCGACAAACTCAATATTGCCTTGAACGATCTGGCCGAACAGGTCAGACGCGGTTTGTTGTTCGTTTCCCGTCAGGGCGACGATGCAGATCAGCTCGTCGTCAAGGTTGCTAGTGACGCGCGCGATCTGGATCTCGAAGCGATCGAAATCACGCGTAATTTCGCTGCTCAACTGCGGCATATTCGCGATCTGCTTGTGACCGATTTGCAAGCCGCTTATCACGGTGATCCGGCAGCGCACAGCGTATCGGAGATACTGGTTTGTTATCCCGGCATGACGGCGATCATTTATCACCGCTTTGCCCACGCGCTACATAATTTAGGCGCACCTTTCCTCGCGCGCTTGATCTCGCGTATCGCACATTCCAGTACTGGTATCGATATACATCCAGGTGCAGAAATTGGTGGAAGCTTCTTTGTCGATCACGGTACCGGCGTGGTAATCGGCGAGACGGCGGTGATCGGCCAGCGCGTACGACTTTATCAAGCAGTCACATTAGGTGCAAAACGTTTCCCCGCAGATGAAAACGGCACACTGATCAAAGGTAATCCACGTCATCCTCTCGTGGAGGACGATGTTGTTGTGTACGCAGGTGCCACAGTGCTGGGTCGCATCACGATAGGTTCAGGGTCAACCATAGGCGGTGGCGTCTGGCTCACGCATAGCGTACCGCCCGGCAGCAATATCACGCAGGCACAAACGCGTAATCACTAAAGCATTTCCTGCTAGTTGCAATTTGATATGAAGAGACCGATGCCATCAGCGATGGCATTTTTTGAGAAAATTATTCTCATCGCAATGGATGCGTAGAAAATGAAAAACGTAAATTAAAAACCGAATATGGTTACGCGGAATGATTCGTTTGCGGCGCTAACCATGGCAGATAAACTTATTTCATTATCTGCTAAGCACATGGTTTTTAATAATGTCTGCTCTTTCTGTTACCGAAGCTGTCACTGATTTCAACATCCTTCCTTTTGAAGCGCCGCTGGGTGCTGAGTTGATCGGACTGGATCTTGCGCGCGAGATCGATGCTCCCGATTTTTCGCGCATACATCAAGCGCATCTGAATCATTATTTGTTGGTGTTCCGTGATCAGCGCATTACACCTGCACAGCAAATTGAATTCAGCCGTCGTTTTGGCGCATTGCAGATTCATGTGCTGCATCAATTCCAATTGCCGGGCCATCCAGAAATATTGATCATTTCCAATATCAAGGAAAACGGCGAGCCAATTGGCCTCGGTGATGCCGGTCATTTTTGGCATTCTGATTTGTCGTATGTCGATGTACCTAGCTTGGGTTCGATGTTGCATGCGCAAGAGTTGCCAGCAGAAGGCGGCGATACCTTATTCGCCAATATGCATCTCGCGTGGGACACCCTGGACGCGCATCTGAAGGACAAGATTATTGGTTTGAAAGCCGAGCATAGTTATCTGGCGCAGTACGCTGAATTGCAACGTCGCAATCCGTGGCGTCCTAATCTGACTGCAGAACAAATCGCAAAGGTAAAACCGGTACTGCAACCCGTAGTGCGTACGCATCCAGAAACAGGTCGCAAGGCTTTGTTCGTCAGCGAGCATTTCACTACACGCATAGATGGTCTGCCAGAAGATGAAAGCCGTGATCTGCTCAATCAGCTATTCACACATAGCGTCAAACCTGAACACGTCTATCGCCATCGCTGGCAGCCGCACGATCTGATTTTTTGGGACAACCGCTCGCTAATGCATTTGGCTGCAGGTTGTCCGGAAGATCAGCGTCGCAAGCTGTACCGCACCACGATAGAAGGCGATGTGCCGTTCTAAGTTTTATTCCATTATCTTTAATACCGGAGTTTCCATGCCTCATTTGAATCGCACTTATCGTGCACCAAGTCGTCGTTGGTTAGGCGCTGCTTTTAGCGTAATCGCTGTAGCCACTGCTCTGTTGTCAGCTTTGCCGGCGCGTGCCGAAGGCAAGATCAGCATCGCGCAACAATTCGGTATCGGCTACCTGATTCTTGACGTAGTACGCGATCAGCAATTGATCGAGAAATACGGCAAGCAGCAGGGCATCGATATTCAAGTAGATTGGGCCAGCATCTCCGGCGCGACGGCGATGAATGAAGCTTTGCTGGCTGGTGCGCTCGATGTAGTGTCGGCCGGTGTGCCGCCTATGTTGACGATGTGGGATCGCACGCGTGGCAAGCAAAACGTCAAGGCAGTTGCTGCGCTCGGCTCCTTGCCTAACTATCTGTTGTCGAACAATCCTACTGTGAAAACACTGAAGGATTTGAGCGACAAGGATCGCATCGCTGTACCTGCCGCTGGTGTTGGTTTCCAATCACGTACTTTGCAGATCGAAACGGCGCGTCAGTTCGGTAAAGACAACTTCAAGAAATTCGACAATATCTCGGTGAGCTTGCCGCATCCAGATGCGACTGCTGCATTGATCGCTGGTGGTTCCGAGATCAATACGCATTTCTCCAGCGCACCGTTCTACTACCAGGCATTGGCAGCGAATAGCAATGTGCATAAAGTGATCAGTTCTTACGATATTCTCGGCGGCCCTGCGACCTTCAACGTGCTGTACACCACGCAGAAGTTCCACGATGAAAATCCTAAGACCTACAAGGCTTTCTATAGCGCGTTGGTGGAAGCTGCACGCTTGATCAAGGCTGATAAGCCTAAGGCAGCAGATACCTTCATCCGCATCCAGAAATCCAAGCTGTCGCCTGACCTAGTACGCAAGATTGTTGAGGATCCGGAAAACGACTTCACCGTGTCGCCGCATCGCACCTTCGTCTATGCCGAAGAGTTGCGCAAGCTGGGTGTCATCAAAAACAAGGCAGCATCGTGGAAGGATTACTTCTTCGAAGAAGCCTACGCGCAACCAGGTAGCTGATTTCATGCGCATCCATTTCTCATTACCTGTCGTGATAGCAGCTCGGGCGGAGATTGCCAGATGAACAGTACAGTCGCCTTGCGCAATATCCCCGGATTTATTCCGGCTACGTCCACGCGCGAAATCGATAGCGGGAAACGCGATGCAGAAGCGGTAAAGGCTGGTGTGCCTTTGCTGCAAGTGGATGATGTCAGTTTGGAATATAGAACACGCGAACGCGTGGTACGCGCCACGCATCGTGTCAGCTTCGATGTGCATGAGGCGGATCGCTTTGTCTTGCTGGGCCCATCGGGCTGCGGCAAGTCAACCTTGCTCAAGGCCGTAGCCGGCTTTATTCCGCCAGTTGAAGGCGAGATTCGTCTCGATGGACGTACGGTGACTGCACCGGGACCGGACCGCATCGTCGTGTTCCAGGAATTCGATCAGTTATCGCCATGGAAGACGGTTAAACAAAACGTCATGTTCCCGCTGCAGGCTTCGCGTACCTTGGGCAAAAAAGAAGCCGAAGAACGCGCCTTGCATTATCTGGACAAGGTTGGCCTGACGAAGTTTGCCGATGTTCATCCACATCAACTCTCAGGCGGTATGAAGCAGCGTGTCGCGATTGCACGTGCGCTGGCCATGCAACCGCGCGTATTGCTGATGGATGAGCCGTTCGCAGCGCTGGATGCACTCACACGCCGCAAGATGCAGGAAGAATTGCTGCAACTGTGGGATGAAGTGCGCTTCACCTTGCTCTTCGTCACGCACTCGATTGAAGAAGCCTTGATAGTCGGTAATCGTATTGCATTGCTGTCGCCACATCCTGGTCGTATGCGTGCTGAAATCAATAGCCACGATTTTTCCCTAGCCAGCTCAGGTAGCGAAGAATTTCAGAACACGGCACAGCGCATACATCGCATGTTGTTTGATGAAGAGCAGGAAGGCAGCACTACATCATGAGTAATATATTGAATCCGCCGATTCGTCCTGAATACGAACTTAGGTTGGAACCTTTTACTGAACTGCCGGTTGAACGCCAATTGCCGTTTGCAGCACGTCTCTGGACGCAGGGTTGGCTGCGCAAGAGCTTGATTCTAGTGGTGCTGGCTGTGTTGTGGGAAGTCGTAGCGCGTTGGCAAGATAACGAGTTGCTGCTGCCAACTTTCATGGCAACGGCGCATGCACTGGTAGAAGGAATCAGTAGCGGTGAATTGATCGATAAGGTAGGGATATCTTTATCGGTTTTGTTGCAGGGATATGCGATCGGTGTACTGGCTGCTTTCCTGTTGACAACCTTGGCTGTCTCTACGCAGCTTGGGCGCGACTTGCTGGATACACTGACCTCGATGCTGAATCCGTTGCCTGCGATCGCATTGCTGCCGCTGGCCTTGCTATGGTTTGGGATAGGGCGCGGTAGTTTGGTCTTTGTGCTCGTGCACTCTGTACTGTGGCCTATGGCGCTGAATACGTATGCAGGCTTCCAAGGCGTGCCGGAAACGCTGCGCATGGCGGGCCGTAACTATGGTTTGCGAGGTATTCCTTATGTATTACAGATATTGGTGCCAGCGGCGCTGCCTGCGATTCTGTCAGGTTTGAAAATCGGCTGGGCATTTGCATGGCGCACCTTGATTGCGGCGGAACTAGTGTTTGGTGCATCGTCAGGCAAGGGTGGCCTCGGCTGGTATATCTTCCAGAATCGCAATGAGTTGTACACCGATAAAGTATTTGCCGGATTGGCGACTGTGATTTTGATCGGCTTGCTAGTTGAGAATATCGTGTTCCGTAGTCTGGAAAAAGTCACAGTGCAACGCTGGGGCATGCAGCGTTAAACAATGTGATCAAAATAAAAAACCGCTTTTCAGCGGTTTTTTATTTTGTCGCGACTTCTTTGCCAAAGCCTGCATCACTCGATATTTGCAAGGCGCGTGCCTTGAGCGTCTTGGCTGTGGTGCCCTGCAAATCGTCATCCAATATACCCATAGGCCCCATCACCGTGATAGCGGCAATCATCTCACCCAAGTGATCGAACACTGGTGCCGACAGCGAAGTGAAGTGCGGCAACAAGGCATCGCGGCAGCGGCTCAGACCGTTTTCTTTCACGCTGGCCAGCATCTTCTCTATATCGGCTGCCGATTGCGGCAAATCGGAATGGCTAGGTGGATGCTTGTCATCCAGATTGATCTTCAATTCCTGTTTCAGCAACTCACCGGTAATCGTGCGAGGTAGATGCGCGAGGAAGTTGCGGCCCAATGCTGAATTCAGCAAAGGCAGTACGCTGCCTACTCGCAATTCCAGAATAGGACGGCTGGCACCGCCTTCGATACGATAAACGATAGTTGGGCCGCGATTGCCCCAGACGCCGAGGAATACCGTGTGGCCGACAGTAGCCGCTAGTTCTGCCATCACAGGACGCGCAGAGGTAAAGACATCGAATTGTTCCAGCGCAGCCATCCCCAACTTCAGCGCATAAGGGCCGAGACCGTAATGACCGCTATCGGCTTCTTGGCGGATCACGCCCACTGCCTGGAAGCTGACCAGATAGTAATGCACATTTGCCACAGCCATTCCTGCACCTTCGGCAATTTGGCGCAAGGGCATCGGACGTCCTGCAGTACGCAGTACATCCAGTATGCGAAATCCTATTTCTATAGATTGAATGCCACGTCGCTTGGAGTGTGCAACTGCTTCTTTGTGGGGCGCAGTTGCGCGCGCTTTTGGTGCTTTTGCGGCGGCAGTTTTTTTCGCGGGCTTGGCGGCTGGTAGCGCAGCGGCGGATTTTACTTTTGGCATTTTTCCAACATAAGAATGAAATAAGGGCTCGCGCAAGCATAGCAAATTACGGGCGCTTCCCTCTGAAAAAGGGACATTACTGCTTGCGCATGATACAGAAAATAAATTGGCACTTTAATTTGATAATGTTATATTCATTAAACAATATCAAATATTGGCATGCATTTTGCTGAATCTCTCAAGCCAATTTAACTAGGAGGAGTCATGACTGCAGCATCTGTAACCCACGCCGAGGCGGATGTATTTACCGCCAAGGAAGAGCGTCAAGTTGTTCTAGCCTCAACCTTGGGGACCATCTTCGAGTGGTACGATTTTTTCATCTATGGCGCGCTCGCGATCTTCATGAGCTCGGTCCTGTTCCCGCCGGATAATCCGACTGCCGCATTGCTAGCATCGTTGGGAGCCTTGGCTGCTGGCTTTGTGGTTCGCCCTATCGGTGCTGTTCTCTTCGGTTATCTGGGCGATCGGCTCGGTCGAAAACATACCTTCCTGCTGACCATCATCATGATGGGCGGTAGTACTGCGTTGATCGGTTTTCTGCCGAGCTACGCTTCGGTTGGTCATGCAGCGTGGATTTCGCTGGTGGTGTTGCGTCTGGTTCAGGGGCTGGCAGTTGGCGGTGAATATGGCGGTGCGGTGATTTATGTCGCTGAACATTCGCGTCCGTCACGCCGTGGTTTGCTGACGGGTTGGATTCAGATTACGTCGTCGATGGGCCTGATCCTTTCCATTGCCGTGATCCTCGGTACGCAGGCGACGATGGATATGGCTTCCTTCAAGGAGTGGGGCTGGCGCGTTCCTTTCATCATCTCGATAGCGATGCTGATTTTCTCGGTTTATGTACGTGCCAAATTGCATGAATCGCCGGTGTTCACACGTCTGAAAGCACAAGGACGTTTGTCGAAGAATCCAGTACGCGACACCTTCTTCAAATGGCCGAGCCTGAAGATGATTCTGCTGGCTTTGTTCGGTGTGACTGCAGGTCAGGGCGCTACTTACTTTACCGGCCAGTTCTACGTGATGATCTTCTTGCAGCAAGCGGTGATGATCGATCAACGCACTGTGTACACATTGATTTGTATAGGCTTCTTGATTGGCGCTCCTGCCTTTGTGTTCTTCGGATGGTTGTCTGATCGCTTGGGACGCAAATGGATCATGATGGCAGGCTTGTTCATCGCTGCGCTGTGCTATCGCCCTATGTTTGCCTCCTTGATGGAAGCTGGCAATCCAGCACTGGCTGCTGCAACCTTGTCGACGCCGGTGACTGTACATGCGAATGCCAAGGACGGTGCCTGCAACTTCAGTATCAGTGCTTCGCTGATCAGCGCGCATCCTGATCACGCCAAACCTTGCGTACAAGCTAAGAAAATGTTGGTCGGTAACGGTATCAATTTTGAATATGCAGATCCGATTGCCGGGCAGGCAGTGGCGATGACAGTAAAAGGCCAAACCATCAACGGCTTTGATGCAAAAGCTTATCGTGCTGCGCTGACTGAGGCTGGTTATCCAACCAAGGCAGATCCTGAGCAAATCAATAAAGGTCGCATCGTTTTGTTGCTGGTCTTGATGACGATTGTGGTCGCGATGGTGTACGGTCCGGTTGCTGCATATCTGGTTGAGTTGTTCCCGGCGAACATTCGCTACACGGCACTGTCGTTTCCGTATCACATCGGTGCGGGTATCTTTGGTGGCTTCCTACCGTTCTTTGCGACTTATCTGGCACTGGCGGGCGGCAACGTGTTTGCCGGGCTGTGGTATCCGGTCGTGATCACTGCGGTGACTGGCATCGTAGGTAGTCTCTTGCTGCCGAATACGAAAACTGCGGCCAAAGATCTTTAATCAGACAGGATTTGATATGACTATCTTTAAGGTAGCGGTTGCGCAAGCCGCATCTCATCCAACTAATGCGCAGGCATCCACGGCGAAAGCCGTGGATTTGATCAAGCAGGCACATCAGGCAGGCGCAAGCCTGCTGGTGTTCCCTGAGGCTTTTCTCGGTGGTTATCCGAAAGGTGCTTCTTTCGGCGCGCCAGTCGGTATGCGTAAACCAGAGGGGCGTCAGGCGTATCTGGATTACTTCAATAGCGCGATAGACTTGAACGGCCCAGAAGTAGACGCGATTGCTGACGCAACGCGTGCCAGTGGCATGTTTGCTGTGATCGGTTGCATAGAACGTGATCTGGGTACTCTGTATTGCACGGTCTTGTTCTTCAATGGAGAGAAAGGTTTGGTCGGCAGGCATCGCAAGCTGATGCCGACTGCTGGCGAGCGCTTGATCTGGGGTTTTGGTGATGGTTCGACGATGCCGGTATTTGATACACCATTGGGCAAAATCGGTGCTGTCATTTGCTGGGAAAACTATATGCCCATGCTGCGTATGTATATGTACAGCCAAGGCATAGGCATCTACTGTGCACCGACGGCCGATGATCGCGATACCTGGGTACCGAGCATGCAGCATATTGCGCTGGAAGGGCGTTGCTTTGTACTGACGGCTTGCCAGTACATCAAACGTTCCGCTTATCCTGCGACGCATGAGTGTGCCTTGGGCGACGATCCTGACACTGTATTGATGCGTGGCGGTAGTGCGATTATCGATCCGTTGGGCAAGGTGTTGGCAGGGCCGAATTTCGAAGGTGAAGCTTTGCTTTACGCCGAGATCGATACTGACCAGATAGTGCGTGGTAAATTTGATTTTGATGTGGCCGGACACTATGCACGTCCTGATGTGTTCCAGCTCGCCGTTGATACTCGTGCCAAATCTGCCGTGACTATTCAGCAAGACAATATGGAGTAGACCAAACAATGCAATTCGATATGGAGCAATTGTCTGCCGATAACCGCTACAAGTTGTTGACTGCGACGGTGACGCCACGCCCCATTGCCTGGGTAACCAGTAGATCAGTAGACGGTGTCGTGAATGCCGCACCTTTCAGTTTCTTTAATGTGATGGGACATGAGCCGCCTACCGTCACGCTGGGCTTGTTACGCAAGGCTGGTGGCGGCTACAAGGATACGGCAGCGAACATTATGGCAACCGGTGAGTTCGTGATTAACCTGGTATCGGAAGCGATGGCAGAGAGCATGAATGAAACCTGCACAAATGCTCCTCCAGAGATTGATGAACTCGAACTGGCTGGCTTGACTGCAGTGCCATCCATTGTGGTGGCTCCACCTCGCATCGCAGGATGTCCTGTCTCGTTTGAATGCCGTAGCTTGTCATCCATCGTGACTGGGCCGTGTCAGGTCATTGTTGTGGCTACTGTTTTGCATGTGCATATCGAAGATGAATTTTTGATCGATGCAGAACGCTGTCACGTCGATACGCCGGCGCTGAAGCTGGTCAGCCGTATGCACGGTAGCGGTTGGTATGCACGTTCGACGGATCTTTTTCAACTCGCCAGACCAAGCTACAAGGAAAAGTGAGTAGGGGAAGTGCAGCATCTTGCTTAGCTACAGTTTTTAATAAGAGCCACGATAGAGAAATTTATCGTGGCTTATTTTTAATGTGAAAAAAATGAGAGCGTACATGCGATGTAGATGATTTTCGTCATATTGATATCGCAAAACATTCGTTTGTTTTTTCGCTGAAATTCGTAAGATGAATTATCTGCTCCAAGACGAAGCATTGCTTGGCAACGGAGAGTTATCTCACATCGAACAAACAAAGGATAGAAAATGGCGACGCATGATCTGACTCTTCTTCCGCACACACCGCGTTACGCAGACAGAAAGATTTTCCGCAGGCGTGCGATCCTTGATATGGGGCGAAATCGATACTCTCACGCGAGGACGATTGATATCTCGCCGCATGCCTTGAGCATCATGGTTGAGTCACCGCTTTCTATAGGTCATACCGGCAGTATCGCCTTCAACATTACTGTCGATCAAAAAACGATGCCGTTAGAATTCAAGGGTAAGGTCAGTTATTGCGTGCTGGTTGGCACAGAGGGATTCAGAGTCGGCTTTGAATTGGCCTCACGTGGCGATGCCGGGCACAAGAAGCGCATTGAACAAATCATGGAGACATTGGCGTTTTAATGTTTGTGCTCTTGTGGTTGTGAGTAGCTCCAGCTTGATGCGATACAAAATAGATGCAAGTGGCACTGCTTGTTTATACTAAGACGTCTCCGTAAGGAACATTTATGAGAAACGCACGGTAGCAAGCACTGCTGCGATTGCCAAATTTTGCATGGGAGAGTTCATGAAATCACATTACGAAACGTATAAGGGCTGGAGTGTTGCTGTCCAGGTATCTGCGCACATGTCGCGTATTGATACTGAGAGAAAAGAGGGCGCATATATTCCACGTATCATCGTGACTGAGCATATCGGCACCGACTTCAAGGACAAGGAAGTCCCGGATGGCCATTCGTATCCAACGCCGGAAGAATGCATTGCACAGGGCATCCTGACAGCACATGAATACATCGACCGGAAGACAGAGAAAATTGCTGCTTGAGTTTGCTTGATGTCGGTAATCGACAGCCTGCGCGAAGAAATATCGATGATGAAGACGTGATGTAAAAATCACAAATAATCTGGCGTTGTAAAAACTCCAAAATTATTGCTTGCGGAGCAGAGTAATCACTACGAAGTGAGCGGACAAAACAAAAAGGGTTGCAATTTCTTGCAACCCTTTTTATCTACTGCTTATTCGTGGTAGGCCGTGCGGGATTCGAACCTGCGACCAACGGATTAAAAGTCCGCTGCTCTACCAGCTGAGCTAACGACCCGAAAGAAAGCTATTATAGAGAACCTTTATGGCCTCTGTCAATCACATCGCGACTTTTTATTAATGTTTCTTGCTTCAGTCGCGTTGCTCTTTTAATTGCCTTGTTTTTGCAACAAGGCGCTAGTCTAATCGCAATCCCTAGCGTGTAGCAACTGCTTCTTTAAATAAAAAATCGCCCGACTGGCGGGCGATAGATGATCTGGTGAAAATATCAGCTGCTGGCTTGATGCATACATGCCGTGGTGCTGATTCTTTTCCTGATTATTTGAAGTTGGCTAGACGCTCTTTTGCTGTTTGTGCTGCGGGCGCGTTTGGATATTTTGCTACCAGTGACTCCAAGGATTTCTTGGCGGCTGGTCTATCTTTCAATTCCGTATATGAGCTGGCGATATTCAATAAAGCATCGGCAGCTTTTGGATTGTCAGGATATTTTTTCAACAGCGTTTGCTGTGCTGCGATCGCATTTTTGTAATCGCGTTGTGCATAGTATGCATTGCCGATCCAGTATTGCGCCGAAGGTGCGTACGCAGATTCTGGATAGCGTTGTATGAAATCGGAAAAAGCTGCACCAGATTTTTTGTAGTCGCCAGCTTTGAAGAGGGCGAGTGCATTATCGTATGAGCTTTGTTCTGATTGCCCAACCATCGCATCCTTGCCGTCAACGGCAACGACTTGCGGTTCCAGCTTGCGCAAACGATTATCGAGATCGACGTAGAAATCTTTCTGCCGTTGCTGCAGGTTGGAGACTTCATTTGATAAAACTTCGATCTGACCATTCAGGCGAGAAATCTCTTGCTTCAATTGCTCGTTCTGATTGGATAGATTAAGTACGGCTGACGATTCAGCTTTGCTTTGCTGGATCGCATCAACTTTGCCGCGCAAGTCTATGATCGCCTTGCGTGCCTCATCGTCGCCAAACAGCGCAGCATGCGCTGATAGCGACGCACAAGAAAATGCGGCCATCAAGGCCGCAATAAGGGTTTTTTTAATCATTGGCTGCTAGATTAATAAACGATATCTGCACGGCGGTTTTCTGCCCATGCTGCTTCATCGTTACCCAGTGCTTTTGGTTTTTCTTTACCCAGCGACACTGCTTCCATTTGTGATTCAGGCACGCCTAACAGGGACAGGGATTTACGCACAGCTTCTGCACGTTTCTGACCGAGAGCCAAGTTGTATTCAGCGCCGCCGCGATCATCGGTGTTGCCTTGGATGATGATCTTACGACCTTGGTTACTTTTCAGGTATTTTGCGTGGTTTTCTACGACTTGCTGAAATTCTGGTTTGACGATGTAGCTGTCGAAGTCAAAGTACACACTGCGTTTAGCCAACACGCCTTGCGGATCGTTTAATGGATCGCTGGATGCATTGACGGTACCAACCGAACGCGGATCAGCCATGCTTGAACCTGCACGGTCTTCAACCGGTGCTTTGTCGTTCAATTTGGTTGATGAGCAGGCTGCCATCAGCAAAGCACTGGATAAGATAAAAACGGATGTTAAGGTACGCATGTTATTTCCCCTGATTATGTAAGCGTGCAGATGTTAAAAAAAAATAAATATGGAGCGCATTATTTCATAAACGGACCCCACGTGGGCTCACGTATATCGCCTGCTTGGGTGGTCAGACGCTGTTTTACCTGACCATCAACCGAAACGACGGCTAAAGTGCCACGACGACCGGATTCGGTTGCGTACATCAAATATTTGCCATTCGGCGAAAAACTCGGTGATTCGTCTTTGACGGTGTCGGAGAGGCGTTGTTCCTGACCATTGGTCAAATCAAGCAGAAATAGCTGAAATTTCCCTTCGCGGCGCGAAATATAGGCCAAAAATTTGCCATCTGGGGAGATTCGCGGGCTGATGTTGTAGTTTCCGCTGAAGGTGACACGTTTGGCGTCGCCGCCATTTGCACCCATTTTGTAGATTTGCGGGCCGCCACTACGGTCGCTGGTGAAGTAAATGCTTTGGCCATCGGCAGAGAACTGTGGTTCGGTATCGATGCCGTTGGAATTACTCAGGCGACGTGGGCTGGTGCCATCCGCATTGACGACATACACCTGGGTCAAGCCATCGCGTGACAGTGCCACGGCCAGCTTGTTGCCGTCAGGTGCCCAAGATGGTGCAGAATTGCTGCCCTTGAAGTTGGCGGCAATGGTGCGCTGGCGAGTGACGAGGTTCTGGATATAGACGACTGGTTTTTTGTTTTCAAACGAAACGTAGGCGACCTTGGTGCCGTCTGGCGACCATGATGGCGAGATGATAGGTTCGTTCGAGCGCAATGCGACTTGCGTGCCTTCGCCATCGGAGTCGGCAATCTCCAGACGGAATTCCTTGCCGGCTTTGGTGACATAGGCGATGCGTGTGGCAAAAGCGCCGCGTATGCCAGTCAGCTTCTCATAGATATCGTCGGCGATCTTGTGGCCAGATACGCGGATGAACTGCGGTTGTGCTGCCAGGGCCAACGACGACAATTGTGCGGCTTTGACGGTATCGAACAAACGATATCTGACCTCGAAGCGGCCATCCGCCAGGCGCGACACGCTGCCAACGACGAGTGCATCGGCACCGCGTGATTTCCAGTCAGCAAGGTTGACCTGGGAGTTTTCCGTCAGGACGGAGCCGGTATCGATAATTTTGAAGATACCGCTGCGGTTCAAATCGGCCTTGATGATGGCACTGACTTGCTGTGGTGCAACCGACTCATCGCCGAAAGTAGCAATCGCAATTGGTATCTGGTTAGCGCCGACACCGGCGATTTCTACCCGCAATTGTGCGTGCGCGAGACTGGTAACGAACACGGCGAGGATCGCGAATGAGCGTAAAAAAGAAGTCTTAGTCATCATGGGTCACTGATCTTTCGGTTTGTGAATGACGGTCAAGCGACTAGGGACGCTGCCGGATTGATCGGGTGGAAATGGTTGCGAACGTTCGATCGCACGTTTAACAGCTTCATCGAAACCGGGTAGGCCTGAGGATTTGCGCAGACGTAATCCGCGCAGCGATCCGTCAGGCAGCAGTTCGACATCGTATTCGACCTGAGGATTCCCGTTTAAGTCTGGCGGTACGTTAAATACTGTATTTGAGCGGATTTTCGCACGGATTTTATCGGCATACGCACCGTCTGCACGACCGCTGCTTTGCGATTTTGCTGCCTGGCCAGAGCCGCCGCTGCCAATGGCACCGGTCATGCGGCTTAGTTCTTCAGCGCGTCGCTTGTCACTTAATTCTTGATCACGCTTGTCCTGGAGGCGTTTTTTGTCAGCATCAGCTTTTTTCTGCTGCTCGGCTTTCTTGTCCGCTGCCTGCTTGTCGAGTTTTTCCTGTTTGTCTTGCTCAGCCTTTTGTTTCAGCTTCTTTTCTTTTTCTTCTTCGGCCAGCTTGTCTTTACGCTCTTGTTCTTTGCGTTTTTTTTCTTTTTCCAGCGCGATATCGACTTTAGGCTGCTCAGGCTTGATGGGCTCTGCCTTAGGCGTTTCTTTAACGATAGGCTTGGGTTCAGGTTTGGGCTGAGGCGTTGGTTCTGGTTCTGGCGGCAGGGGTGCGGCTTCTTTCGCCTGCATATCCCAGATTTCTGCTTTCACCGCGACCGGCGTCTCGCTTTGCCAATCGATGCCTATCCAGAAAAATACCAGTAATGCGACGTGCACTGCCGCCGCCAGCATGATGGCACGCCAGCGACCAGGTTCCTTCGGGACGGTGTACGGTGAGTGATCAGTCATAAAACGATGTTCACTTGGTCGCCAGACCTACGCGGCTGATACCAAGTTTTTTGGCTTCCGAGATGGCTTGTATCACCTCGTCATATTTAATGTTTTTGTCGGCTGCGATCATGACGGCAATATCAGGATTGTCGTCATACAGAGCTTGCAATTTTCTGCCCAACTCGCCACGACCGACGGTTTCGCTAGATGCTGCTGCGCCTTTTTTACCTTTTACGGAGACGGTAGCCGAAGCGTCAGCTTTCAGTTCTATGCTGATGTATTCGGTTGGTGGCTGCGTCGATTTGGCCGCATTTGGCAACTGGATCTCGTTGGGATTGACCATAGGTGCGGTCACCATGAAGATCACCAGCAGCACCATCATGACGTCGATATATGGGACGACGTTGATCTCTGATTTGAATTTCCTGCTGCGTCCGCCGCGCATGCTTCCGGATGAGAATGACATTGCTACCGTCCTTAACGCGTTTGACGTTGCAGAATATTCGAGAATTCTTCAACGAAGCTTTCAAAGCGCATCGCCAGTCTATCGATATCGTGCGAATAGCGGTTGTAGGCAACCACAGCTGGAATCGCCGCAAACAAGCCAATCGCGGTAGCGATCAGCGCTTCTGCAATCCCCGGTGCGACTGCAGCCAGCGTGGCTTGCTGCACGTTCGCCAAACCGCGGAAGGAATTCATAATGCCCCATACGGTGCCGAACAAACCGACATACGGTGAGACTGAGCCGACTGAGGCGAGGAAGGCGAGGTGCGATTCCAGGCCATCCATTTCACGCTGATAGGCAGCGCGCATGGCGCGACGTGCACCGTCCAGGCGCACGCTGGATGGATCTTGGGAGGAGCGGGATTTGTTGAATTCGCTCATGCCAGCTTCGAAAATACGTTCCAGCGCGCCAGTCGAGCGATTGCCTTTGCGGCGATTGGACGTGGCATCTTGGTACAGCGCGTTCAAATCGCCGCCGGACCAGAAGGCGCGTTCGAATTCCTCAGTCTGCATGCGTGCATTTTTGATTGCGAACATCTTGCGGAAGATATAGGTCCAGCTCATGACGGATACGCCGACTAAAAGTGCCATGACGAGCTGCACAAGAACCGAAGCGTTGGTGATCAGATGGAGAAAGGAGAGGTCTTGAGTGACGGTCATGGAAGTGTGGTCTAGTCGAATTTGGTCAATTGTATGCGCAACTTGCTTGAGGCGGTGCGATTTGGCGAGGCATTTGCCTCATGTACTCACACTCAGGTATTCACAATCTACGGTCTGGTTTTTTCTACTAACAATATTGGTGCGCGAGAAGAAGGTGGAACGGATACATTCCACCGACCATCACGCTTACTTTGCTTCGATATTTTTAATGCTGCTCAACACTTCTTGCGGGATTTCGCTCGGTCTGAAGCGCTGTGTATCGACGCAGCCGACCTTGATGCGTCCAGTGGCAAGCAACTCTTCGCTATCGCCATTGATGCGCCATGCTTGTTGCACAAACTGTACCGAGGCGCGCCCCATTCTTTCGACTACGACGGTCAACTTCAGTTCATTATCCAGTTTGGCTGGTGCGTGGTAGTCGACCGCGGTGCTTTTGACGACGAACATGACGCCGTGCGTTTCGGTCATGATTTGTTGGTTGATGCCGGCACTGCGCAGCCATTCGGTGCGCGCGCGTTCAAAGAATTTCAGATAATTCGCATAGAAGACGACGCCACCGGCATCGGTATCTTCATAGTAGACGCGGACGGTCCACGTAAAATTTGACAGCATCTTGGACATTTACCTTGAGTCGGCAGCGCTGCAGCGTTGCCCTGAGTTACTGCGGATGAATGCGCAATTATCGATGATATTGATTCCGCATGACAAGGTTGTTACCTGAACTTACAGTTCTGGCCACCGTTGGCAGCCAGAACTGCCTGTTTCTTATGTGTTGCGCTTGATGAATAAAGGGCCAAAACCTTGGCATGTCGGCATCAATTCGATGTGATTGATGTTGACGTGTGCGGGCAGGGTGGCGATCCAGTAGGCGGTTTCTGCAATGTCAGCAGGGCTGAGTGGTACGGTGCCTTCGTAGACCTTGGCAGCGGCCGCATCGTCCTGCAGACGTACATTCGAGAACTCGGTGCCGCCAGCCAGGCCGGGAGCGATATTCGATGCGCGTACACCGGTACCGACCAGATCGGCACGCAGGTTGCGCGTGAATTGATCGACAAAAGCCTTGGTCGCACCATAGACATTGGCGCCAGGGTAGGCGTAAGCACCTGCACTGGAGCTGATGTTGATGATGGTGCCGCGATTGCGTTTGAGCATTTCCGGTAGCAGCAGGCGGGTGACGGTGACCAAGCCTTTGCAGTTAGTCTCTATCATGGTTTCCCACTGTTCCAACGAGGCTGATTGTGCCGGTGCAACGCCCAGTGCGAGGCCTGCGTTATTGATCAGGACATCGATCTCCTGCCATTCTGGAGGCAAGCTTGCCAGAGCGGCGGTGATTGAGTTCTTATCAGTGACGTCCATTTGCACTGTTAATACAGATGAACCGATTTCTGCTGCGAGTGCATCCAGGCGATCCTGGCGGCGGCCAGTAGCAATCACTTTGTGACCATGTTGCGCAAATTTTCGTGCCATTTCAGCGCCGAAGCCTGAACTTGCACCTGTGATCAAGACGATCATAGGATTTCCTTTATGGAAAGAATGAAGGGCGTAAGCAGTGATGTTGGAGCAATGCAGTCGGTGCGATCTTCCGCAGTCCAACTTGTTGAAAGCGACATGCGGGCGTCGATTCTTTGCCCGCATGTCGCTTTAAGCTTGTTTCATACTTACTTGGCGGCTTGTGCACGCTTGATCAGGAACGTGGTCAGCAAAGGAACCGGACGGCCAGTCGAGCCTTTGGCTGCACCGCTTTTCCATGCTGTGCCTGCGATATCTAGATGCGCCCAGGTGTATTTCTTTGTGTAGCGTTCGAGGAAACAGGCGGCGGTGACTGCGCCACCAGCTGGGCCACCGATATTTGCCATGTCGGCAAAATTCGATTTCAACTGTTCCTGATAGCTGTCTTCGATAGGCATACGCCACGCGGTATCACCAGCAACTTTGCCGGCGCTGAGCAATTCGTTCGCCAATGCGTCATGCGCATCGTCGTTACGAGTGAACAAGCCGGAGTTGTGATGGCCGAGTGCTGTAATGCAAGCACCAGTCAGAGTTGCGACGTCGACGACGGCAGCCGGCTTGAAGCGCTCTACATAAGTCAGTGCATCGCACAGAACCAGGCGGCCTTCAGCATCCGTGTTCAGGACTTCGATAGTCTGCCCCGACATTGAGGTGACGATATCGCCTGGTTTGGTCGCGCTGCCGGATGGCATGTTTTCGCAGGTTGGGATGACGACGATGACGTTGAGCTTCAGTTTCAGCTCCGCAATCGCGCGCATGGTGCCGAGTACGGAGGCTGCACCGCCCATGTCGTATTTCATTTCATCCATGGCTGCACCCGGTTTGAGCGAGATGCCGCCGGAATCAAAAGTGATGCCTTTGCCGACTAATACGGTAGGTGCATCCTTGGCTTTGCCGCCGAAATGCTTGAGTACGATGAATTTAGGTGGTTCGACGCTGCCATTGGTGACCGACAGGAAGCTGCCCATTTTCAATGCCTGCAATTGCTTGCGATCCAGTACCTCGACCTGCAGCTTGAATTCTTTTGCCATTTTCTTGGCAGTGTTGGCCAGATAGGTTGGCGTACAGACATTGGCCGGGAAATTACCGAGATCCTTGGTCAAGTCGATGCCGTTGGCGACCGCGACGGCTTGCGTGACAGCTTCCTTGGCACTATTCGTTGCGGCTGCACTGACAGCAAATGCCACTTTTTTCACGCCGCTAGGTGCAGTTTCTTTTTTGCTTTTCAGGCCATCGAAGCGATAAGCGGCTTCGCGTGCATTCAAAATGGTGCTGCGGATGGCCCAGGCGGTATCGCGGGCGGCAACGGCATCAAACGGCAGGGCGACGACGGCTTCAGCTGCGCCTAATGATGAAAAGGCACGTACGACGGCTTGCGCGGCGGAGCTGAAATCTTTTTCGCTGACAGCTGCTTCCTTGCCCAAGCCGACCAGCAGGACGCGTTCGGCTGCGGAGCCGTTAATACCGCGCAACAGCAAGGTGGAGCCAGCTTTGCCGGTAATATCGCCAGACTTGAGCGCGGCGCTGATTTCGCCTTTGCGATCCAGCGCTTGTGCTGCGTATGACAGTTTTTTGTCTTCGAATACGGCGACTGCGATGCAGCCCGTCTTGATACCGGCGATAGTGCTTTTTGCGTCTAACGGTTTTATGCTAAAGTCCATGCGTTACTCTCCTTGTCGATTCACGATTATAGCCTCCCAATGATTTTTCAGCGCGCGCTCCGACGCGATTTGCTAAGTACCGCTGGCGCCGTCTTTACTACCCTTTTCACTATTACGGTCACTGTGATGTTGATCCGTATATTAGGGCAGGCTGCGGGCGGCAAAATTGCGTCCGCTGATGTGGTCGCCATGCTCGGTTTTGCAGCACTTAATTACCTCCCCATTCTGTTGAATCTGACCGGCTTCGTATCAGTGTTGCTGGTGGTCACGCGTAGCTATCAGGACTCTGAAATGGTGGTGTGGTTTGCTTCCGGCTTGAGTTTGTCGCGCTGGATTACGCCGGTCTTGATGTTTGCCTTGCCGATTATTGTGATGACGGCCTTACTGAGTTTCTTCCTCACACCGTGGTCGAATCAGCAAAGTGCGGTGTACAAGGAGCGCTACGCTAACCGCGAAGATATCGCCAAGGTCTCTCCCGGGAAATTTCAGGAATCATCTTCTTCTGATCGCGTCTTTTTCGTTGAAGGTGTCTCCGGCGATACGACCAAGGTCAAAAACATATTTGTCAGCACCGTACGCAATGGTAAAACCAGCGTGGTAGTAGCGCAGGAAGGCACCGTTGAAATTGATGCTGCCGGCGATAAATTCCTGGTGATGCATCAAGGGCGACGCTATGACGGCATACCGACACAGCCGGATTTCAAGTTAATGGAATTTGATCGCTACGGCGTATTGGTGGCAGCGCAATCAAAAGCCATAGTAGGCGATACCTCCGCACGTGCCTTGAGTACGCTGGACCTTTTAAAGGATAGAAACAACTTCAATGATGCTGAATTGCTGTGGCGTTTTTCTCTGCCATTGATGGGCATACTGCTGATGTTGCTGGCGATTCCGCTGGGTTTTGTTAATCCGCGTGGCGGTCGTTCGGCCAATCTATTGATCGCGCTCTTCCTGTTTGTTTTCTATAGCAATATGCTCAGTTTCGCGCAATCGACAGTGGTGCAAAATCGCTCCACGCTAATGCTTGCGTGGTGGCCGGTGCATCTGGTTGCCCTGATTATTATTACGGTCTTCTTTTTATGGCGACTGAAAGTGAATAGCCGCTACCATCCGTTGGTGATGTGGTCCTTAATCAAGCGCACCTGCCTTGGGAAAAGGATGACAGCATGAAGATCCTGCAAAAATATTTCTCGGTTGAAATCGGGCGCTCAGTTGTATTCGTACTGATTGCCTTCCTGGCCTTGTTTGCCTTCTTCGATATGGTGGGTGAATTGAAGGCGGTCGGGCACGGCGGGTACAAGATACAAAACGCATTCCTGTTTGTGCTGATGGGCATGCCTGCCTATATCTATGAATTGATGCCGATTGCGGCTTTGATCGGCACGATCTGGGCGCTGTCGCAATTCGCCGCGCGTTCCGAGTTCACCATCATGCGTGCATCCAGTATGTCAACTGGCATGGTTGGCATGATCCTGCTCAAGATCGGCGTCGTATTTGCCATCATTACCTTTGTATTCGGTGAGTTTATCGTGCCGGTTACATCGACGATGGCTGAGCGTGTGAAGTTAAGCAGCCTGGGTGGATCGCTGTCACAGGAATTTCGTTCGGGTTTGTGGACCAAGGATGTGATCAAGGCGAATGGGCAGGATGGCGAAGCGATCGGTTCGCGTTTCTTGAACGTGAGAGAGGTCAAGCCGGACGGCCAATTGCTCAACTTGAAGATCTATGAATTCAATCGCAACTTCCATCTGACTGCGCTGATTACCGCGGCCAAGGCGAGTTACGCTGGTGGCAATACCTGGAATTTGCAGGATGGGACGGAAGCTGATTTTGGTGACGTCAAGTTGAGCGGCATCGTGAATGCGTCGGATATAACCACTGCGATTTCTACCAAAAAGTTTGCCAATAAACTGTTGGTATCTGAAATGACGCCGGAGATTCTGTCTGTCGGCTTCTCCGATCCAGAAGAAATGTCGGCCTACGATCTGATTAATTACACGCAATATCTGTCGGAAAACAAGCGTGAAACCGCACGTTACGAAATCGCCTTCTGGAAGAAAGTGGTATATCCATTCGCGGTGTTCGTGATGATGGCGCTGGCCTTGCCGTTTGCTTATCTGCACTTCCGCTCAGGTGGTGTCAGTCTGAAAATCTTTACCGGCATCATGATTGGTGTCAGCTTCCAGTTGATCAATAGCTTGTTCTCTCACCTCGGTTTGCTGAATACCTGGCCACCGCTTATCACGGCAATTTTGCCGAGTACGCTGTTCTTGGTAGCGGCAATTGCGGCATTGCTATGGGTGGAAAGGCACTGACGATGGGCAAGCGCGCTTTGGTCTTGTTTGCACATGGTGCGCGCGATCCACGTTGGGCAGAGCCGTTTCAACGCTTGCAGGCACTCGTGCAGACACAATCGCCAGATTTGACAGTAGCGTTGGCCTTCCTTGAATTGATGTCTCCGCGTTTGCCGGCACTGGCGGCAGAATTGATTGCGGCTGGTTCTACTGATGTGACTGTGGTGCCAGTGTTTCTCGGGCAGGGCGGTCATGTGATGCGCGACTTGCCTGTGATCGTGGATGAGTTGAAGCTCAACTATCCCGACGTCTCTTTCAAGATTGCTGGTGCGGTAGGGGAAGATGCTGAGGTATTGAATGCAATGGCACAGTATTGCCTGAGCGCCCTAGGCTAAGCCACTCAGTTTTTCTATCGTATAGCAGCGTATGTGCTCGCTGTGTTTAAACAGCTTTTGGTATGACGCGTGTTGCCAGTGCGGCGCCTATCATTACCAGCACCGGTCCTTGCGTATCTTGCAAACCTTGTTCCAGCTCGCGCAACGTGATGCGCAAAATCCTCTGATTTTCCAAACTGCAGTTTTCCACTACGACCACTGGCAAGTCTGGTGAGCGACCTTGTTCCAGCAATTTTTGTGCAGTGACTACGGCTTCACGACCACCCATGTACTGGATCAGTGTGTCGCAGTCGGGCAGTGTCAATTGGTCAGGCTGATTAGGTGCGGTCGCTGAGGTGAAGAAGGCGATGCTACGCGCGATGCCACGCTTAGTCAGCGGTTGTAGAGTTGCAGCTGCAGCGGCAAAGGCAGTGGTAATGCCGGGGACGACTTCAACTGCGATGCCGTGTGCTTCCAGCGCACTTAGCTCTTCATCGGCGCGCCCGAATAGCATGGGATCGCCGCCTTTCAGGCGTACGATCAATTTGTATTTGGCAGCGCAATCGACCAGCAATTGATTGATGGCGAGTTGTGCGGTGGAGCGCTGGCCGCTGCGCTTGCCAACAGAAATTTTCTCTGCCTGCGGACACAGCTCCAGCATCTCGGGTGTGACTAGTGCGTCATGCAGCACGACATCAGCTTGCGCCAAAATGCGCGCACCGCGTACGGTGATCAGATCGACGGCACCGGGGCCGGCACCGATTAGATAGACTTTGCCATACGCTTTTTTCTCTTGCATCATGCTGCGTGTAATACCTTTTATGCCAGACGTATCATGCCGGCTGCCACGGTTTGATGCGTGACTTCATCGATCAGAATGAAGGAACCGGTGGAACGGATTTCGTCGTAGGCATCCGCTGCCAATGGTTGTGCCACATTCAGAGTGACGCTGGCGATGCCGTTGAGTTTGACTTCATCGGCAGGACGTTTTTCTTGCGTGTTGATGTCGAGCAGCGTATCGATTTTGGTAATACGTGCAGCCACCTGACGTGTCGTGTGCTTCAACCAATATTTACGACGTACATCCAGCGGTTCTTCCGACAGCCAGCACAAGTCTGCATTCACGGTCTTTAGCAATTCAGCCGGACGACTTGCTGCAGACAGCATATCGCCACGAGAAATGTCGACGTATTCTTCCAACAGCAAAGTGATCGATTGACCAACTACCGCTTGTTCCAAGGAGCCATCCAGCGTCTGGATATCTTTGACGGTTGCAGTCTGGCCGCTAGGTTGAATGACTAGCTTGTCACCCTTGCTGACTTTGCCTGCCTCGATACGACCCATGTAACCGCGGAAGTCATCTGCTTCGTGGCCATTGTGGCGCGCTACGAGTTGTACCGGGAAGCGGAATGGTTCGTCGTGCGATTCGTCGTAGACGCTGAGCGATTCCAGCAATTCGATCAAGGTTGGACCTTGGTACCAATCCAGTTTTTCGCCACGAGTCACGACGTTATCGCCAGCCAGTGCCGACAATGGAATCGGACGGATATCTTTCAGGCCCAGCGTTTTCGCGAACTCTGAATACGCCGCAACGATGCGGTCATAGACGGTTTGATCGTAGTTGACCAAATCCATCTTGTTGACAGCCACGATCACGTGCTCGATTTGCAGCAAGTGCGCAATGGTCGAGTGACGCTTGGTCTGGATCAGCAATTCCACACTGCCATCGTCGCCGAGTTTGACCTTGGAGACGTCGATCAAAATGATGACGGCATCCGCGGTTGATGCGCCAGTCACCATATTGCGTGTGTATTGCTCATGGCCTGGTGTGTCGGCGATGATGAACTTGCGTTTAGGCGTGGCGAAGTAACGATAGGCGACGTCGATGGTGATGCCTTGTTCACGTTCTGCTTCCAGACCGTCTGTCAGCAAGGACAAATCGATGGTGTCACCGACTGTGCGTTTATGTTTGGCGCGTGACATCGCATCCAGTTGATCGGCAAAGATGCCCTTGCTGTCGAACAGCAGGCGGCCGATCAATGTGCTCTTGCCGTCATCGACGGAGCCGGCGGTAATAAAGCGCAGCAAGCCACGTTCAGCCGATGCTGTGCCGGTATTCTTTAATGACAATTGTTCTGCTACTGCGCTCATCAGAAATATCCTTCTTTTTTACGTTTTTCCATCGATGCTTCGGACGTTTGATCGTCCATGCGGGTTGCGCCGCGCTCGGTGATTTGTGTGATGGCAGTTTCAGCAATGATGGCGTCGACTGTTTCTGCATCCGACGAGACCGGGCAGGTGCAGGAGATATCGCCGACTGTGCGGAAGCGCACGGTTTGCGTTTCAACTGTTTCGCCGTCTTTCGCTGGCGTCAACGGTGTCAGCGGTACCAGCAAGCCGTTGCGTGGAATCACTTGGCGCTGATGCGCAAAGTAAATCGATGGCAGTTCCAGCTTTTCGCGGGCGATATATTGCCAGACGTCGAGTTCGGTCCAGTTCGAAATCGGGAACACACGCATGTTTTCGCCCGGATGGACGCGTGTGTTGTACAGATCCCAGAGTTCAGGACGTTGCGCTTTTGGATTCCATTGGCCGAATTCATCGCGGAAGGAAAAGATGCGCTCCTTGGCGCGTGCTTTTTCTTCATCGCGACGGGCGCCGCCGATGCAGGCGTCGAATTTGTATTCAGCGATGGTTTCCAGCAAGGTCACTGCCTGTGCAGCATTGCGCGAATCGGTCAAAGGATTACGCAGGCGCACGGTACCGCGCTTGATTGAATCTTCTACCGAACCAACGATCAGGCGTTCGCCGAGTTCGGCAGCACGTTTGTCACGGAAGGCGATGACTTCGTCGAAGTTATGGCCAGTATCGATGTGTACCAACGGGAACGGGAATTTACCAGGGCGGAAAGCTTTTTCCGCCAGGCGCAACATGACGACCGAGTCCTTGCCGCCGGAAAACAGCAATGCCGGGTTGGCGCATTCAGCCGCCACTTCACGCATGATGTGGATGGCTTCCGATTCCAGCCAGTCCAGATGCTTGTTGCTGGCGCTATCGAGAAATAATTTATCAACTACTGTGTTCATAGGATCTCAGGCGTTAGTTGCTACGGGTTTGATTCTGATGAGCTTGCCGTCGACGACGTGCAAGCCGCATTCCTTGGATTCCGGGTTTTCCCACCACCAGCGTCCGGCGCGTACATCTTCGCCTGGCTGGATCGCACGGGTGCAAGGCTCGCAACCGATGGATGGAAAGCCTTTGTCGTGCAGCGGGTTGTACGGCACGTTATTGCTACGGATGTAGTGCCAGACATCTTCTTCCGACCAATCCGCGAGCGGATTGAACTTGATCATGTCGTGTGCTTCATCCTGCTCCTGCACATCAAGTGCGGAGCGGGTAGTCGATTGCGCACGGCGTTGACCGGTAACCCATGCATGCTTGCCGGCCAGAGCGCGATTCAGCGGCTCGACCTTGCGGATGCGGCAGCATTCCTTGCGCATGTCCACGCTTTCATAGAAAGCATTCAAGCCGTTTTGCTTGACGTAGGCATCAACTGCTTCCGGCTGTGGACGATACAGTTCGACGTCGTAATCGTAGGTTTCCTTGATGCGGTCCAGCACGCTCAGTGTTTCTGCATGCAGGCGGCCGGTTTCCAGCGTAAAAATGCCGATAGACAGCTTGTCGCGCAGGATCATGTCGGTCAGCACCATATCTTCCGCCGCGAGGCTGGAAGCGAACACTGCAGGCGCGAACTGATCCGCCACGCGTTGCAGTGTTTCTTTGGTGGCCGCTACCAGCGCGGCGAAGTCTGCTTCATTCATTTTGGTGCCACTGCCTGACGGTCTACACGACGGAACAGAGGTGTCTTCTTGTCCCATGATTGTTGATAGCTTTCGGAGAAGTCGCTCAAGCCCTTCAACGCATCATTGACGTCGCGGTCAGCACGTACGGCAAACGAGTTGAAGCCAACGCGCTGCATATAGAACAATTGGTCGCGCAATACATCGCCGACTGCACGCAGTTCGCCGGTGTAGTCGAAACGCATGCGCAAGTTGTAAGCGATCGAGTAACCACGACCGTCACCAAATTTAGGGAAATCGACTGCGATCATTTGCAGCGTAGCGGTGTCGTCTTTCAATGCTTCCGGACGTTCGTCGCTGGCGAGCCAGACGCCGACGTCGTTGCGTGCTTTCAAAGTAGCAGCTTGCGCTTGCCATACTGTCAGCGGCACGATGACTTTGCCAGTCGGGACGGCAACGGTTTCAGCGGTTTCGCCTTCAGCCAAGCGCAACAAGGTCCAATCGTCTTCACCGACTACGGCTTTATCTTTGATGATGTTAAGCATATGCATCTTCTCCTGCGGCGTGCGCAACCTTGATAGGCGTTGCGTACACATGTTCCTTGAATGGCGTAACGCCGATACGACGTGTGGTATCGATGAAGCGTTCATCTTCGATACGGTCACGTACATACACTTCGAGCAAGCGTTCTATCACGGTCGGCATTTGATGCGCCGAGAACGATGGGCCGATGATTTTGCCGATCGAGCTGGTATTGCCTTGCGCGCCACCGATCGACACCTGATACCACTCCGAGCCATCCTTATCGACACCGAGAATGCCGATGTTGCCGACGTGATGATGACCGCAGGCATTGATACAGCCGGAGATATTCAATTCGATATCGCCGATGTCATGCTGGAAGTCGAGGTTGTCGAAACGCTCGGCAATCGCTTCTGCAATCGGAATCGATTTGGCATTCGCCAGCGAGCAGAAGTCGCCACCTGGGCAGCAAATCATGTCGGTCAGCAAACCGATATTCGGCGTTGCCAATCCCTGTGCTTTGGCTTCTTGCCAGACTGTGTACAGATCGGACAATTTGACGTCGGACAGCACGACGTTTTGTTCATGCGTGACGCGCAGTTCGCCGAAGCTGTAGCGATCCGCCAGATCAGCCATGAAGTCCAGTTGTTCAGCAGTCGCATCGCCTGGAGGCACGCCGGTTTTCTTGACGGACAAGACCACGGCTGCATAGCCTGCAACCTTGTGTGCCTTGACGTTGCGTGTCAGCCAGTTTTTGAATGCTTTGTCTTCCGCTTTTTTCGCTTCGAAATCTGCGTTATCTGCAGATAGCGTTTCGTACGCTGGCGCAGTGAAAAATGCAGCGACGCGATTCAACTCTTCTACAGTGACGGTTCCTGGACCATCTTTGATGTCTTGCCATTCGACTTCGACTTGACGGCGATATTCTTCGATGCCGATCGCTTTGACCAGAATCTTGATACGCGCTTTGTAGATGTTGTCGCGACGACCGTATTGGTTGTAGACGCGCAGGATCGCTTCCAGATAAGTCATTACGTGTTGCCACGGCAGGAATGCGCAGATCTCGCTGCCGAGGATAGGCGTACGACCCATACCGCCGCCTACCATCACGCGGAAACCGATTTCGCCCTGTTCATTCTTGATCACATGCAAGCCGATGTCATGCACGGCAGTCGCAGCGCGATCTTCTTTGGCGCCGCTGATCGCGATCTTGAATTTACGTGGCAGGTAAGCGAATTCCGGATGGAAGGTGCTCCATTCACGGATGATTTCTGCATACGGACGTGGATCGACGATTTCATCGGCGGCTACGCCAGCCAATTCGTCTGAAGTCGTGTTGCGGATGCAGTTGCCGGAAGTTTGAATCGCGTGCATTTCGACTGAAGCCAGTTCGGTCAGGATGTCCGGTGTTTCTTCCAGATTGATCCAGTTGAACTGGATATTCTGACGCGTCGTGAAATGGCCATAGCCGCGGTCATACTTGCGGGCGATATGGCCAAACATGCGCATTTGTGCCGATGACAGCAGGCCGTAAGGCACTGCGACACGCAGCATGTAGGCATGGCGTTGCATGTACAAGCCGTTTTGCAGGCGCAGGATACGGAATTCGTCCTCTGCCAATTCGTCGGAGAGGCGACGACGGACTTGATCGCGGTATTGCGCGATGCGTTCTTTGACGATTTGATGGTCGTATTGATCGTAGCGATACATCTCAATTCCTTAGTAAACTAACTTAAAGGCAACGGTCGTCAGCGTGGTGGCCAACAGAACGCGCAATACTTTTTCCGGTATGGCTCGCGATGCCAGTGATCCCAATGTGATGCCAGGCACGGAGCCGAGCAACAACATGGCTAGCAATTCCCAATGGATCGATCCGAGCCACCAGTGGCCGAGCGCCGCAATCGCGGTCAAAGGCACTGCGTAGGCTATGTCGGTACCGGCAATTTCAGCCGGTGTCAGGCGTGGATAGAGCAGAACCAGTATGGTGGCGCCGATTGCACCGGCACCAATAGATGAGATTGTAACCAATGTGCCAAGAATTGCACCCGAAACTATGGTCGCTGTGACCAGTTTTTTGCCATGGAATTGACGGTTAGGATGAGCGCTCATCCAGTTTTGCAGGCGGGTACGGAAAATCAGGGCAATCACGGTCAACATGACCGAGCCAGCGATCGAATAACGGATGACTTGGCCGATTTCCTTGTCCAGGCCGCCCAGGTACTTCAATACGAGTGTGGTCAGCACGGCAGCAGGCAAGGCGCCTATGCACAGTTGCTTGACGATATTCCAGTGCACATTGCCTTTGTAACGGTGGGCAAAGGTGCCGGCGATCTTGGTAGTGGAAGCGAAGGCGAGGTCCGTGCCGACAGCTACCGTAGGCGATACGCCAAACAGCAGGGTGAGTAGCGGTGTCATCAGGGAGCCGCCGCCGACACCGGTCAAACCGACCAGCAATCCGACAGCAAAACCTGAAACAATATAAGTAACGGACATAAGACCTCGCGCAAAGTAGGGCGAATAGTAATAAACTTGAGCCTTATTCCAAACTACTTACTAATTATTTGCTTATATGCTTTTTTGATATAAGCAATGATGAAAAATGATTGAACGCAATTTCAGTCGAAAACATGAGGGGAAGACATGAATCTCCATCAACTTCGCTTCGTTCGGGAAGCGGTGCGACAGAACTATAATTTGACGGAAGCGGCCAAGGCGCTGTTTACCTCGCAGCCGGGTGTTTCCAAAGCAATTATTGAGTTGGAAGAAGAGTTGGGCGTGGATATTTTTTCGCGTCACGGCAAGCGGATACGCGGCCTGACCGAGCCGGGGCGGGCAGTGTTGAAGTCGGTTGAGCTGATCATGCAGGAAATTGACGGCCTCAAGCGCATAGGCAATGAATTCGCCGCACATGACAGCGGTAGCTTTACAATTGCGACTACGCACACGCAAGCGCGCTATTCCTTGCCTAAGGTGGTGCAGGCCTTTACACAGAAATTCCCAAAAGTAAGATTGTCTTTATTGCAAGGCAATCCGAAGCAAGTGGCGGATATGGTCTTGATGGGTCAGGCCGATCTGGCGATAGCGACGGAATCGATCGCCAGTATAGATGGTTTGATTTCATTGCCGTGTTACCAATGGGAACATCAAGTAGTGGTGCCGCTGGATCATCCATTGCTGAAGTCCAAATCAATCACGCTGGAAGAAATCAGCGCTTATCCGCTGATTACCTACGATAGTGCGTTTGCCGGTCGTAACAAGATTGATCATGCTTTCAGCCTGCGGAATCTCAAGCCGGATGTGTTGTTGGAAGCAATCGATGCCGATGTCATTAAAACCTATGTCGAACTGGGCATGGGCATAGGCATCATCGCGGGAATGGCTTTTGATCCTGAGCGCGACAAGAATTTGCGTGCGATCCCTGTCGGTCATTTATTTGGCACCAATGTATCGCGCGTGGCTTTGAAGCAAGGCGCTTATTTGCGCAGCTATGTATTTACGTTCATCGAATTATTGACGCCTACGCTCAATCGCAAACTGGTTGAGCAAGTATTAAGCGGCGAAAAAGATATGTATGAACTATAAAGAATATTCACGATTTTTTTGGAAGTAAAAGCAGCATGATAAAACCGGTAAACACCGATATGGCCGAGTACTATGCGGTCCGTAACAATTTCGACGAAGAAGATATTGAAAATCCGGATGGCGCAGATGCGCTCGACGACATCATGGAGAACCTGCGCAAGTTCATGACGGATCAGCATGTGCTGGAACTTGCATGCGGCGACGGTTACTGGACGGACGAGCTTGCAGAATATGCGGCATCGGTGCTGGCAACGGATATCAATCCGACGCTGATCGAGCAGGCCAAAGAACGAGAGTTGCCGGAAGAGATCGTACAGTTCGCCGTTGCTGATGCGCTGGATCCGCAAGTCGAAGGTGAGTTCAACGCTTGCTTTGCCGGCTTCTGGTGGTCGCATGTTAAACGTCAGGATCAGGTTGAAGTGATCGGGCGTATCCGCAAGATCATTGGTCAGGACGGCTTATTGGTGCTGGTTGATAACTCGCACGTAGAAACCGAAAAAACCGTGATCGCGCGTACTGATCTGGAAGGCAATACTTACCAGATTCATACTTTGCCTAACGGTGAGCGTTACGAAATTCTGAAGAATTACTACACCAACAGCACCTTGCGCAAACGTCTTGGACCTTTGTTAAAAGATATGCGCGTTCATCATTCTGAACACTACTGGATGCTGACGGCGCGTTTGCGATGAATGCTTTATCGTCGGCACATACATACGGGAGCATAGTGTGAGATCAACCCGAGCCACAGCCGCCGTCGAGCGGCTGAAAGAACGCAGTGGTAACGAACACTACGCGATGGTGCGTACTTCCGACGAATCGTTTTATCTGGTCGATAACGCAGGAGAAGGTGCACCCGTCATCCTGTGTGAACGACTGCCACTGGATGACTTTGTTACCTTCGTCAAAGCCTACGGTCCGCAAAAGCCGAGACGACAAACCAAATCCGATATCGCGTTTGAAAAGCAATTGGTCAAACGTTAAATGCAAGCCTATGGTTTTGTTAACTCCATTTAAAGCATGACAGTCGAGCAAGCTGAGTTGATCGATCTGATCAGCTTGGATCATGTGTCAGGTTCGTGTAAGTTAAGCATCCTTGATCACCTGATATGGGATGACGATCATCTCGTCAAACTTCAATTAAAAATAAATAACTATTTGCAATTGATAGAAAGCGGCGAGATTTATATCTTGTATCCCGCTGTGCGTGGACAGGATTTTCTTATTGATATCCAGTGCATCTACGCGCCGAACGCCATAGCCCGCGCCTTTCTGGAGCGAGCGCAAAACATATTGATAGATGCAGGTTATGCAATGCATTTCGGCCCACTCGGTTCTGCCTATGCGGACGATGTGCCCGATGATTGAGTAAATCAATTGGATATGAGCGGCATATCTACCGGTAAATATGGTTATTCGGAATCCGAATTGAGGTATCCTTCCTTCCCTAGGCGCAACATCCATCGCCTTTACCCTTAGCGATTCTGGTTCTGTGTGATTGTTTGGTATGCCGACAAGATCACAATCTCTGAAGCGTAGTTTAATTTTTATAAGGATTGAAGAATGAGACAAATATCCCGCGGCAGCAAATTACTTCTTTGCGCATTCGCAGCAGCAAGTTTTTCTGCAAGCGCTCTGGCCCAAAGCTGGCCGAACTCGACAGTAACCGTTGTCGTTCCATGGCCACCAGGTGGTCCATCCGATATCGCTGCACGTCCTGTTGCTAAACGTTTGACCGAAGATCTCGGCCATCCTTTTGTTATTGATAATCGCGGCGGTGGCGGCGGTAACATCGGTAGCGCGGCAGTTGCACGTGCTCCAGCAGATGGCAACACTTTGCTGATTACTTCCAGCGCACCGATTGTGATCAATCCTAGCCTGTACAAAAAAATGACTTTCGATCCGAGCAAAGATTTGGTGCCTATCACCAATCTGTTGCGCGTACCGTTGGTACTGGTTGCGAACCCTAACGTTCCAGCCAAGGACTTGAAAGAACTGATCGCTTACATCAAGACTCAGCCACAGTTCTCCTACGCATCTGCTGGTTCAGGTACACCACAGCACATGACTGGTGAATTGTTCAAGAGCGTGACCAAGCTGGATATCACACACGTTCCTTACAAAGGTTCAGCTCCTGCGATTTCCGATTTGCTGGGCGGTCATGTACCTGTGATGTTTGACAGCATGATTGCGATCATGCCGCACATCAAGAGCGGCAAGGTAAAAGCGATTGCAGTATCGGGCGCACAACGTTCACCACAATTGCCTGACGTGCCAACTTTTGCTGAAGCTGGTTACCCAGCAGTAGTTTCCTATGCTTGGTACGGTTTCTTCGCACCAGCAGGCACACCAAAAGCAATCGTCAACAAGATCAATGCTGAAACTCTGAAAATCATGAAAGAGCCAGCATTCAAAAAAATCTTGGCTGATACCGGCTCTGACTATGTTGGCGATACCCCAGAAAACTTCGCTGCCTTCGTAAAAGAAGAGTCAGTGAAATGGGCGAAAGTCGTGAAAGAAAGTGGCGCGACTGTAGACTGATGTTGATCTTCGGTCTTGCCATGGGCGAGATTGAATGATGATCTAGTCGTGGACGTATCGCGACATATTGAAATGCCCCGTGTTGTACAGCGGGGCATTTTTACATTCAGATGGTGCTTCGCGTCTTTGTCAGCACGGAAAATAAAAAAGCGCCGATTTGGTTACACTACATATTCTCTATTTATTCTTTGCGAAGTTTCATCATGTCCGATTCAATTCGTTTGGCGACTGCACAAGATGCCGCTGCTATTTGCCAGATCTACAATCCTTACATCCTCAATACGGTCATTAGCTTTGAAACGGAAGCCGTCAGTGTCGAAGAGATGGCGCAGCGCATAGAAGACGTTTCAGCGGAATTTCCATGGCTGGTATATGAAGAGCAGGGACGCATACTCGGTTACGCCTATGCGGGTAAATGGAGAATCAGAAAGGCTTATCAGCATTCGGTAGAAAGCTCGGTCTATATTGCGGAAGACAGCGGCGGCAAAGGAATCGGTACCTTGTTGTACCAAAGATTGATTGCTGAATTATCCAAGCAGTCGATACACGCCGTATTCGGAGGCATAGCATTGCCCAATCCTGGCAGCGTTGCCTTGCATGAAAAACTGGGCTTTGTGAAGGTCGGACATTTGCCGGAGGTCGGCAGAAAGTTCGATCAATGGGTAGATGTCGGTTACTGGCAACTTATTCTGTAAATCCCCACCATAAAAAATAAAGGCCGCAAAAGCGGCCTGTCAGAACTGTTTAAACGCTGCTTAATCCAGCGTTGCAATCACCGGTGTGTGATCGGATGGCTGCTCCCATTTACGCGGCACCTTGTCGATCACACAGGCAGTACACCGCTTTGCCAATGACGGCGACAACAGGATGTGATCGATGCGCATGCCGCGATTCAGGCGGAAGCCCATTTGGCGATAATCCCACCAGCTAAACAATTTTTCCGGCTGTTCAAACATGCGGAATGCATCGGTGAATCCCATCTCTTGCAATCGGACGAAAGCAGCACGTTCCGGCTCCGACACCAGTATCTGACCTACCCATGCCGCCGGATCGTGTACGTCGCGATCTTCCGGTGCGATGTTGTAGTCACCCAGCAAGGCCAGGTTTTCATGCTGCTTTTGTTCTTGCGCCAGCCATTCGTGCAGGGCACTCAACCACTTCAATTTGTATTGATACTTATCCGATTCCGGCGATTGACCGTTCGGGATGTAGGCGCACACGATGCGGATACCTTCGATGGTGCCGGCGATGATGCGCTGCTGTTCATCTTCAAACAGGGGATTGTTTTTGACGACATCTGTAATCGGGTGACGTGACAGGATGGCGACGCCGTTATAGGTTTTTTGGCCGCTGAAGACGACGTGATAGCCGGCGGCTTCGATTTCCGCAGCAGGGAATTTCTCATCGACAGTTTTTGTTTCTTGCAGACAGAGCACATCGACTGGATTGTCGGTCAGCCATTGCAACACTTGCGGCAGGCGGACTTTGAGGGAATTAACGTTCCAGGTAGCTATTTTCATGTTTTGTTGCAATCCATTCGTGATGCGGGTTTGTGGCGTGAGCGAGAGGATAGTTTTGTTATCCAGTTTTTCGCTTTTGATGCGGGATTGTATCAGTCGTACCGCGGTAGGCGGCGCGGCGCGATATTGTCATTTATTTATCTTGGTCTGTGAGGCATGCTGCTTGCCCAAAACAGACGCTTGCCGTAAAATCTACGCACCATTTCGTCTCACGTGACTGGCGAATCCGGCCGATTTTCTCCGCTTTTATGGGTAAATCAGGTCGTAAGGTGGGTCTATCCACCGTGAAGCGTGAGATTTCATTGCCGTGCGCCTGGGTAGCCCGAATGGAGAGTACGACTGAGGCTGCCTGCGCGTTCACATTTTGGCACCCTCATTCGATCCCAGGTTGTTGTTTTGCTTTGTATAGGCATGTCTTTACAGTTCGTTCGATTCTGTTTTGGCGTGCTGTTGTGCATTGGATTATGGCTTCCTGCCCATTTTTTTGAACGATTGGAGTGATTCATGTTTTCAAAAGACCAGACCCTGGCAAAAACAGATGCAGAATTGTGGTCGGCCATCCAGAAGGAAAATAACCGTCAGCAAGAACATATCGAGCTGATCGCATCCGAGAACTACACATCGCCTGCGGTGATGGAAGCGCAAGGTACGCAACTGACCAACAAGTACGCCGAAGGTTATCCAGGCAAGCGTTACTACGGTGGTTGTGAATTTGTCGATATCGTTGAACAATTGGCGATCGATCGCTTGAAAAAATTGTTTGGCGCAGATGCTGCCAACGTACAGCCGAACTCCGGTTCGCAAGCTAACCAAGGCGTGTTCCTGGCTGTATTGAAACCAGGCGACACTATCATGGGTATGTCGTTGGCAGAAGGTGGTCACTTGACGCACGGCATGGCATTGAACATGTCCGGCAAGTGGTTCAACGTTGTCTCCTACGGTTTGAACGAAAAAGAAGAAATCGACTACGACGCGATGGAACGTCTGGCACGTGAACACAAGCCTAAGCTGATCATCGCTGGTGCATCGGCTTACGCATTGCGCATCGACTTCGAACGCTTCGCTAAAATCGCAAAAGAGATCGGTGCCTACTTCATGGTCGACATGGCGCACTACGCCGGTCTGATCGCTGCTGGCGAATATCCGAATCCAGTGCCATACGCAGATTTCGTCACATCGACCACGCATAAATCCTTGCGCGGCCCACGCGGCGGCTTCATTCTGATGAAGGCTGAACACGAAAAAATCATCAACTCGGCGATTTTCCCAGGCTTGCAAGGCGGCCCATTGATGCACGTGATCGCTGGTAAAGCAGTTGCGTTCAAAGAAGCGCTGGAGCCTGAATTCAAGGCGTATCAACAGCAAGTCGTGAAGAATGCGGACGCATTGGCCAAAGCACTGATCGCACGTGGTCTGCGCATCGTTTCCAGCCGTACCGAATCGCACGTGATGCTGGTTGATCTGCGCGCGAAGAAAATCACCGGTAAAGATGCAGAGGCCTTGCTCGGTTCCGCACACATCACTTGCAACAAGAACGCGATCCCTAACGATCCAGAAAAACCATTTGTCACTTCCGGTATCCGCCTCGGCAGCCCGGCGATGACCACACGTGGTTTCAAGGAAGCGGAAGCAACCAAGGTCGGCAATCTGATCGCCGACGTATTGGATAATCCAAACGATGCAGCAACCATCGAACGCGTGAAAGCAGAAGTCAAAAAATTGACCGCAGCCTTTCCAGTCTACGGTTGATCGTTTGATTTAAAGTTTGTTGTAGTTGAAAAGTGCTCTTCATTGAAGTGAAGGGCGCAGCAAAATGGCCTTGTCAGAGTAATTTACTCAGACAAGGCCATTTTGGGATGTTGGCTTAGGTAACATTGGTATTTGCTTTGCATCATTTTGCAGGTGAACATATTTGTTTCGCTGACGTAACGATTCATAAGGCCACGCACCGCGATGAAATGTCCTTTTTGCCAGCATGACGATACCCAGGTTCTCGATACACGCGTTTCGGAAGAGGGCGACAGCATACGTCGTCGTCGTCGCTGCGTGAATTGCGATAAGCGTTTTACGACTTACGAGCGCATCGAATTAGCGATGCCGGTGATCGTGAAGAAGAACGGCAGTCGCACCGACTACGATCCCAAGAAGCTGCAAGGTAGCTTGCAACTTGCCTTGCGCAAGCGTCCTGTCTCGGCTGAGGCAGTTGATGCGGCGATTCATCGTATAGAACAAAAGCTGCTTTCCAGCGGCGAACGCGAAGTGCTTTCTGGTCAGATCGGTGAGTTGGTCATGCGCGAGTTGCAACGCCTCGACAAGATTGCCTACATTCGTTTTGCCTCGGTCTATAAGAGTTTTGAAGACGTGGCCGAATTCCAGGACGCGATTGCCGAAGTGGGGCGTGAGCGCAAACCTCCAGCCAAATAACGTTAGCTAACGACGAATGAAATTCGCCTACACCATCATTTATGTTCCGGATGTAGCTGCATCCTTGCAATTCTTTGAGCAGGCATTCGGATTCTCGCGACGCTTTCTGCATGAGTCCGGCACCTATGGTGAGCTGGAAACCGGCGCGACGACGCTAGCATTCGCATCGCACGACCTCGCTGAGATGAATTATTCAACAGGGCATATTGCTGCCCACACTTCACCCAAACCACTCGGTATTGAAATCGCCTTCACAACAGACGACGTACAAGCCGCGCATGCAAAAGCTTTGTCTATCGGTGCTACAGAACTGTCACCACCGACGGCCAAGCCGTGGGGGCAAATCGTTTCCTACGTGCGTTGTCCTGACGGCTCCTTGGTAGAGCTGTGCACGCCGATTGTCTCTTGATTCATCCATGAGTGACGCCAGAGTCGAGCAACTGCTGAGCGATTTTCGCCTCGTTAATCCGGATCGATACGATTTGGTGCAGGCAGTTCGCAAGACGATTTATGCGACGGTAGCGCATGCTTCAGAGCGTGTGATGTATGGCGGTTTTATGTTCGCAGCGCCGAAAGACTTCTGTGGTGTCTTTGCCTACGCTGAACATGTATCCATCGAGTTTGGACGTGGTTGTGATTTGCAGGATGATTGGCGTGTTCTGGAAGGTAAGGGCAAGTTGCGTCGCCATATCAAGATACATGCTTTGGATGAAATCAAGAGCAAGCATCTTGCTACTTACATCGCGCAAGCATGTACGAATGTGAATGATTAATTCGGCCGCATCGCAGTAAGCTTCATTAAATATCTCGTACTACATCTAGTGCGTATCCAATAGTTTTTCATTGCTTCACTCTTCGAATTCTCAAGCTTGAAAGACTGTGCATCTGCTTGCAGACCACGGTGTATATAGCATTTCACTTTCCACTTAATAAAATTTCCCATATTGATGGGATACGAAAAATACTAAAAAATTGCCACAATAATAATTGTCAAAGAGGCTATTTCTCTTTGAGGAATGCAGTTCACCTTAACTGAGCATCACGCGCATTGGGGAAAGACACTGGATGATGGCATCGACGGAACATGGATTTTCACTGATTGAAGTATTGATCTCGGTTTTTGTCTTGGCAGTTGGTGTGATCGGTGCGGCCGGTATGCAACTGACCGCTTTGCGGACGACGCAACAATCTGTATTTCAAACCAAAGCATTGCATCTTGCGACGGAAATGGCAGACAAGATGCGCGCCAATGTCACCCAGATGCAACTTGACGATGCGATCAATCCATATTTGCGCGTCGACTATCAATCATCTTCAATCACAACATCTCATCAATCTACCCATCATTGCTACGGTACCGATACGCATTGTGATGCCGGACAGCTAGCCAGTTTTGATATCGAGCGATGGTTGCGGCGTATCGATAAGGAATTGCCTGGTGGACGCGTACGTATTTGTCGAGATGCCGAGCCATGGAATACGGCAAACCTCCATTTCAATTGGGATTGCGTAGCGGCGAACGGGATGGCATCGATTGCATCATTGGTAATCAAAATCGGTTGGCCGGATAAAAATCATGATGGCAGGTCGACTGGCGAGAGCAGCAAACAATTTACGCCAACTATAGTGCTGACTGTTGCACCGTATGCCAAATGAAGCGGGGGAATTCAACTCGTTGCTTGCAAGTGATTGGCATGTCACGTCAACAAGGATGGACGATCGTTGAGCTAATGATCGCCATGACGCTGGGTTTGTTCATCCTCCTAACGGTAACCGGCTTGCTGTTATCGAGCAAGGCTGCTTACGTCGCGCAGGATCAGAGTGGCCACGTCCAGGAAACGGGGCGCTATGCGATGGAAATTTTATCGCGCGCGATACGCCAATCTGGTTATGAAAACTGGAATAGTGAATGGATGCCTGTTCTTGCTACCGCAGACTTTAGCCCGAGCGTGATGGGCATGGATGCGATGACCTTGAAGAAAACAACGGCTGGACTGGAATCACCTGTCTCTTCGTCTTCCGACGTGGTCAATGGTAGCGATATTCTGGCCTTGCGTTTCTTCGGTGATGGCGATGTTGTCCTTAACTGTGCAGGCTTGATCGTTCCTGCTGCAACATCAACAGTTGATGCGGAGCAGGAACGAGGCTGGAGCATCTTCTTTGTAGCAAAGGATAGTGCAGGCGAACCTGAGCTGCGTTGCAAATATCGTTCCAAAACAAGTTGGAATGCCGACGCTATTGCGCGTGGTGTGGAATCCTTTCAGGTCTTGTATGGCGTCGATGTAGATGGTGACGGTTTGCCTGATCGTTTTATCAATGCCAGTGCAGTCGACGATTTGGATGATGGCTTGTTGTTGACGGGCGTTAACGCCGTGGCACGTGCAGCAGACAAAAATCGCAAGACGCATTGGAAGAAGGTGCGTTCAATCAAATTTGCATTATTGATACGCGGCTCGCAAACAGCGCGTGATGATGCCCTGATTGCCGAACACGATTTGTTTGGTGCTGAATACGCGAATATGCATGCAGCCAGCGATAAAGGTGTACGTCTCAAGGAAGATGCACTGCCGAGCGCCATGCGCAATCGGATCAGGAAGGTTTTTACGCAAACCATACAGTTGCGTAATGATGTCGCGGGTAGTGGTGCGTGAGAGCTTGTTTGGCATCGTGCCGACGTCATCAGTATGGCGTGACTTTGGTCGTCACGTTATTGATGCTGGTTGTGGTTTTGCTATTGGGGATTGCCGCGGCGCAGATTGCCTTGCAGGGTGAGAAATCATCACGCAACGATAGAGATAGGCAGATTGCTTTTCAGGCTGCCGAAGCTGTATTGCTGGACGCAGAAATGGATATTGAGCATTCGCCGGATGCGGATAGATCACGTAGCTATATTTTCTCCAGCAGCAGTGCGCTTGGTTTTCCGGGGGAAGCAGATGCTGCTTGCGGTAGTGGTACACAGAATATTTATCTGGGTTTGTGTCGCTCTGCGGCAGAAGGTGTTGTACCCGTATGGCAGACCGTCAACTTCATGGATGGGGATGATAAAACAAGCCACTCGGTGCCATACGGCAGATTTACAGGACAGTCTTTTCAAACTGGTGCCGGTTCGTTGTCGGCCAGAGTACCTCGTTACATCATCGAATTGATGACGCATAGAAAGGTCGGCGAGAGCACTGATCAAGCTGATTATCTCTATCGGATTACGGCTATCGGTTTTGGTACGCGCGAGACGACACAAGTGGTATTGCAAACGGTTTATCGCAAGGCTGGTCGATGAGCGTTCGTTTCGTTCTTTCGTTATTCATTTTCATAAGCACTCATGCGATTGCAGTGCCGGAAGTTGACCTCGCCAGTTCCCTCTTGATTTCTATGCGTTGTACTTCTGATCCATCAGGGAAATTAACCATTTCAGGTGCGACGGTATCTACAGATGGTGCACATCTGTATCAGACAGGACTCAATCCGCTGACATGGAGCGGCAGTTTGAAGAAATTGTCGTTAAAGCAGACAGGTAGCCGCGGTGCTGCAGCACTATCTGCCGAGTGGGATGCGGCAGATATCTTGACTGGTAATGGACTGGTTCCGGCGAGACCGGATGCAGATGCGCGTCGTATTTACACTGCAAGAATAAACGCCGATCTATCGTTAAGCATGATTCCGTTCTCTTGGACTAACTTGTCCATTGCGCAAAGAGCTGCGCTGAATACCTCGCCACTTAATAGTGCTCATGATGACTTGGGCGAAAAGCGTCTGTATTATTTACGTGGTGGCCGTAGATACGAAATAGGTCAGGCAGAGGGCATCTTCCGTGCACGTGATCGCGTGCTTGGTGCGATTGTGCATAGCGCTCCGGTATTTGGTGGCGCGCCTTCCAGCAATGTGCAAGGCGTTGATTATCGTGAGTTTCATGAAGCAAATAGGGCGCGTCGTCCAGCGGTGTATGTAGGAGCGAGTGACGGTATGTTGCATGCCTTCGATGCAACGACTGGTGAAGAGCTATTTGCTTATATCCCCCATGCATTGTTTGAGCGTCTCGGGCAATTGACATCACCGAATACTGCTTATGTTCCGTATGTGGATGGTGCGATTACGGTCGCAGAGGCACGTATAGGCAAGCAATGGAGCAGCGTGCTGGTGTCCGGCATGGGCGGCGGTGCGCAGGGAGTGTTCGCACTGGATGTGACTGTGCCGGAGCAATTTGAGAAGGGAGCGGGTGTTCTATGGGAATTTACCGATGCAGATGATCCTGACATCGGTAATCTCTTTGCTCCGGCAGCCATTGCAAAATTCAAAATGAGCGTCGTCAAAGGCGTACCTACGTACCGATACTTTGCCGTCGTTACTAGCGGACTGAATAACTACCGTGATGACGGTAAAGGCAAATTCAATGTAAGTGCATCAAACGCACTTTTCTTGCTGGCTTTAGATAAAGCACCATCAGAAAAATGGGTAGCAGGCCTTAATTATTTCAAATTTATTGTGCCAATCAGCGATCAAAATTTGCCAAATGGCTTAGCTGCGCCTGCATTCACCCTTGCCGGGGACGGCGCAGTGGATGTTGTTTATGCAGGTGATTTGCAGGGAAATATGTGGCGTTTCGATTTCAGCGGAAGCGCACCGTGGCTGAATGTCTTTGGTGGTGCATCACCAAAGCCTTTATTTGTCGCGGTGGATGCCAACAAGAATAGACAAGCCATCACACAAAAGGCCAATGTCGTCTTTGCGCCTGAACGCGGTTATCTAGTGTCGTTCGGTACGGGGAAGTTTATGGAGGCAAGTGATCTTCAGGAAAACGCTTTCAGAAAACAATCCTTTTACGGGATTCTAGATAATGCAGGCGAGAAGATCGCAGGACGTCAGCAGCTAGCAGAAAGACGTTTGGCAGTCAGTACTGCTCGCAACGATACGCTGGAAATTAGTGGCGACGTTTTCAAATATGGCAGCGCTGGTTCTGGCGAGAAGGGCTGGTACTTCGACTTCATTGATTCCGATAAAACAGGTGAGCGCAGCATCAGTTCCGCACAAATTATCGATGGAAGATTGTTCTTCAATACCTTGATTCCCAGTAATGATCCTTGTAAAAGCGCGAGTGGACGTTCCTATGTTCTGGATATCTTCACTGGTTTGTCTGCCATTGCAAACTGGACGGGCTATTTATCAAACATGAGTGTGGCGAATGTTCCGATGATGGTGATAAGCACTTCAAGCGAAGTGACGGAACGAGATGCCACTGGCAAGCGTCGCATCAAGGAAAAACTGGAAGTTATCGATCCTCTTACCGGCAAGGTAAAAGAGGTGATCGTACCGACCAAAGAAAACGTACTTGAGACAGTCAAGACGGCTGGTCGCCTAAGCTGGCGTGAAATCGTCAACTGGGTCGAATTGCGTAGCTCTCTTAACAAAAAATAGGACGACATCATGCGAAACAGTAGCGGTTTCACAATGATAGAAGTGATGGTTGTATTAATCATCATGGCAGTTCTTTCTGCAATTGCCTTCCCGTCATATCAGGAGTCAATATTAAAGACGAAACGGGCAGAGGGACGCGCAGCATTGATGAAGACGATGCAACAGCAAGAACGTTATTATTCTTTGCATACGACTTATATGCCGTTTTCTTCAACATCCACAGATGTAAACGAAAAGAGATTCAACTGGTTTTCTGGCGAACACGCGAAGGTGAGTGCTTATGAAATTAGCGCACAGGCATGCAATGGGGAAGAAATCCGTACTTGTGTTCTATTGATCGCACAGCCGGGAACGGCTAAGGTAAATGCCAGCTATCGTGATCCAGTCTGTGGTCAATTGATGTTGACCAGTACTGGCGAAAAATCGGCTGGTGCAAATCATTGTTGGTGATGTCATGCATTCTAAAATCAAATGGTGCAGTGGATTCTCCGTTGTTGAGTTGATGGCAATACTGGCAATCGTGGGAATTGCCTTGTCTATAGGCATTCCCAGTTTTCGCAGCATGATACAAAACCAACGATTGGCAACAGCGACGAATGCCTTGTTTATGTCGGTTAATCTGGCACGTTCGGAAGCGATACATCGCGGTACGCGTGTCGATCTGGTGCCTAAAGATGGATTGAAATGGAATAATGGCTGGGTCGTTTTCATCGATGAAAACAATAATCAACGTCCGGATGCGGATGAAATCATCGTGTATTCGCACGATGCGTTGGATCGTGAGATGCGGATCACGCCCAGCTTTACCGATTCGAAAGTACAATATATCGCATTCAATGGCACTGGACGCACGCGCACCAATGCGAGCAGCCAGACTTCGCAATCGGGGAATTGGTTGCTGGAATTGGGGCCGCAATCGCGCAAGATCGTGATCAATTTTCTCGGTCGGCCACGTGTGTGTAATCCGGCCAAAGAAACGGCAACTTGTTGATCAGCATCAGCGACAGTTGCATATACCAATTATTTATCACCATACACAAAGAGTCTCGTGGAAATTCATAGCGACGTACAAGGTATCCGCCTGGCATTGGAGCTTGCCGCCAAAGGCATGTTCACGACGACGCCTAACCCGCGCGTTGGTTGCGTCATCGTCAAGGAAAACAAAGTCATAGGCACCGGTTATACGCAACCGGTCGGTCATGCACATGCCGAAGTACAAGCGCTGAACGATGCAGCTGATCGCGGCTTCGATGTGGCTGGTGCAACTGTGTATGTGACGCTGGAGCCATGCAGCCATCACGGCCGCACGCCACCTTGTGCTGATGCCTTGATTCGTGCGCGTGTGGCGCGCGTGGTCGCGGCTATCGCCGACCCGAATCCATTGGTGGCAGGGCAAGGATTGGCGCGACTGGAAGCAGCGGGAATACAAGTCTCATGCGGCGTGCTGGAAGAGGAAGCGCGCGAAATCAATATCGGCTTCCTGTCACGCATGCAGCACGGCAAGCCGTGGGTGCGCATGAAGTCGGCGGCTAGTCTGGATGGCATGACCGCGCTGCATAACGGTATTAGTCAATGGATTACCGGAGATGAAGCGCGTGCCGATGGTCATTACTGGCGCGCACGTGCTTGCGCCATTCTGACCGGCATAGGCACCGTGATGGAAGATGATCCGCAACTGAATGTGCGTGCCATCGATACACCACGCCAACCGCAACGCATCGTGATCGATAGCCATTTGCAGATCAGTACACATGCGCGCGTGTTGACGGGTGGCGGTACCTTGATCGTGGCGGCACAAGCCAATCCCGAAAAAGAAAAAATTCTGCGTGATCTAGGCAATGAAGTCATCGTCTTGCCGAATGCCAGTGGCAAGGTCGATTTGGCAGCACTGATGCTGGAACTAGGTCGTCGCCAAATCAATGAGCTACATGTGGAAGCTGGCTTCAAATTAAATGGCTCCCTGATTCGTGAAGGCTGCGTCGATGAGCTGCTGGTTTATTTGGCACCGACATTGCTGGGCGATGCGCAGCGCATGTTTAATCTGCCCGTGCTGGAGTCGCTGGAGCAGAAAAAGAATCTGACTTTCCATGAGGTCAAGCAGATCGGTCCCGATTTGCGTATCCTTGCTCGTTTCATCTAACTTATTTCGTTTTCATCATGTTTACTGGAATCGTCGCCGCCATCGGCAAAATTACTACCATTTCTCCTCTCGGCGATGCTGCTGCGGGGCATCGCCTGACAGTCGATGCGGGTGGCTTGCCACTGGCCGATGTAGCCTTGGGTGATTCGATCACTTTGAACGGCGCATGCATGACGGTGGTGGCCAAGACAGACAAGCAATTCGAGGTTGATGTTTCTCGTGAGAGCTTGAATTGCACGGCTGGGCTGGATGCAGTCGGTGAAGTCAATCTGGAAAAAGCAGTCACCTTGTCAGAGCGCCTTGGGGGCCATCTCGTATCCGGCCACGTTGATGGTTTGGGCGTTGTCAGCAAGTTCGAGCCAGTAGGTGAATCGTGGCTGCTGGCTGTAACTGCGCCTAAAGAATTAGGTAAATTTATCGCGGTAAAAGGTTCTATCGTGATCAACGGTGTATCGTTGACGGTGAATACTGTTGCCGATAGTGCTGATGGCTGTACCTTCTCTGTGAATCTGATTCCGCACACCGTTCAAGTCACTACGCTCAAGCATTTGAAAGTGGGTAGCAAGGTGAACTTGGAAATAGATTTGATCGCACGCTACGTTGAGCGCATGCTGAGCGCAGCCAAATAAGTATTTGAATTCAACAAAAATCCATGAGAAGCAAGTTTGCTCCTCATGGATTTTTTTTGAATCTAATGCTTCAGTTTTTGCCACGCCTGCTTATCCCAAGTAATGCCATGGCTATAACTTTAATATCTTGCTCACTTTGGCACGCCGGATAGTGTTTTAAACGTGACGTATTGGCTTGCAGATCGACAGCTTAAAACACCCAGCGATAGTTGGCCGCTAGCCAATATGATGGTGCTTCTCCTTGAGTTGTTGCATTCAGCATCACAGAAGTCATTCCATTACCGACTTTGCTTTCGATTCCCAGTCCAACGCGTAACCACTTCTGCATCAAATTCTGTCCCGGGAAAGTGAATGGTCCGCCACCTGCGCCGATGATTTGACCACTAGTAGTTGTTCCCGTGTTTTCAAAACGATGCGCGGCTTCCATGCGACCCAAGATGTTAATAGAGTCATTGAGTGGGCGGACTGCATCTATACCGATACGTGCTGTGGTCGCATGTTCAGTGCGTTCGTTCCACAGCACCGGGAAGCCATTACCTTGTTCTGTATATTCATCAATACGCGTTTTCATATATGTAAGGCTGGCGTATGGTGTCAGTTTGTTCTTGCCCAACGCAACGGCATCTTTCCAGTCCAAACGTATGCGCGCACCCAATGATTTCATATCCGGAGCGCCATATGTGTGTGTCATTGTTCCTGCATTCAGATACGCACGGTCAAGGCGCAAATCTCCGCTTCCGTAATAAGCACTTAGCGTTGCAAATACAGACGTATTCGGTAGCAACAGGATTAACTCGGGTAATACATATGTACTTTGGGTTGTCGTATCGCCACCCAATCCCGTACTTGCACTACTGTATGTGCGGCCAACTGCCATATTCAACTGTGCAGATGTATTAAAGCGATGAGCGTAACCGACTTCTGCTGCACCCAGCTTACTATCATAAGCACCATGATCTTGACGACCCACATCGCCACTGGTCCATATGCTGGAACGTCCTGCAGGCAAGAGTGAGCGCATCGGATTGCCATGTATGCCATGCATGACAAGGTCAGCATCGTTGTGAGCCAATAAGGCAGAATTGGCCACGCGCTGTAAGCCGGCTGTGAATTCTGGGACGTTAATCATGCCCGAGCCCATGCTAGTGACGCGAGCAATGAAGGCTGAGTCATTATCGAGGACCCCTGCCACAACGTTGCCATCGGCACTAACGACACGTGCATCTTTAGTATTTTGGCCAGTAACAGTTACGCCGTTCGCAGCCAGCCATTGTTCGATGGATTGCATGCCAGTGGCCTCAGTCCATCGAAATGCGCGATCAGCACCGCTAGCTAGCTGACTTTTTCCGACGACAACATCACCAACGGAATTAACACTATGTGCGAAGGAGGTAGTGCCACCTAATGTGCCAAGGTCGGTCATTGCATTGCTAGCTTCGGTCCAACGGAAAGCGTGATGTATATTGCCGCCAATGTCAGATTCTCCGACAACTACATTGCCAGCGGAATTGACAGCATTTGCAGACGCGGTAGTGCCGCCTAATGTGCCGAGATCGATCATAGTATTGCTGGCTTCAGTCCATCGAAATGCGCGGTCATCAGCGCCAATCTTACTTTCTCCGACGACCACATTACCAGCTGAGTTAACGGCATTGGCAAAGGAAGATGTGCCACCTAATGTGCCAAGGTCGGTCATTACATTACTAGCTTCGGTCCAACGGAAGGCGTGTATTACATTGCCGCCAATATCAGATCCTCCAACGACTACATTACCAGTGGAATTAACACCAGTAGCGATGGAGAAGCCACCTAATGTGCCGAGGTCAGTCATTGTATTACTGGCTTCTGTCCACCTGAAGGCGTGATTTGTTAAGCCGCCAGTAACGGTATCGCCCAACCAACAACCACAGTGCCGGTGGAATTGACGGCGAAGGCAACCGAGGAATCACCACCTAATGTGCCAAGGTCAGTCATCGTGCCGTTAGCTGCACTCCAGCGGAATGCACGAATGAATACATCGCCGTTAGTAAACGAATCGCCAATGACAACATCGCCGTTAGAACTGACTCCGCGGGCAAAGGAAGTAGAGCCGCCTAATGTGCCTAGCTCAATCAGTTCTGTTGCCAGTACCTGTTGTGATGCATATGCTGTAGCCACAAGCAGAAGCATGCCGATCGCACGTTGTAATTTCTTTTTCTTGTGCTTGAGTTTCATATTGCGTGCCCCTTTGACTCTACACCAGAGAATTCCTTGCCTTTCGCATGTAATAATTTTTTGTATATGCAAAGCTTCGTTTCTTTCTGTTTCTCGCATGCGACGTTTTAAAACGAAGATGTTCAGAAAAGCATAGTTCCTATACAGAGACGTTTGAGGAGAACGTCATCAAGGTGTCATAAATCTATTATGATTTTTAGTTATAGTACAAGAACTGCAATATGTAGTAGTCAAAAAACTTGTTCCTCAGATGGGAGTAACGGCGTGTTATGACTTTGAAACACGTCGCAACTGCGATAACCAGACTGCTTCTGTCAAAGCGAGCCGGATGTTCTAAGGGCGAAAATGTAATTGAATAAAAAAGGGCACCTGCAGGTGCCCTTTTTACATCCAGTGCTTGACGTCTGTTTGATAACTAGAATTGTGTTTTAAACATAGGGGCAGTGTTGGATGAGAATTAACGGTTAGCGGTGGGCTGGCAACTGATTATATCCATGCTTCACGTTGTCACTAGCAAGCGCATAGCAAGCCCGCCCATCGTCGATGAGTGTACGTTCCATGGCATAAGCCGGTGTTGATTTTCTGGAGGCAATTAATTCGATAAACCACAAGGTACGTGGTTGTTGCCCGAGCAAGTCTTCATGATTCTGTACAGTAACCTGGCTTTGGTGCCAGACGACGTTGCTGCTTGAAGGCTGATTCATCTGAAATTATTTCTGCAGCAATGTGGTGTTGGCGAGGAATTTTACTATTTGGATTCAGCCCAGGTTTTGATTCACACGACCGAGCTGGATATCTTTACAGCAGTAAAGATGCGTAGCTTGGCCCAATAGTGATGGGAGAGGAAGCCTATCTGAAAGTTTGATGCATACGATCTCACGATTGATGCACCGATATCATATCCATGCGCTACGTTGATGCACACAAATGCCAGCCGAATAGGTCGCGGTGATGGTGCGGTCATCGCCCAGCATGGCAAGCGCAAACAATTGTTCTTCAAGACTGTTGGTAGTCGCGCTGCGACGCGAGAGCAGCGGCGTGGATTGTGGATCGAGCACAATGAAATCTGCCTCGCAACCTGTTGCGAAACTACCGATGGTTCCTTCCAGTTGCAGTGCGCGCGCACCGCCCAGCGTTGCCATATAAAACATGCGCTGTGCAGCGAGGTGGATGCCGCTCATCCGTCCGACTTTGTACAGCTCGTTCATGGTTTGCAGCATGGAGAAACTGGTGCCACCACCGACATCCGTTGCGAGTGAAACGGGCATGTGCAATTTATCGGCGCCGGCAAAATCAAACAAACCGCTGCCAAGGAATAAATTGGAAGTAGGGCAGACCGTCGCCACCGAGTGTGTGGCCGCCATACGTGCGCGATCACCATCATCCAGCCAGATGCAATGTGCATACAAGGCGCGTTTGCGCATCAGACCGCAACGATCGTAGACATCAAGATAGCTGCGGCTGTCGGGAAATAATTCTTTGACCCATTTGACCTCATCGGTATTTTCGGCAACGTGAGTCTGAATATAGGTGTCCGGATATTGGGACGCTAGTTCTCCGGCCAGTTTTAATTGCGCATCGCTGGAGGTCGGTGCAAAGCGAGGCGTGATGGCGTAATGCTGGCGACCTTTGTTATGCCAGCGATTGATCAGGGTTTCGCTGTCGCGGGCGCTGCTTTCTGGTGTGTCCAGCAGGAATTCAGGCGCGTTTCTATCCATCATCACCTTGCCGGCAATCATGCGCAGATTGAGTGCATGACTGCGACCAAAGAACGCATTGACCGATTGCGGATGCACAGTGCAATAGACTGCAGCAGTAGTCGTGCCGTTGCGCAGCAATTCCGCGAGGAAGAAATCAGCTACTTCGGTCGCGTGTGCTTCATCGTCGAAGCGTCCTTCAGTTGGGAAGGTATAAGTATTGAGCCAAGGCAGCAGGCCGGATGCTGGCGAGCCGATGATGTCCGTTTGTGGATAGTGCACGTGGGTATCGATGAAACCAGGCGTGATGATCTTGCCACGCCAGTCATGGACCGTTGTGCCAGCTGGGAGCGTAGATAACAACTTGTCGTAATCGTCGGCCGCAACGACTTTGCCATCGGCGATGACCAGCAAGCCGTCGGTATGCCAGAGCGTGGCATGTTCGTCGAATGCAGGATCATTGCAAAAATGCAGCAGGCTGGCGCGGTAGGCTTGTACGTTAGAAGTCATGGCTAGTAGTAATCGGTAAAAGTAAATGTAGAGTGAGAGCTGGTTTTCAGGGCTAGGTCAGTAGCGGGAATACTTGCTCTTGATGCTTGTCGAGATGTTTGTGGCTTTGCAATTCCCATAACTGCATGAGTTGCGCAACGACCGCGATTGCAATGCTGGCAGGCTCCTTGCCATAAATGCCGGGGATGCCGATAGGGCAGGTCATCTTGTTTAATTGTTGAGCAGTGATGCCTCGATCTTGCAGACGATGTTCGAATTGCTTGCGCTTGGTGTAAGAGCCGATCAGGCCGAACCAGGCGACATCATCGCGCCGCAATATCTGTTCTGTCAGTTGTTGATCCAATGCGTGGCTGTGCGTCATGACGATAAAGTAGGCGCCGGGATCAGCCTTGGCGACGACGGCATTGGGAACATCTGTTGCTTCGATGGTGACGTGCGGTGGCAAGTCAGTCGGGAACATGTCTTCGCGTTCATCGACCCAGATGACGCGGCAGGGCAAGGTGCTTAACATGCGCACCAGTGCGGTACCCACATGTCCGGCACCGAACAGCACGACCTGTGGCTGGTGGGCGTGGCATAAGTCGAGCAACCAGCGACGTCCGTGCATATCCTTGGCAATATGCGTGGCGCTGGCAGTGCGGAACATGCTTGCCTCCAAGCCATTGTTAGGCACACTTAAATCGTATGCTTCGCCATCGATTTCATACAGCATGGATGGGTCATCCGATTCCAGCGGAACCGCACGCCAGACATTGACGCCATCACGACGGCAACGCTCCAGACCTGCCAGCATCGTCGCGGCATGCTGATCGATGATTTCAAAAGCCAGGAACACGACTCCGCCGCAGCATTGACCCAGACTCGGGCCGAGAGCGATGCGTTCGATTCTAGCCACCGGATGTTTATTGTTGTGCTCAGCCAGCATGGCGCGCGCAATCTGCGCGGCGCGCCATTCCAGATGACCGCCGCCTATGGTATCGAATTGCTGCGTGGCGTTAAACACCATGCGCGCACCAGCTTCACGCGGTGCTGAGCCCTGAATGTTGGCGACTGTTACCAGTACGCAGGGAGTGGTAGCAGCTTCCGGTTTTTGCAAGGCTTGTAACCAGGTAGTCATGGTCTTGCTCCTTCCCTAGTGCGTTGCGGCACGAACTGCATCGACCGCATCCAGTATCGCTTCGCTGGTGGCCGGTGCACGCAGTGGCGGATTGATGCGCTTGTCACCCACTGCGGCAATCGCATCGCGTATGGCCAGGAATACGGAAAACGGCAACAACAATGGTGGTTCACCAACCGCTTTGGAGCGGTGTATGCTGTCCTGCACATTGCTGTTCTTGAATAGCTTGACGCGGAAATCTGCGGGGCAATCCGAGACGGCAGGAATTTTGTAAGTGGATGGCGCATGCGTCATCAGCTTGCCCTCTTTGTTCCACCACAATTCTTCCGTAGTGAGCCATCCCATACCTTGAATGAATGCACCTTCAACCTGGCCCAGATCAATCGCCGGATTGAGCGCTTCTCCAGCGTCGTACAGCGCATCGGCGCGCAACAACTTCCATTCGCCAGTGAGAGTGTCGATCACCACTTCGGATACTGAGGCCGCGTAAGCGTAGTAATAGAAAGGATGGCCGTTCATGGTCTTCGCATTCCAATGTACGCGTGGCGTCGAGTAAAAACCGTCAGACCAGAGCTGGATGCGCGCGACGTAGGCCTGCATCACCAATTCAGGGAAGGAGATCGATTGTTCGGCTGCGCTTACTTTGCTGTCGGCGAAACTGATGGCAGTGACTTCGACGCCGAAACGCTGCGCAGCGAAGACGGCGAGACGATCACGTATCTGCAATGCCGCATGTTGTGCTGCCTTGCCATTGAGGTCGGTGCCGGTCGATGCAGCAGTAGCAGACGTATTGGCTACCTTGCTGGTATCGGTTGCGGTACAGCGTACGCGGTCCAGCTTCAGGCCGAATGCATTCGCGACGACTTGAGCGACCTTGGTGTTGAGGCCCTGACCCATTTCGGTGCCGCCGTGATTCACGAGTATCGAACCATCGGTATAGACATGTACTAGCGCGCCAGCCTGATTCAAGTGCGGTACGTTGAATGAGATGCCGAACTTGACCGGTGTCAGCGCCAAGCCTTTTTTCAGGATTGGGCTGCTGGCATTAAATGCGTCGATGGCGAGGCGGCGCGCCTGGTAATCGCTGCTGGCTTCCAGTTCGTCGACCAGCGCGTGGATGATATTGTCTTCGACCTTCTGTCCGTAATGCGTGACATTGCGGGCGTCAGGGCCGTCTTCATCACTACTGCCGTAGAAATTGACGCGTCGTACTTGCAGCGCATCTTTGCCCAGATTGCGCGCGATTTCATCGATGATGTATTCAATCGCAATCGCACCTTGTGGGCCGCCAAAACCGCGGAATGCCGTATTTGATTGCGTATTCGTTTTGCCGCACATGGCATGGATTTCAACGTCCGACAGATAGTAGGCATTGTCGAAATGGCAGACGGCACGCGTAGCAACCGGACCAGACAAGTCGGCGGAAAAACCTGCGCGTGAAATCATGTCGATCTTGGCGGCCAGAATGCGACCATCATCGTCGTAGCCTATCTCGTAATCGTAGGCAAAGCAGTGGCGCTTGCCGGTGACGATCATGTCGTCATCGCGATCGGCACGCAGTTTGACCGGACGGCGCAGACGAGCGGCACCGATAGCGGCAGCACAGGCCCACAAGGCTGATTGCGATTCCTTGCCGCCGAAACCACCGCCCATGCGGCGGCATTCGACCAGGACATCGTGTGAGGACAGATTCAAAACGTGTGCGATGTGATGTTGCATTTCGCTCGGGTGTTGCGTCGAGCAATGCACATGCATGCCGCCACCTTCTTTCGGAATGGCATAAGAAACCTGGCCTTCCAGATAAAAGTGTTCTTGCCCGCCGACATTGAAATTACCTTGCAGCTTGTGTGGGGCAGCGGTGAATGCGACAACAGCATCGCCGCGCTTCAGGTGCATAGGTGGCAGGACATAGGATTGCGCGGCATGCGCGGCGCGCGGTGTCAGTACCGCTGGCAATTCTTCATAGTCGATGACACCGAGTCGTGCTGCACGTCGTGCGGATTCGTGGCTATCGGCGATGACCAAAAAGATAGGTTGACCAACATATTGCACCAGACCATCTGCCAATATCGGATCGTCGTGAATGATGGCACCGCATTCGTTTTCACCGGGGATGTCATCGGCAGTCAGGACGGTGACGACGCCAGGTGCTGCTTTAACTTTTGTCAGATCGAGCGAACGGATGCGCGCATGTGCTTTTTGCGATAAGCCCAGTGCAGCGTGCAGAGTGCCCTGCAACTCAACGATGTCGTCTGTGTAGGTTGCTTCGCCAGTGACGTGCAGGATGGCAGATTCGTGCGGGTGTGGTTTGCCGACTGCGTTGCCGCTTTGTAGCGCGGTGGCAGAAAATTTTTCAGACATGAATAATTCGGTTTGCTTGTTCATCATGATTTCCTCAAGCAATCTGCGCAGTGGCAGTGCTTGCCGCAAAGGCGCGTAAAGAGCTTGGCGCCATGGGTGTATCGGCGCGTGTTTCCAGCCAGTAGCGATACAACAGATTTTGCGCAGTCTTCATGCGGTAGGCCGATGAGGCACGCATGTCGGACAGCGGCGCATAATCCTCGGCCAGCAATGCGATGGCAGCACGCACGTTTTCTTCACTCCATGCCTTGTCGTTCAGCGCAGCTTCGGCTGCTGCTGCACGTTTGGGCGTGGCTGCCATGCCGCCGTAGGCGATGCGCGCATGACGTACCTCACCATCAACAAGCTCGAAGGCGAATGCAGCGCAGACAGCAGAGATGTCCTGATCGAAGCGTTTCGATAATTTATAGGTGCGGAATACGACGCCAGTGCGCGGCAATGGTATCCGTACTGCTTGTACAAACTCGTTGGTTTGCAAGGCTGATTTTTGATACGCCAGATAAAAATCTTCCAGCGGCATGCTGCGTTCACCATCGACACTGTGCAACACGATGTATGTGCCGAGCGCGATCAACCAAGGCATGGAGTCACCGATAGGCGAACCATTGGCCACATTGCCGCCCAGCGTGCCTGCATTGCGCACGGGTAGTGAGGCAAAGCGTTGCCATAGTTCAGACAATTCCTCCGGGTAATGCACGTGAGCTGCGGCGTAGGATTTTTCCAGTGTGACGCCAGCGCCGATTTCCAGCCAGCCGTTTTTTTCTTCTATGTTTTTCAGTTCTTCGACCTGGCCGATGTAAATAATGTCGCCAAGGTCACGCATGTGTTTGGTCACCCACAAGCCGACATCAGTAGAGCCGGCCAGGATGCGTGCCTTGGGCAGTTCGGCGCGTAATGCTGCCAGTTGCGCCAGCGTACGCGGCGCATGAAAAGTCTGGCCAGCGTAGCTGATGCTGAGTGGTTCCTCGCGTTGCAATCCGCGCAAAGCGTCGGCAACGTGAGCGCGATCGAAATGTACTTCTGGCAGTTCACCCATGCGACGTGCCGCATCAATGATAGGGCGGTAGCCGGTGCAGCGACAGAGATTGCCTGATAAGGCATCGTCGATCTGTCTGGTGCTCGGAGCTACATTGGATTTTTCATGTTGCAGATACAAATTCCACAAGGACATGACGAAGCCAGGCGTGCAGAAGCCGCATTGCGAGCCGTGGCATTCGACCATAGCTTGTTGTACTGGGTGGAGGCAACCATCGGCCTGTTTCAAATCTTCTACTGTGAACAATGCCTTGCCATCCAGCGTGGGCAAAAATTGTATGCAGGAATTGACGGTGTTCAGTTCCAGTTTGTCGCCGCGCAGTTCGCCGACGACGACGGTGCAGGCGCCGCAATCACCTTCGGCACAACCTTCTTTGGTGCCGGTGCAATGCAGGTCTTCGCGCAAATGTTGTAAAACGGTACGGGTATTGGACTGGCCTGTCACTTCGTGAGTGGCGCCGCGGAAGTAAAAGCGAATCGGTTCTGACATGATCTGTGTGCTCTGTTGAGGTACGACGTATAGATAATTAAAAACAATCACATGCTGTTTTTATTTCTTTTGGAAATGACACAACAGCTGCTCTCGTCTGTTGATGCCATCTCTTTTCTTAACGTTGCCGCAGAATATTGCGCACCTGGTATGGCAAGAGCCGACGAGGGCGCAACATCTGCTGCTTGTTGCTTTGTTTACTTGTTCAACCCAGATAAATCAGCTTGAACATGAACAAGGCGGCAATAATCCAGATCATGAACGACACTTCTTTTGCGCGGCCGGTCAGCAGTTTCAGTGCTGCGTAGGTGATGAAGCCGAGTGCCATACCGTTTGCAACGGAATAGGTGAATGGCATGACGATGGTGGTGATGACTGCCGGTATGCATTCGGTCGTATCTTCCCAATCAATATCGCGCAGTTCTCGCAACATCAGGCAGGCAACGAAAAACAATGCAGGCGCTGTAGCGTAGGCAGGAACGACACCAGCCAACGGTGCGATGAACAGGCACAGCAGGAACAGAACGGCGATGGTGACGGCGGTCAGACCGGTACGGCCACCGGCTTGTACGCCAGCTGCACTTTCAATATAGGCGGTTGTACTGGAAGTGCCAAGCATGGAACCTGCAATGATGGCGCCACTGTCTGCGAGCAAGGCTTTATTCAGACGTTCTATCTTGCCGTTTTTCACCAAACCAGCGCGTTGTGCCACGCCCATCAAGGTACCGGTTGCATCAAACAGTTCAACCAGGAAAAAGACCAGTACTACGTTGATCAGGCCCATGCCCAGCGCACCTTTGATGTCCAGTTGGAACAAGGTTGGTGAAATCGCAGGAGGTGTGTCGAACACGCCGCTGAAATGATTGCCGCCGAAGAAGAAACTCATGACGGTCACGGCCAAAATGCCGATCAGCATTGCACCTCTTACCTTGAGGCGATCCAGTGCGACGATCACGATGAAGCCGATGACTGCCATAACGGCTGGAGCTTTATGCAGATCGCCCAGGGTAACCAGAGTGTTCGGATTAGCGACGACGATGCCCGCATTTTTCAGTGCAATCAAACCGAGAAACAGTCCGACACCGGCGGGGATCGCCGTTCGTAAGGAGTTCGGGATGCTGTTGATAATCAGCTCGCGGACCTTGAACAGACTGACCAGCATGAACAGGCAGCCGGAAATAAATACTGCGCCCAGCGCGGCTTGCCACGAATATCCCATACCAAGCACGACGGCATACGAGAAATAGGCATTGAGGCCCATGCCTGGTGCCAGGCCGATAGGGTAGTTGGCGTACAGACCCATGATCAATGTACCGATCGCGGCTGCCACGCAAGTGGCGACGAAAACCGAGTCCTTAGGCATACCCGCGTCACCCAGTATCGATGGGTTGACGAAGATGATGTAAGCCATCGTGAGGAAGGTGGTTAACCCTGCCAATAACTCGGTACGTACGTTCGTACCGTGGTCGCTTAACTTGAAATACTTGTCCAAAAATGTCATCTGCTTGTCTCCTGATTATTATGCTTTGTATGCTTGGACGTTTGCCATCTAATGTGGATGTCGTTCAGCGTATCTAATGTCGTCGAAATTTGCTTAAGCAATGTAATGCAGATGGAATATCCATTATAGGATTGCCGCTATATGGCGCAGGGCATTTCCACGGCTTTGAACACCGGCGGCGACGGTATTGCCTGATCGGTTGCAGATAAACAACTCCTGTCGGCTGGTACATGCATTGCCATCTCCTGTCCGGTGTTGTTTTCTGGCTTATTTTGCAGGTTTTTCAATATCGATTGTTGCAGATAGCAGACGTGACCGCTGGATTTTCATCTCAAATGAAAATCCAGCTCATTTCGCGTTGCTCGGCGGTGTTTGCCACGTCGTACATGATGGATGGATCGGCTGAATTGAAAGCCGATTTGTCCTTGCGTGCGGCTAGCGCAAAGCGGCTTGTCCTGCGATGGGCAAGGGCGTGTCTTTTTCTGCAACAGGGCTGTTGTTCCCACTGAGCTGGATCACGACTACACCTGCGATCAAGAGGAGGGCGCCGAGTACGCGTCCGCTGCTTAACTGCTTGGTTGCGAGGCCGAGCATGCCGAAATGATCGAGTGCCAGCGACGCGATGATTTGCCCTGTCATGGCGGCACCAACAAAGCCCATCGCTCCCAATCGCGGTATCAGCATCAGCGCCAATGAAATGAAAATGACGCCGTAGAGGCCGCCGGACCAGATCCAGAGCGGTGCTTTGGATGCAAAGTCCATGGAAGGCATGGGCAGGCGCAGCAGCAAGATGAGCGGCAGCAATACGCAGATGCTGAGCAGCAGCGAAACCAGTGTCGCCCACAGCGGATGTCCAAGGCCTTTTCCCAGTATCGCGTTGACGCCGCCTTGCAATGGCACCATCGCACCGACGCCGGCAGCGATTAGCATCATTACGAGTGATTGAATCAAATGCATCATGTATCCTTTTCATTGAAGATTTGTTGAAACTTTATTTCATCGACTCGGCAAAGTGAAATTCCATTTACCTATCCAGGACATGCATGAAATGAATACATTGCGTCGCATCGATCTCAATCTGCTGGTGATACTGGATGCCTTATTGGCTGAGCGGCATGTCACGCGTGCAGCCGAGCGTTTACATTTGAGTCAACCGGCAGTCAGCCATGCGCTCGCTCGTCTGCGCGAGTTGCTGGATGACCCCTTGCTTGAACGTGTCGGTAGTGTGTTGGTGCCTACGCCGCGTGCGCTGGACCTTGTAGAGCCGCTGGCTGAAGCGCTGGCGAAGGTGGAAGCGTTGCTGACACCGGACGTGTTTGAGCCAGCTGTGGCGAGAAGAAGTTTTCGTCTGGCGATGTCGGATTATGGCGCGGCCTTGCTGTTACCGAATCTGGTAAGAGATCTCCGCCGCGAAGCGCCGGGTATTGATCTGGTGATTACGCAAGGCAGTCGCGATGCAGTGCTGGATCAATTGCTGAATGGTGAAATTGATCTGGCCGCCGGTGTGTTCCCCAATATGCCGCAAGAGTTGCGCTCTGCCAGTCTGTTTGAAGAAAGCTTTGCCTGTCTGCTGGATAAAAGCACTTTATCGTCAGGCGGTAAATTAACTCTCGCAAATTATCTTGCGCGTCCACATGTCGGTGTTGGGCGCGGCGGCGGTGCAGTGGAGGTTGGTCAGGCACTGACTGCGATACGTGAACACAGGCGCGTGGCCGTTGCTCTGCCGCATTGGAGTGTGGCACCGCAATTGATAGCCGGCACCGATCTGATACTGACGGTTGCTTCCAGAGTTTTGCGTCAGATACGGCATCCGGAACTGGCAGTGGTTCCGGTGCCGTTTAAAGTGCCTGCGTTTTCGTTTGTGCTGGTCTGGCACCAGCGACGTGATGACGAGCAGGCACTGACTTGGTTGCGCGAGCGGATCGCGGAAAATGCCTGTGCAGATTGAAGTGAGTCAGGCAATTATTTACGACGCAGCTTAGCTATCGCTAAGCGCGTATCAGTGCGACATCAGGCAGCGTTACTGGCGATAGCTGTGCGTTGCGGCATGGTTGGTGTGCTCACTAGACGCAGTTTTTCTGGTGCCGTTCGAGAAGTAGATATCTCCACAGCTTGCCGTTCGAGTTTGAAAATGCTGACCACCTGCATCAGTTGATCGGCCTGATCCTGTAGCGATTGCGCAGCGGCGGCGGATTGTTCTACCAGTGCAGCATTTTGCTGTGTGCCTTCATCAATCTGCGTGATGGCTTGTCCGACTTGTTCTATACCCGCACTTTGTTCCTGGCTGGCGCTACTGATCTCGGCGACGATCTCGGTGACGCGCCCCACGCTGGCAACGACTTCATTCATGGTAAGACCGGCTTGCTGTACCAGCTTGCTGCCGTTGTCGACTTTTGCGACTGAGTCATCAATTAGTGCTTTGATTTCTTTGGCCGCCGCCGCGCTGCGCTGTGCCAGGCTGCGTACTTCAGATGCCACTACCGCAAAACCGCGTCCTTGCTCGCCGGCGCGTGCAGCTTCGACCGCGGCGTTGAGCGCCAGAATATTCGTCTGGAAGGCAATGCTGTCGATGACGCCGGTAATGTCGACAATCTTTTTCGATGAGGCATTGATTGCTGCCATCGTATCGACAACCTGATTGACGACGCTACCGCCTTGTCGCGCTACATTCGAGGCGGAGACAGCAAGCTGATTGGCTTGTTGTGCATTATCTGCATTCTGCTTCACGGTCGAGGTCAGCTCTTCCATTGCGGATGCGGTTTCTTCTAGTGAACTGGCCTGTTGTTCTGTACGCGACGATAGGTCGATATTGCCACTGGCGATTTCGCTGGAGGCGCTGGCGATGGTTCCGGTGCCGCTGCGTACCTGCGTGACGATGCGGTGTAGATTGTCGTTCATGGTTTTCAATGCGGCCATCAACTGACCGACCTCGTTGGTCGTCTTGACGAGCACCGTGCCACTCAGATCACCTTCAGCCACGCGTCGGGCGACGCCGACTGCTGTATTGAGTGGTCGGGTGATGCTGCGCGTCACCCACCAGCCCACTGCAATCGACAGCAGCAGAGTGATACCGGCCAATATATTGATGATCGTACGTGCTTGCCCGGAGTCACCGCTGGCAGCGTTGCCAGCTGCACTCATCAAGCCACCTTGATAGTCGAACATCGCATCCAGTGCGATAAAGTATTTGACCTGTACCGGCATGAAGACATTATCCAGATAGGCTTGGGCTTCTGCTGTCTTGCCATCTTGTGCCAGTTGCAGCAGGGCGTCGCGCGCCGGGACATATTGATCGCGGGCGTTGATGGCAACGTTGATAAACCGCTTGTCTTCTTCGGTTTGTGCAATGGCCTTGATCTGGTTCAGACCTTCATTCATTTTTCTATCTGCCAGCTGCGTGTCGTCTAGCAGATTTTTTATTTTGGCCGGATCGCTGCTCAGCATGATGTCGCGCAGGTTCAAGGCTATCTTGTTGACTTGAATTTGTATGGTGTTGGCTAGCACCGTTTTGGGATAACGGTCTTTGGTGATTAGATTGATGCTGTTGTTGAGTTGTAGCAATTGGGTATTGCTGAGTACGGTAATGACGATCAGTAATGCAATCACGATGCCGAAACTGAGAGTCAACTTCTGACCTATTTTCATGTTGGCAAGCATCTTCATGGGTTTACCTTTAAGAAAGGGTGATCGCAAGCCACAGTCGCGGATGGACTGTGGCTCATAGGATGTTTTTGATTCGTCGTGGTGTTGTGTCTTACTTTGCTTGGAAGTTGCGCAAGAAATCGAGCAGGATTTGGCCGGATACTTCAGCATCATCTGCTGTCATGGTTTCCAGAGGGTTATGACTAATACCACCGTTGCCGCAACGGGTGAAGAGCATGGCGACATCGGTCATTTTGGAGATCGCCATGGCATCGTGACCGGCACCGGATGCAAGCTTGAATGGCTGTACGCCAGCGCGTTCTGTTGCTTCTGATAATTGTTGCATCAGCCATGGTGCGCATGGTGCGGCCGGCGCGGAAACTGTTTGTTCTGCCTTGTATTCGATATTGCGTCGTGTGCAAATGTCAGCGATTTGTTGCAATACATCGGCGACGGCGGCTTCGCGTACTGTATCAACCGCAGCGCGTATATCCAGCGACAGTACACAGCGGCCGGGGATGACGTTGGTTGATCCGTTTGGCACCTGCAATTGGCCGACCGTGCCAACCAGCGATGCGCTTTGATGTTGGGCGCAGCGTTGTTCAACGTAGAGAATGATTTCAGCAGCGGCAGCGGCAGCATCCTTGCGCATAGTCATAGGCGTGGTGCCGGCATGACTGGCGACGCCTTGCAACTCAATCAGGTAACGCGAACTACCTGCGATGGAGGTGACGATGCCGACCGGCAAGCCATGTTGCAGCAGCACCGGCCCTTGTTCGATATGTACTTCGACATAGCCGAGCACATCGCTTGCATCGCGGGCAATCGATGGAATCGTGTTGACGTCATGTCCGGCTTGCGTGATCACGTCGCGCATGCTGATGCCGTCACGGTCTGTAATATCGAGTAGAGACAGATCGAACTGGCCAATCACGGCATTGCTACCGAGGAAAGTGCTTTTGAAGCGTACGCCTTCTTCTTCTGCAAATCCGATCACTTCAAAATGAAATGGCAGTGTCTCGCCGCGCTCATGCAAGTGTTTGACGACGGCTATCGGTAACAAGATACCTTCGCGACCATCATATTTACCGGCGTTACGCACGGTATCGTAATGCGAGCCGGTGATCAAAGTCTTGGCTGCCGGATCGGTAGACAAGTAACGGCCAACCACGTTACCGACGGCGTCGATGTGCGCGTACATGCCGGCTTCGCGCATCCAGTTCGCCAGTTGTTCAGCAGTACGTTTATGGGTAGGCGTCATGTATGTGCAAGTGAGACCATTTTCGTCTTCACTCCAGTCACCGATTTCTTCGGCCCATGCCATCACGGCATTGCCTAATGTCGGAACATGACCGAGCAAATCGTTGATGCGCATTTCTGCGATGCGTCCGATTTGTCGCAGCGCTTCTTGTAACTCATCTTCAGGATGGTTTCTGAGGCGACGTGTAAATGTGGCGATGATCGCTTTGCGCGTCAGTCCTTTACCAGTTGCTCCTTTGACTGCGAGGATGAAAGGGAAGCCGAATCTGGCGTTGTAGTTGGCATTGAGTTGTTGCAGCGCTGTAAATTCTTCCTGGCTGCATAAATGCAAACCAGCCTGGGCTTGTTCGCCAGTTGATTCTGCTGTCAGCTCGCCTGCAATCGCTGCCTTGCCTGCCAATTCCGGGTGAGCCAGGATCAGACCGAGCTGTTCCTCGCGGCTGGCATGCGCAACGACTTCCTGCATGGCTTGCTTGAGTGCTGTGATGTTGCGTAGCGGACGTTGTGCTGCGGTTCTTTCCGGTATCCAGGGAGAGTGCTCATAGATGCCGTGCAGAGTGTCCACGAAGGTTTTCGTGTCGCAGTTATTCAAATGTTCCAGAGTCGTCATGTTCTTATCGGCAGCTTAGGTCTGACCGATCCTTGTCTTGTATGCTGAGCGAGTGAGTCCCGCCGTTGGCCGCCGTGAAAATGGCGTATGGGCAGAGCGGCATTTTTCGGAAAAAGTGCCGTTGATCATCGGAGTAATGGCTATGCTTGGGTCGCGAGTTTTGCTATCGCGTATCTTTTATCCACTGGATGGCTATTGCTTTCCATGGCTGTCTCCTGAATGTTTTAATTTACTCTGCATCGCTTTTTAAGCTGCAGGTTTGTGAGTCGATACTAAAGTAAATTGCACAGCACGATATATGGAATAGCAAATAGTCGAATTCTAGATTCGGATATAAAGGGAAGGCCGGGAAGCCTTACTTTGTCATGCTTTTGGCGGCAGCGCTGACTTGCGCTCTGAGCCATTTATGTTCGGTAGCCTGATGCACGCGTTCATGCCACAACAGGTAAAAACGTAATGGCGGAAATTTGATCGGTACCGTATAACTTTTGAGCCCTAGCGTCTTTTCGTAAAAGCGTGCGAATTGCTGACCTGCAGTCAATACCAGATCCGTTTGCGCCACCATATAAGGCAGCATGCGGAAATGGGCTGACTCCACCACAACATTGCGTTGCAGATTTTGTTTTTCCAGAAAAGAATCGATCGTGCCGTGATAGCCGGGCAGAATTTGTGACGGTGCTGCATGCGGCAAGCTCAGATAATCTTCTATCGTCATATCTTCAGCACTGGTGCGTCGCGCGTAGGCACAATCGGAGCGCATCAAGCAGACAATAGGATCATCGAACAGTTTAGACAGGTGCAGGTGCTCGGGCATTTCATCCCAGTTGGCGATCACCAGATCAAGCTCGCCATCTGACAGCAATCGCACGTAATCTGTTTCCGGTCCGAGCGCATGAATGACGATGTGGCTTTTTGGCGACTCGCGACGCAGACGGGCAATCACTTCCGTAAAGAATTGCGTATTCATGTAATCGGGTGCGGCGATGTGAAAGGTGCGCGCTTCTTCTTGCGGCACGAAGGCCGTCTTCGGAATGAACAGATGTTCTGCTTCATCGAGTATGCGTTTGGCCGACTTCATCAGGCTCTCGCCATGCTGGGTCGGGACCATGCCGCGCGCTCCACGTACCAATAAAGGATCGCCAGTCAGCTCACGCAATTTGCGCAAGGACGCTGAAATGGATGGTTGTGGACGATTCAATTTCAATGCCACGCGCGAGACATTCTTTTCGCACAGCAGCATATAAAGAATACGAATCAGATGGATATCGAGATGATCGGGCAGCCTGGACATTCGTTGTCTCCGGTAGGTGATTGCACGCAGGCAAACATTCGGGATAAATCAAATACCGAATGTCCCACATTTCGAACTCATTGTTGTATATCAAATTCTATATGTCAAATATAAGAGATCAGCAATGTATTAAGTGGCTGGGACGTTTATCGTTCCAATAGTCTGGTTGCAAGCAGGTATATAAATCTGTGTGGCTGGATGTTGTGAAGATCATAAGGTCGCAGCGGCATGTTCGGTAGCGGGAAGGTGTGGCGTAATACGCTGCTACCAGTCTCGTTACTGACAGATACGACCAATTCGGGACGCATAGTCCTGCTCATTTGCAGAGCGCGCAGTGGCGGATGAGAATCAAACGTGGGGAAGACATGGAAGCATTATTCGTATCGTACGGCGTCGAGTGGCTCAATCTGCTGGTGCGCTGGTTTCACTTGATTACCGGCATCGCCTGGATCGGCGCGTCGTTTTATTTTGTCTGGCTCGATAACTCTATCCGTCCTCCCAAGCCAGGCAGCGACTTGGCCAAGAAGGGTGTCTCTGGCGAATTGTGGGCTGTGCATGGTGGCGGTTTTTATAATCCGCAAAAATATCTGGTTGCACCGCAAGAGTTACCGGAAGAATTGCACTGGTTTAAATGGGAAGCGTATGCAACCTGGCTCAGCGGTTTTGCCATGTTGTTTATCGTCTACTACTTCAATGCATCAGCCATGATGATAGACAAGTCAGTCGCTGATTTGTCTTCCTGGCAGGCTATCGGCGTCGGTCTTGGCACCTTGCTAGTTGGTTGGGTTGTCTATGATTTGCTGTGTCGTTCGCCCTTGGGCAAGCGCGAAGGTTTGCTCGGCATCGTCATGTTCGTGTTTATTGTCGGTGCAACGTATGTGCTGACTCATTTGTTGAGCGGTCGTGCTGCTTACATTCATGTCGGTGCGATGATCGGTACGATCATGGTTGGTAATGTGTTGATGGTGATTATTCCTGGACAGCGCAAACTGGTCGAAGCGATGAAAGCTGGAAAATCGCCAGATCCCATCTATGGCAAACGCGGCAAGCAACGTAGTGTGCACAATAACTATTTCACGCTGCCGGTGTTGTTCATCATGATCAGCAATCATTACGCGATGACATACACGCATGCTTATAGCTGGCTGGTGTTGGCAGCGATCATGGCAGCGGGCGTACTGATTCGTCACTTCTTTAATCTGCGTCATGCCGGCAAAGTATCGTTGGCTTATCCGATTGCAGGTGTGTTGTTATTGGTGGCAGTTGCCATTGCGATTGCACCGCGTCCGATACCGAAACCCGCAGTAGCTGCTGTGACAGCTCCAGCAGTCGCGGCTACAGCAACGACCGCGGCAGTAGCTAGCCCTGTAGCAGTGGCAGCTACGACGACAAGTGATTTTGAGCATGTGCAAAACGTCATTATGCAGCGCTGTGCCAGTTGTCATTCAGCTCAGCCGACGCAAGCAGGATTTGCTACAGCTCCTGCTGGCATGATGTTGCAAACGCCAGAATTGATACGCCAGCATGCGACCAAGGTTTATCAGCGTGTTGTGCAAACCAAGGACATGCCATTAGGGAATATGACGCACATGACAGATGAAGAGCGTGCCTTGATTGGGACATGGTTCGAGTCTGGAGCGAAATAAAAAGCGCAAGAAGTTGCTCGCCTAGCCGATACTGAAAACATCATAAAAAATATAACGAGGAAACATATGACCACAATCACGATAGACGGCTTCACCCTGACAGCAGAGCAGGTAATTCAAGTTGCGCGCGCACAGAACGGTAGTTACGCCCAGGTTGCGTTGGCTGCTACTTCCCGCGCTGCCCTCAAAGAAAGCCGCGACTACATCGAATCGACCTGGATGCACGACGAAGCACCGATGATGTACAGCTTCAACACCGGTGTAGGTTTGCTGAAAGACACCCGCATCAAGGTTGAACATATCGAATTGTTCCAGACCCAATTGATCAAGGCGCATTGCGCCGGCATCGGTGAACCGTTCTCGGAAGAAGTCAGCCGCGCCACCATGCTCTTGCGTGCCAATGCCTTCGCCAGCAATTACTCGGCACCACGGGTAGAAGTGGTTGATCGCCTGTTGGCCTTCATCAATGCAGGTATCCATCCCATCATGCCGCAAAAGGGTTCAGTTGGCGCTTCCGGCGATTTGGCCCCATTGTCCTATCTGGCCGCAGCCATTGCCGGTTTCGACGAAGCAGAAGTGATGTACCAAGGTCAGCGCATGAGTGCACCACAAGCCATTACCAAATCCGGTGTAGGCCCAGTCAAGTTCGACCTGAAAGCTAAGGATGCATCCGCCCTGATCAACGGTTGTACCGCCTCGCTGGCAGTTGCTGTTCTGGTCGCACGGGACGCCCGTAATTTGCTGAGCGACGCCTGCCTGTCACTCGGTTTGACCTTGGAAGCCATGCGTGCAGAAATGGCCGCCTTCGATCACCGCATCCAGCAAGCCCGTCCACACGCCGGTCAAATCAAGACCGCCGCCATCATCCGCAAATTGCTGACGGGTTCCACCCGCACCACGCATGAAGCACGTGCCGTACAGTTCCCGGAAGAGTCACGCCGTACAGATATTCCCTACAGCGCCCGTATTCAAGACGTCTATTCATTGCGCTGCTCACCACAAGTCTACGGCCCGGTCTTCGATGCACTGGACTACATCGACAACATCATTGACAAGGAAATCAACTCCGCTACCGACAATCCACTGATCTTTGGCAAAGAAGGTGGTGGCTTTGAAATCATTTCCGGCGGTAACTTCCATGGCCAATACCTCGCACAAGCGATGGATTTGCTGGCGATGGCCATTACCGATCTAGGCAGCATCTGCGAACGCCGTGTGGCACGTCTGATCGATCCAACCTTGTCATGGGGCTTGCCACGTAACTTGATGAGTGGTGTCCGCGGCGTCAACACTGGCTATCCGGTGGTGCAATGTTCCTTGAGTTCACTGGTGATGGAAAACCGTACGCTGTGCATGCCGGGCAGCGTGGACAGCATTCCGGCCAAAGGCAATAGCGAGGATCATGTCTCGAACTCGACCTGGTGCGCACGCAAGGCAGCGACGGTCGTCACCAATACGCAATACATCATCGGTGTGGAGATGTTGCTGGCAGCGCAAGCGCTGACGATGACGGAAGATTTATTGCCGGGCTTTGTGCTGGGACAAGGGACGCAGGCAGCGTATGACGAGATCCGCCAGCAGATTCCGGCTTGTCTGGACGGTGATCGCTGGTTCCACAACGATATCCAGATGGCGCATTCCTTTGTAACCAGTGGATCGGTGCGTGAGGCGGTGGTCAAGCAGATTGGTGAATTTGTCTGATTGTAGTTAGAAGGCGGAGCGATCATATCGATCGCTTTGTTTGCCGCCGAATATAAAAAAGAGCCACGTTATCGTGGCTCTTTTTTATTGTCTTTAACATCTAAAAATCAAACGAAACATCATTTATTCATGCACGAATCTAAATAAAAAACGCGCAACTTGTATAAACAAGCTGCGCGTTTGAAATGGGATTAGCTTGTTTGTATCAAGCTATTGAACCATCAGAAGCGATGGCGCAGACCCAAGGCCAAACTGTTACCTACGGATTGCTCGGTAATCTTGTCGTACATATAGATCGCATACAGATCAGTGCGTTTCGACAGGTTGTAGTCGTAACCAACTGATGCGGTATTGCGTTTGAGTGCAGAGCCGATTGCCAGGCCATCACGCTTGGTATTAGCCCATGAAGCGAGTATCGCACCTTGGCCCAGCGGGATGCTGGTACCGAGTTGCAGAGTCTTGTCCTTGAAGTCTATGTCATGCGCAGTTTGGTTGTAGGTGGCAAACAGCTTGGCCACAGTGAAGTCGTAGCTACCACCGACAAACCATGCTGTTTGGCGTGCTGCTGTCATGCCGCTTAGCAGTGGAACATTGGTCGCGGGTTGAACATTGTTCTGCGATTGCTCCAGAGGATTGTTGACTTTCACCTTTTGGTAGAACGCAGTCAGTGCCAGTGGACCATTGAAGTACAAGACGTTGGCACCGACGTTGTTTTTACCTGACTTGCCTGCTACTTCACCAAACTGGTAATGGAAGTTGGCTTTCAGGCCGCCGATATCTGGCGTGGTATAGATGATTTCATTACTCCAACCGGTGTCGCCGGCTATCGTGTTGGTCCAGCCGGATGCATTGAACCAAGGTACATCCATGTGCAAGATCAGTGGCGACAGTTGGAATGAGTCGCCGAACGGATTGAACAAAATCGATGGCAAGAAGTTGGGCGCTAAATCGCGACCGAGAGAAATCGCACCAAAGTTTCCAACCAAGCCGACGTTGGCATCGCGGGAGAAGAATGTTTCATTGCCGTTGAAGCGGCCGGAAGCGCCGGTGTCAGCACGGAAGAAGGAAGTCAGATTGAATTTGGCTTTGAGTCCGCCACCGAGATCTTCGGTGCCTTTGAAGCCGAACCATGATGTGGTCAAGCCGCCGCTGTTGACGCTGTTGGTACGTCCTGTGTCGCCGCTGTATTTCATCGAACCGACATAGTTATCGACCAGACCCGTTACTTCGACTGATGATTGTGCCATTGCCGGCAGCGCGACCGCTGCGCTGATGGCAATAACGAGTTGTAGTTTTTTGAACTTGTTTTTAGCTGGGTACATCCCTGTCTCCTGATTTTTATATATAGAAAATATACTTCTGGTCACCTTCATCTGAAGAAACACACGTCTGTGTCTGAACAGCTATCCGTGGAACCGCCACGCCGGTACAAAAAACTTGAGAAATTAGATGGAAAACGGATGGGTAGCGCGCCAATGGTTGGCGATATCAATACGACGCGTTATCCACACCTGATCATGTGCTTGCACGTAATCCAGAAAGCGGGCCAGAGCTGCCGCACGTCCAGGTCGACCGATTAGACGGCAATGCAGACCGACCGACAGCATCTTCGGCTGGTTCAATCCTTGTGGATCACCTTCGCGGTACAAGACGTCGAACGCATCTTTCAAATAGTCGAAAAATTGCGCGCCAGAGTTGAAGCCTTGCAGTGCGGCGAAGCGCATGTCGTTGGTATCTAGCGTGTAAGGAACGATCAGTTGTGGCGTCGTGACCGGCTTGCCGTTTGCATCGTGATGGGCAACTTGCTCCCAGTACGGCAGGTCGTCGGCATAGCTGTCTGCGTCATAGGTAAAACCACCTTGTTCCATTACCAGTCTGCGCGTGTTGGGAGAATCTCGACCGGTGTACCAACCCAGCGGCGCACTACCAGTCAGTTCGCGAATGATGGAAACAGCTTCGGCTATATGTTTGCGTTCGGTTGCTTCATCGATGTTTTGATAGCTGATCCAGCGCAAACCATGCGCCGCGATTTCATGACCGAGTTCACGGAAGGCGGCGACGGCTTCAGGATTGCGTTGCAAGGCGCGGGCTACGCCGAAAATGGTCAACGGTATCTTGCGTTCTTCAAACATGCGTAGCAGTCGCCACAGACCGGCACGGGAACCGTATTCATAAAGCGATTCCATACTCATGTGGCGCGCCGGGAAACTTTGTGCGCCTATGATTTCGGAAAGAAAGGTTTCTGAACCGGCATCGCCGTCGAGTACAGAGTTTTCTGCGCCTTCTTCGTAATTCAGGACAAATTGCAAAGCGATGCGGGAGTGTCCAGGCCATAGGGCATGCGGCGGCTTGCGGCCGTAACCGATTAGATCGCGGGGGTAAGATTGCTTGCTCATGTCTCCAGCCTTTGTCGTGATGACGCGTGATGCGGCTTTATGTGTATTTGCATTGAATTATGTCTGCTGAAGTGATGATTGATATAAGGTGAATCGTATATAGATCAAAGGTTAGCGGTATATGATCTGCGCCAGAGACCAAGAGTAATGCGGCACTGAAAAATAGGGGGAATGATGGGAAAACTAAGTACACATGTGTTGGATATTACGCAGGGAAAACCTGGTGCAGGCGTCAAAGTAGCGCTGTATGCCGTCAACGATACTGGCAAGAAACTACTCAAGAACGCGACTACCAATCAGGATGGTCGCTGCGATACGCCCTTGTTGCAAGGCGATGAAATGCAGGCTGGGCGCTATGAACTGGTATTTGCCGCCGGCGATTATTTTGCCGGGCAGGGGGTGGATTTGCCATCGCCGAGATTTGTTGATGAAGTTGTGCTGGCCTTCGGCATTGCAGATGCAACGCAGAATTATCACGTACCTTTGGTGGTGTCGCCCTGGTCATATTCGACTTACCGAGGTAGCTGAATATCTCGCTTAGCCACGGTGATAACAACAACGCCCCTACTTACGTAAGTAAATAGGGGCGTTTTTCTAAGTGCAGCTCGTCATTCAAAGCCGGTTAGACGCGGCTTTACGGTTAGTCCACCAGACAATGCCTGCAGTAACAAGCAACAACAATGTGGCTGTCGCCATAACAGCTACGAATGCACCATCGAATGAAGTGCGAGCAGCAGCATTGACCATCTGCGCCATATCCGGCGTCAGGTCTTTACTCACGATGAGCGCTTCATCCAGACTGTCCCAGGTGATGTCTGGCAAGGCCATGCTGTCGGGTAATACCAGTCGGCTTGCATACACCAGGGACAAGATGCTGCCCATGAGCGTGACACCGACGACACTACCCAATTCGTAAGAAACTTCCTCGATAGACGCGGCCATACCGGCACGGTCAGTAGGCGCGCTTTGCATAATCGTGCTGGATGCCGCCGTCATGGCCGCACCGATACCAGCGCCGAGCACGATCAAGCATGCGATCTGTATGGCAGTTGCTGCATCATGCAGAAACAAATATGCACCCATGCCCAGTCCAGATATCAGCAGTGAAAGCGACAAGACAAAAGCACTACCCAGACGCGGCAATATACGCCCCGTCAGTGGGCCGGCCGCGAAGGCTGCAAGCGAGAGCGGGAGTATGAAAATACCCGCTTCCAGCGGTGACATGTCGAGCACTAATTGCAAACGCTGAGTAAATACCAGCTCCATCCCCAAGAGTGCAGCAGCAGAGACGATTGCTGCGGCTACGGAGGATGAAAACATCGTATTTCTGAAAAGAGAAAAGTCGATGAGCGGATGCAAACTACGCTGCTGGCGTCTCACGAAAATGGCGAGAAATACGATACCGATCAACAGCGCAACAACAGCGATTGCCCAGGAAGGTTCACGCTTGCCGATTTCCTTGAGGGCATACGTTACGCCGACCAGGCCAGCCATGATCTGCAAGGAGCCTACAAAATCCCAAGGACGTGTCTTGTTCGCTTGTCCTTTCGGTATATACATCCATGCCAACGGTATTGCCACCAGTACGATAGGCACGTTGATGAGGAATACAGAACCCCACCAGAAGTATTCAAGCAACAGTCCACCGACGACAGGTCCCAGCGCGGCACCGCCAAATGCGACTGCTGCCCAGATACCAATCGCGACAGAGCGTTCGTTTTCATCGGTAAAGGTTAAGCGAATGATGGATAGCGTTGCCGGCATCATCATTGCTGCACCAACAGCCAGTAGTGCACGCGATGCAATCAATGCGCCGGATGTTGGTGAATAGGCCGCGCACAAAGAGGCGATACAGAAGATCACAAGGCCAGCAATAAACAGAGACTTGTGTCCCAGCCTGTCGCCCAGCGTCCCCATTCCCAATAACAGTCCGGAAACGATCAAGGCATAAATGTTGACGATCCACAGCTTGGCAGAAGCCGATGCAGACAGATCGGCTGTCAGACGTGGCAGTGCCGTATACAGCACCGTCATATCGACGACGATCAGCAGTAGCGCGATGGAAACGATGGCCAATACCAGCCACCGACTGGAGGAAGGGATGGCAGGAGAGTGTGTCAGTGCGTGCTTATTCATGGCTGAGCTCCTTCATCATCACGACGGATACGGTTTGAAAACCATGCGTCTTGAAAAACCGATGGGCGGCATGATTCTCTACGCCGCTTTCAAGGAACAGGCGTTTGATGCCGCGTGCCAGCATTTGCTGTTCTACCCATACGATCAATTGATGGCCTAGACCTGCACCGCGATAGTCCGGGTGCACGATCAGATCGTCCAGCGAGGCATAAGGAGTGGACGCATCTTGATTGCCAATAGAAACAAGCGCCATCCCGGCGATCACGCCGTCGATGTCTGCAACCGCGATCAAGCTGTCTGCACTTGATGGGTTTTGTGCGAGGGTTATTTTGAACTCTTCACGTAGCGTTGCAGCAAGATCGCCACGCCAGCGGGTAGGCGTTTCTGCACGCGGGCCTTGCAGCTCCGAGTGTGAGATGTATTCTGTGCGTGCATTCATCACGAAGAGCTGGGTAAGCGCCTCGATCTTTGCCGCGTCTGTACACCAGCTTATGGTGACAGTTTTTGGAGAAATGGATTTTTGGTTCATGACTATTTTGGTTCTAAAAAGAGCCTATTTGTTGTGTAACGGTGACTATCATCCATCAATATTAGATTTGGACAAAGTTAAGTACCATCTATAAAATAGATGGATGGAATGGACTATTGATCGTATGAAGCAATTTGTCGCGACTGCAGAGGCAGGATCTATCTCTGCGGCTGCGCGTCGCTTGGGTAAAGCGCAATCCGCTGTCAGTACAGCGATAGGCTTGCTGGAAGCAGATCTTGGCTTCGAGTTATTTGATCGCTCCCGACGCAATGTGCAACTGACGCCAGCCGGCGAAGTGATGCTGCTGGAAGCGCGGGAGTTATTACGCCAGGCGGAAGGATTGGATCAGCGCGCGTTATCACTCGCGGCAGGACAGCAGGCCAAGCTGTCATTGGCATTGGATGAGGCCTTGCCTTATCTTGCTGTCGGTGCGCTGGTAAAGGAAATATCCGAACATTTCCCCTCACTAGAATTAACCCTGCTTAACGGAACCGCAACCGAGGTTGCCGAGTATGTGGAAAAGCAGCGCGCAAGCGTAGCCTTTCATTTCGACCGCGGGCCAAGTTCGCTCTCATTTGCGCAAAAGCATATTGGCAGCGTGCCGCAAGGAATCTTTGTTGGGCGAGGGCATCCGCTCACAAAAATCAAAAAAATTACACAAAGAGATCTCGCCAAGCATCGCCAATTGTTGATGCACATGGATGACTTTTCCGATCCTGCACTCAGTCCTTCTGTTTGGCACTCAGATAGTTTTTACAGTATTGCCGGCATGGCAGCCGATAGAATCGGCTGGGCCATACTTCCCTTGAATATTGCCGAGTACGAAGAATATCGATTGCAGTTACAAGAGCTTCCTTGTGAGGAATTTACGCTGCCGGTACTGTCGGTCCGCATGCTTTGGTTGCAAGGACATCGACCGGACGCCACAACACAGTGGGTGCAAAAACGTTTGGCAGAATTGCTGCATACTGTGCTTTGAATTTATATCGCCAGCATGTGTCTATGCCTTGCGTATCAAATTTCCAACATGTAACAAGTGAGTTAATGAGGCATCAATTAATCGATAGAATTTGTCGATAGTTGGCGTGTTATTGAATAGTCGTTATGTTCGCTCCGGTAAGCAGTGAGCCGGTCAAAACAAATCGCTGAATTTTTTGAATGAATCCATTTCAGGAGAATAACGATGTCGATCGATAAAGTCCTTTACCGTGCTCACGCAACTGCAACTGGCGGTCGTGATGGTCGTGCTGTCTCATCCGATGGCGTGTTGGATGTCAAGCTGGGCACACCGAAAGAACTCGGTGGCGCAGGCGGTGCAGTTACCAATCCGGAGCAACTATTCGCCGCTGGTTATTCCGCCTGTTTTCTCGGGGCAATGAAATTTGTCTCTGCACGTGAAAAAATCACATTTCCACAAGATGCAACCGTGCAAGGCAATGTCGGCATCGGTCAAATTCCAACCGGCTTTGGTATTGAAGTTGAGCTGGAGATATCACTTCCCGGCCTGGACCGAAAAGTAGCAGAAGCATTGATTGAAAAAGCGCACGTTGTTTGCCCATATTCAAACGCAACTCGCGGCAATATCGACGTCACCTTGACTTTGGTCTGATCAAAAGCACGCTCCTACTTACATGCGTAAGTAGGAGCGTGCTTTAAGCGCGAGTTCTTTTGCGATACAAATCAACTGTATTAATGCGATGCGATCTTTGCGGCAGACATTGCATGGACCTCATGCATGAATTGCTGAGGCGATACAGGTCTTCCCATCCAATAGCCTTGCAGCGTGTCGCAACCCAAGGAAGTCAGAAAATCCTGTTGCATATCAGTTTCAATTCCTTCCGCGACTATACGTAAATTCAGCGCATGTCCCAGAGCGATGATTGCAGCAACAATAGCCGCATCGTTAGTTCCATGTGACAGTTCGCGTATAAAACCACGATCAATTTTCAGCTCACTGGCCGGCATGCGTTTTAGGTAGAGCAAGCTGGAGTAACCAGAGCCAAAATCATCGATCGAAATTTCCACACCTAATTGCGCCAGGCTTTTTAATACCAGCAAACTAGTCTCGACGTTATACATCGCAGTCGATTCAGTTACTTCCAGAATCAGGCAGTTCGCCGGCAGACGATTCCTCGTGAGCGTTGCCGCGACTAATTCGACCAGGCTGTCTTGACGGAACTGGATCGCTGATACATTGACCGCCATCTTCCAGGTCGAGTAACCGGCGTCATGCCATACACGCATTTGTCTGCATGCTTCATTCAGAACCCATTCTCCGATGGGGACTATTAATCCTGTTTTTTCCGCAATGGGAATAAAGTCATCAGGCTCAATGATTCCGCGTGTTGGATGCTTCCAGCGCAACAAGGCTTCAGCTCCTGCAACTGCGCCATCAACTGCGTGAAACTTTGCCTGGTAATCCAAATAGAATTCACCACGCTTCAATGCATTACGTAGATCTTGAATGAACTGGAGTTGATTGTGCGCGTTGGTATTCATCGATGTTTCGAAGAAGCGATAACTCGCACGGCCAGTATTTTTGGCGTGGTACATCGCTGCATCGGCATTGACTAACAAGTCATGATCCGTGACGCCGTCCTCAGGAAATATGGCAACGCCGATACTGCTGGAGATACAAAAATCATAGCCGTTTATTTGAAAAGGCTGATTGATGATGTTGACCAGTTTATTGGCGACGGGAGCCGCATCTTCCGGATCAATAATGTCGATCAAAACCACAAACTCGTCACCGCCCAAACGAGCCACCGTATCTTGCTCGCGTAGACTGTTGCGGATACGCGCTGCGACTTCGATCAGTAGCAAATCACCGGTGTGGTGGCCGAGCGAATCATTGATGGTTTTAAAGTCGTCCAGATCAATGAACATGATTGCGAATCGGCTTTTTTCACGGGTAGCGTCCGCCAGCATTTGCTTCAGTCTATCTTCCAGAAAACCACGATTTGCCAGCTTCGTTAAATTGTCATGCAGCGTTTGTTGCGTTAATTTTGAGTTTGCATCAGCGAGTGAGCGGGCGAGTTTTGCTGTTTGCGACTCTAATCTTGCATCCAGAACGGATGTTAGTAATGCGAGTATCAGAATGGCCAGCGTAGCACCAGTGACTATGATAGTTAGTCGGCTCGACTCAATACCATCGGCCGCTGCGGTACAAATGCTACCAATTGGAAAGTTGGCTGCAGCCATCCCTGTGTAATGCATACCAACAATCGCACCGCCCAGCACGATGGAAGCCAGTGCTCTGAATATCTTCGTATGACGCGTGTCTTTGCGCAGCTTGAATGCGATCCACAGTGCTACACCTGATGCAAGGATGGCGATCGCAATAGAAGCGATAAATAGAAAGATGTCATATTCAATAGCGGGACTCATGCGTAATGCAGCCATGCCTGTGTAGTGCATGGCGGCGATAGCGAAGCCCATAATCACGGCGCTAACGACTAGGTGAGTGATAGGAAGCTGAGGTCGATTGATTTGCCAAAGAGCAAATCCAGACGCGAGCACGGCAATGATTAAAGATAAGACTGAAATCTTAAAATCGTAGCTCAGTGGTATTGGTAGTTGAAACGCCAGCATGCCTATGAAATGCATGGACCAGATTCCGACTCCCATCGCGATCGCTCCGACAGTCAGCCAGCCAAAGATGTTTTTGCCGCGGAGAGAGTTGATCCTGCCGGCTAGATTCAGTGCCGTGTAAGACGCCAGAATGGCGACCAGGAAAGAGAGAAATACCAATGACGAGTTATAACTGGCACTTAGCATGACGTACCTCATTCAATAAGGCAGAACATTGCGCAATTACACAGTGGCGGTATTTCTCCAGTCATACGGCTAGCAATCAGCCGAAAACGTGAATTTGTTAAAACACCTTATATTTACTGTTGATTCTCGTCAATAAAATTAACAAATTTCTGACATGCCCTTTAGTGTCAGAGGGCATTTGTGTATGTATTTTTCAGAATGAATTTAATGCGTCTCCCATAAATATGAGAGGCGTAGCGCACGAGACTATCTACGAGCGGTATGAATTAGTCGCAAACAAACTGGCATTGCGGCCCACTACGACCAACCGATTTTCCGCTCGGACATTGCTTGATGTCCATGGTGCACATTGTTACATTCGAACCCGATGATGGTTCTGGCGCTGCTTGTTTAACTGGCGTGCTGCTGCATGCAGTCACTGCCAATAAAGCGAATAGAGTAGCCATATTTTTTAGAAAATTCATGATCTTTGTCTCCAAGTGATGGGCACGAAGGAAAAACGATACTCTCGCTTTTGGATTAACGATGCAACAATTGCTGACGATGTTCTTAGAATAAAACCAGAACGACAGAGCCCGCCACGATCAAGCCAGCGCCCAATGCGGTGGCCCAAGTCAGTTTCTCTCCAAGAAAAATCACTGCCAGCAGAATCGCGAGTGCGACGCTTAATTTATCGATAGGTGCGACTTTGCTGACAGGGCCTAATTGCAACGCGCGGTAATAACACAACCATGACAAACCAGTGGCGATGCCGGACAGAATCAGGAAGAGCCAACTGCGCGTGCTGATCGTATCCGGGTATTGCCATTCGCCGCGCAGCGAAATGATGAGGCAGCACACGCCGAGAATGACGATAGTGCGTATGAAAGTCGCCAGATCTGAATTCAGCCCGGTTACGCCCAGCTTGCCGAAGATCGCGGTCAGTGCTGCGAAAAAGGCGGATGCCAGTGCGTACGCAATCCAGTTTGACTGTAGGTTCATGAATTCGCTATTCAGTTAATTTGGCTGCTTGCGTGCATGCAACCAGCTAAACACGGCCGGCATGATGGACAGGATGACGATGCCGATCACTATCAAGGTCAAATTCTGGTTGACCCAAGGAATGGTGCCGAAGATATGTCCCGCTGCGACCAGCAAACCGACCCAAATAATTGCGCCGGTGACATTGTAGAAGAAGAATATACGTGGCGGCATGGCACCGAGTGCAGCGACGAAAGGTGCCAGTGTGCGGACGATGGGAACGAAGCGGGCCAGGATGATGGTCTTGCCACCGTGTCGTTCAAAGAAGGCGTGCGTGCGAGCAATATGTTCTTCCTTGACGAAAGGTATGCGATGCGTATCGATAGCCTTTTCCCTGACGATAGTACCTATCGTAAAGTTGAGTGCATCACCGATGATGGCGGCGCTGCTCAGCAGCACAAACAGTATCCACGGATCGAATAAACCTTTTGCTGCGAGTGCACCGGCAACAAACAGCAATGAATCTCCTGGCAGGAAAGGCATGACGATCACGCCGGTTTCTACAAAGATTACCAGGAACAAAATCAGATAGATCCATGCGCCGTGCAGCGCCACCAGTTCGGCAAGGTGGGCATCCAGATGGAGAAACCAGTTGAGCGCCAGATCGATGATTGTTTGCATATCTATTCTTTATAAATGTGGATCAAGCTCGAAGTGAGCTGTAAATACATGCCGACGCCAGCCAAAGGCGATGACGTCTTGCTATCTCAGGCGTGATTATGCCTTGATGCCGGCAACAGGCGCTTTGCGGCAAGATTAAATATTTTTCATATTCGCCGTGCCTAGCGAGCACTTCAGTTGACCAGAGTCGAACTAAAACGTTTCATTTTGGCAGCTTGATGCCTTGGTATGGGCGGATGAGGTGTGAAGAACGACATTTGAACAAGGTATTTTCTCGAATAGAGATGAAACGAGTTCTACTTGCTCGGGGGGGGAGATGTGATGTGGGCGGGATTGCAGAGCGGAAAAACTAGCTAGTTTTTCCGCTCCATGGTTTTACCAGCGATAAGTTGCGGTCAATTTTGCTGTACGCGGATTACCGTAGATGCAGCGTGTTTCGTCATAGCAGCCGGAAATGTATTCCTTGTCCAGCAGATTGGTGACATTGAAGGCATAGCGCCAGCGGCCATAATCGTAATGCATGGCAGCATCGAGCACGGTGTAGGAAGGAATGCTCAGCGAATTATCCGATGCGCCAAAGCTGGAGCCTACATAACGCACACCTGTTGCGACGCTCAAGCCGCCGCCGAATGTGTAGTCAGCCCAGAGTGATGCAATCTGTTTTGGTACCGGAATGCTGACCGGCCAATGCCCGAGACTGTCGTTGTCTGCTTTCACATTGCGCACATCCTGATTGGTATAAGACGCAATGACTTTGAGGCGCTTGCTGACTTGCGCCAATGCTTCCAGCTCGATGCCGCGTGAGCGTATTTCACCGGTTTGTTTCCATGCAAAAGTACTGGCCCAATTCATGACATTCGTTTGATTGACCTGGAAAACAGCAGCAGTGATAAAGCTTTGCGAACCTGCAGGCTGGTATTTGACACCCATTTCAATCTGCTTGCCTTTGGACGGTTTGAACTGCTTGCCGTTTTCATCCAGACCATATCCTGTTTGTGGTGCGAATGAAGTGGCGTAGCTGATGTAAGGAGCCAAACCATTGCTGGCTAGATACACGAGACCGGCTCGGCCTGTGGTCGCGCTATCTTTCTGTGAGTCTGATGTACCACCGATAATGTCATGAGTATCTGTTTTTGATTGGTCGTGTCGCGCATTCAGCGTCAGTACCCAACGATCATTAAATTTCATTTGATCTTGTACATAGACACCAATCTGTTGCAAACGCTCTTTGACCTGTGATGGATTGTTAAAGTCAGACAGATTAATTGGTGTGTAAACCGGGTTGTACAGATTCAGTGGCGAGGTGTGTATGTAATTCTCATCCTTCGTTGAATTTTGAAGCTGGAAATCCAAACCAACCAAAACCTTGTGTGCCACATTGCCAGCGACAAAATCGGCCTGCAACTGGTTATCCATTGCCCAGCGGTCGTATTGGAATTTGGCGATTTCCGCATCGCGGTTAATAGTCGTTAATGAACCAGGCTGGAAACCAACCCCATAGACCATATTGTTATCGAGACTGAGATTGGAGTAGCTCAGGTTTTGGCGAAACTTCCACGTATCGTTGAAGCGATGCTCGACTTCATAGCCGAGTGAGTACTGTTTCTTTTCATACTTCACAAAACTCTGGTCGCCGGTATACACATTGCGCGGAATGCGACCATTGGGATTGGGCAATATGGTACCCACGGCCGGATAGAAATTGTCATCCGGTGCGCTGATATCGTCGCGCAGATAGCTGGCGAATACGGTCACGCTGGTATCGCTGTTAGGCCGCCAGGAAAAAGACGGTGCCAACATCTGGCGTTTGTCGGTGCCCGGATTGTCGTGAATATTCTGTTGTTTGACCAGTCCGGTTAAACGATAGGAAAACTCACCGTTGTCATCAATCGGGCCGCTGAGATCTATTCCAGTCTGTACTCTGGCATCAGTGCCGTATTGCATTTGAACTTCGCGATAAGGTTGTGTTGTAGGTCGCTTGCTCACCATATTGATGACACCGCCCGGGTCGCCTTGGCCATACAGAACGGAAGCAGGGCCACGCATGACTTCTACACGTTCCAACTGATAGGGGTCGATCATCCAACTGGCCAAATTGATGGTGCTTGGCAGTTGCAAGCCATCTTTGTACATGGTCGGAAATAAGCCGCGTATCGCGGTGTACCAGTCGGAACGATTGTTCGCGCCGTAGGAAGAAACGCCAGGGGTATAACGCAAGGCTTCGTTGACGGATTGCACGCCTTGATCTTCCATGCGGTCGCGCGTGACGACAGAAATTGATTGCGGGATTTCAATCAAGGCCGTATCGGTTTTGGCACCTGTTGCGCTGCGTTTGGCAACATAACCCTTGACTGGGCCGTTGGCGGTTTCTTGTTCAAGATTGCCGACGACGCTGACAGCCGGCAGGGTCGTGTCTTGCGTCAAAGGCTTGCGTTGCAGACGATAACCGCCATTCGCGCCATGGATGGCTTCCAGTTGATGTGCGGTGAGCAGGGCTTGCAATGCACCTTGCACTGAATAGCTTCCTTGCAGGCCGGGACTGCGCAAGTCGCGTGTCAGATCGGGATCGATGGCAACCATGACACCCGCTTCGCGGCCGAAGCGACCAAGCACTTGATCCAGCGAGCCGGCCGGGATGTTGTATAGACGTGCGGCGGTGCTGCTTGTTGTATCTGGCGTCGCGTTCTGTGCGTAGACAGGGATGAGAGTCGTGGTGCTGACGAGCAGCAGGCTGCACAGTGCGAGTCGTGCCGCGTAAGCGACTGGTTTCAAGGTCGGCGGCGTGTCACCACATAAATCGATGGCCGACGGTGAGCGGTAAGGCATGGTGTTTCCTTTCTGTACATGGTCCTGGAAGTAAGGTGCTGCTTGTGTTTGCAGCGTTCTTATTCCTGTTGATGCACGAGTTCGGGAAATCTGCCTGCCATTTGAAAAATATTTTTGCCTTGCATACGCGTACTTGCATGTATGCATATCGAGGTCACGTTTGTCCTGCAGCCTCTACGGTAGTCCAGTAGCGTGTTCGTGTGCGGATTTGTACTGGCAGGATTTCGCTCAATAAGCCAAGTACGGCATCCACATCGTGTAGCGGGAAGGAGCCGCTGACGAGCAGATCGGCGACCTTGGATTCGCAGCGCAAGATGCCTTTGCGATAGCGCGCCAGTTCTGCAATGAAGTCAGTCAAGCGCATGCGTTCAACTACCAGCATGCCGTCTATCCATGCTGTCAGCGCGTTATCTAGTGCGTATGGCGGTAACACAGCGATGGCGGTAAAGCGTGTTTGTTGTCCAGCATTGACGCGTACTGGTGTATCGCCGCTGGCGGCGGTGACGTCAACCGCACCTTCCAGCACGGCGACGGCAGTAGCTGCCGAGCGATTGGCAACATCGTGCGCGACAGTGAAGCGCGTGCCGATAGGATGAATGCGACCATTTGCGGTGGCGACTTCAAACGGTCTGCCTGCAGCATCGTGCGCAGTGGTGACCATGATCTCTCCGCTGTGCAGGATGATCTGTCGCAGCACGCCGTCAAAATGTACGTCGATAGCGGTGGCTGTATTGAGCAGTACTTGCGTACCATCGGCCAGTACGATGTTGCGTTGTTCACCAGTAGCCGAGTGATGATCGGCAGCCAGCGTGTGCCATATTGCTTGTTCGCGCGCGATCATCACACTGCCGCTGATGACGCCGAAGCCCAGCAGTGATTTCAATACCATACGGCGTGTATTGCCATCAGCGCTACGTAATACCGAACGCAGGAGCGGTGGCGCGACGCCGCTGCCACCATTGCGCACATCCTGTCCTAGTGTGGTCAAACGTTGCCATGCACGTTCATGTTCACGATTCGCGCTACGCCATGCGATACAAGCGCGTTTATCCACTTCATTGCTGGTACCAGATTGCAGAGTCACCAGCCAGACGATGGCTTGCTTGACGATGGCAGGATCGATCTGTGCATCGTTATCGGGAGCGAATAAAGGGCGGGATGACATCGTGAAAATATTCTTTATTACGTCGCGTAGACAGCCGCATAGCAATGCTGAAAAGCTCTGATCATGGATTTCTGCACGGCGTTAACCGACATGTCGAATTGCGCACCGATTTCTGCATAACTCAATCCATCCAATTGTGAGAGCAAAAAGATATCGCGTACACGCGGCGACAAACCATCAAGCACACGACTGACGGCGGTCAGTGCTTCCACGACTAGCATGCGGGTTTCCGGCGAGGGTGAAGTTTCTTCCGGCAGCGCGGCCAATGCATCCAGATACGCACGCTCCAGTGCCAGCCGACGAAAATATTGCGCCATCAATCGTGTGGCGACGGTGGTGAGGTAGGCACGTGGTTCGCGTATCGATGCGGTATCGCGTGCCGTTAGTATGCGAGTGAAAGTGTCTTGCGCCAGATCGTCGGCATTGTCGATATTGCCTAATTTGCGGCGCAATAAGCTGACCAGCCAACTATGGTGATGGCTATATAGATCAGAGACAAAATTGGAATGAACTGCTGTCGCCACAAAAAAAACTCCAGACGTATGCCGACTATAGCGGCAAGCTGGCTGGCGACCGATGATGGGGCACTGGCTTGCTTATTTGAGAATGATTCTCATTATTTCATTTGAGGATTGTAGGCGTCAATCTTTGCATGGTGCTGTGTTGCGCGCGGTGGACAAAGGGAGGGTGTTTGTCTCTGAATATTCATTCAGGTAAAACGCGGGCGAAAAAAAGCCTGCATCCGTGAAGAAGCAGGCTTGAGGGGTGTTCGCCACTAACCTATAGTGGAGAGTGGCAAACGAGGCATATCTTGCATCGCTAAAGTGACGGCACGATGACATCCCGTGTTCTGATCAAACTGTTTAGCGATGTTTTCATTGCGTCTTGTATGCGGTGTTTTATTGCGAGTGTGCAGCCGGCATGACTTTCGCCCATGGTGCTGCGACATCATGACGTCGCTCGAACTGCTCTATCTCCGGTAATAACTGCATGGTTGCACCGACCATATCCAGACCTTCGATAATCATCTTCTTGTGACGTGCGGCCAGAGTGAACGGGAAGATGTGCGTGGCGCTGCTCAGTGTCATCGCATGCAGATCGATCTTCAGATGAGTTTTGCCTTGTTCGATGTCCGATAAGAGCGCTGCGATTTTTTCCTGTTCCAGCACGATCAGCAAGAGACGATTGTTGAGTGCATTGCCGAAGAAAATTTCGCCATAACTTGGCGCCACGATGGCTTCTATGCCAAGTTGTTGCAAACCCCATACCGCATGCTCACGGCTGGAGCCGCAGCCAAAGTTGGGGCCGCCGATCAGGAAGGTGCTTGCACTGAAGGCTGGCTGATTCAGGACGAAATCTTCTTTCGGACTGCCATCAGGATGAAAGCGCAGGTCGTATAGAACACCTTTGCTCAAGCCAGCCTTGTCGATGATGCGCAAGAATTGCTTGGGCATGATTTGATCGGTATCGAGATTGTCGATCAACAGCGGTGCGGCAACGCCTTCTATCAATGTTTTATCAGACATGGTTATTCTCCAATTCGCGTACGTCCGAGATGCAACCTGTAATGGCGGCAGCAGCAGCCATCGCCGGGCTCATCAGATGGGTACGGCCATCGCGCCCCTGACGTCCTTCAAAATTACGGTTGGTGGTTGATGCACAACGCTCACCAGGACTGAGTACGTCATCGTTCATCGCCAGGCACATAGAGCAACCCGGTTGTCGCCATTCAAAACCGGCGTCGATAAAGATATCCGCCAAGCCTTCCTGTTCTGCCTGGCGACGTACTGTGCCGGAACCCGGCACGATCATCGCGCGCACGCTGGATGCGACATGCTTGCCTTTGACGATGGCTGCGGCGGTACGCAAATCTTCGATACGTCCGTTGGTGCATGAGCCGATGAAGACGCGATCTATCGGCAAGCCGATAAGCGATGCGCCGGCGGATAGCGCCATGTATTGCAGCGCGTTGCGTGTGGATTGATCTTCCTGTGTATTTGGAATAGCACCGTTGATAGGAATCGCTTGATCAGGGCTGGTGCCCCAAGTCACATACGGTGCGACTTCGTCAGCAAGGAAGTGATGTTCAGTCTCAAACGATGCTGCAGCGTCAGAATAAAGTTCAGCCCAATCCGTCATCGCTTTGGAGAATTCTGCGTCGCTGAGTTCAGGCGCATGAGTCTTGATGTAAGAGAAGGTTGTTGCATCCGGTTGTATCAGTGCTGCGCGTGCGCCAGCTTCAACTGCCATATTGCACAGTGTCATACGTGCTTCTGCCGACAGCGCTTCTATTGTCGTGCCGCAGAATTCAACCGCGTAGCCACGCGCACCTTGCGCGCCTATGCGGCTGATGATGAGCAAGACCAAATCCTTGACTGATGTGCCGACAGGTAACTGACCATCAACGCGTATGCGCATATTGTCGGCAAGTCGATACACCAGTGTTTGCGTCGCGAGGATGTGCTCGACTTCAGAAGTGCCGATGCCGAAACCCAATGCACCCAAAGCGCCGTAGGTTGTCGTGTGGCTGTCGCCGCACAGCACTACCATGCCCGGACGTACCCAACCATGTTCAGGCGCAATGATGTGTTCGATGCCTTGTTCCGCATCATTCGTGTCCAGCAAGGTGATGCCGAATTCTGTGCAATTTTTTTTGAGGTTGGTCGCTTGCAGTGCAGAAGGCGGATCGAAGATCACACGCTGTCCCACATTTACTGGATGCGTCGGAATGATGTGAGAGACAACCGCCAGTTGCTGATGTGGCCGCAAGACGGTACGACCTTTTTCACGCAGTCCCGCAAAAGCTTGCGGGCTGGTGTATTCATTCATGATGTGCAGGTCGACATAGAGCAAAACATGCTGCTCATCCAGTTTGCTGACTGTATGCGAGTCCACTAGTTTTTGATAAAGCGTGCGCGATGACATGAGAATTTCCAGTGGTAATCAGTTGGCGAGGAAGGGCAGAACTTCGTCCAGCAAGAGCTGTGGCTCATCTTCCGGTATGTAGTGACCACAATCGAGTGCATGACCGCGCACGTCGCTAGCAAGGAGCTGCCATTCTTCCAGCGGTTTGAAGCATTGTTCGATCACGCCATGTGCGCCCCACAAAGCGAGCATAGGACATTGAATCTTGTTGCCATCAGCCAGATCCTTGCGCTCATGATCCAGATCGATAGTGGCGCTGGCGCGATAGTCTTCGCATATGCCATGTATGGTCGCAGGGTCACGCAGACAGCGCAGGTATTCAGCGTAGGCTTCTGGCGTGAATGGCTTCATGCCGGCGCTGCGGCCAGCGATGGTGTGCTTCAGGTATTCCTCTGGATGCGAGTTGACCAGCGTTTCCGGGAAAGGAGTCGGACGTGTCAGGAAGAACCAGTGGTAGTAAGCGGTGGCAAATGCACGATTGGCTTTTTCATACATCGCCAGTGTCGGTGCGACATCGAGCACGACCAGTTTGGTGATAATTTCAGGATGATCGAGTGCCATGCGATATGCAACGCGGCCGCCGCGATCATGTGCCATCAGCAGAAACTGGTCGAAACCTAGTTTTGCCATCAGCGCAATCTGATCTTCGCCCATTACGCGTTTGGAGTAATTGCTGTGATCTGGCAAGCCGACAGGTTTGTCACTATCGCCGTAACCGCGCAGATCGCTCGCAATGACGGTGAAATGCTGGGCTAATGTTTCCGCAACCTTGTGCCAAATGACGTGCGTTTGTGGATGGCCGTGCAGCAAAAGTAGGGCAGGGCCGCTGCCGCCTTTTACATAGGCGATCTTGACGCCGTTCACTTCTGCTGTTTGTCGTTCGAATCCTGGAAACATGTCTTGCTCCTTTATTGACCCACTTCTATCTTGGTCTGAATTGTATAACTGTTAAACGAGCATATAATTCATCTTTATTGAGTCTATTGTTTCTTTAAATTGAATAATGAATGATCTTTCCGATTTGGCATTTTTCTCGATCCTGGTAAAGCAGGGCAGTCTGGCTGCTGTGGCTAGAGAGCTGGGCGTGACGCCACCAGCAGTCACCAAGCGCCTGGCCAATCTGGAACAGAGACTGGGCGTGCGCCTGCTGAATCGCACCACGCGCACCATGAGTGTGACCCATGAAGGCGAGATTTATCTGGCGGAAGGCGCGCGAATACTGTCCGAGATAGAAGAGTTAGAGCGCACAGTCAGTCGCAGCCGCGCTGTGCCCAAGGGTTTGTTGCGCATCAATGCGACGCTGGGCTTTGGCCGTAAGCACATCGCGCCGGCGGTTTCAGACTTTATTGAGAAATATCCTGAAATCGAAGTCCAGTTGCAGTTGTCTGATAGACCTCTGAATCTGGCCGATCAAGCCTTCGATGTCGGTATCCGCATCGGTGAGATGCCGGATGCTCGCATCATCGCGCGCAAGATTGCGTCCAATCGACGCATGTTGTGCGCCGCGCCTTCTTATTTAAAGCGCAACGGCGTGCCTTCCGCACCCAAAGATTTGCAAAAGCATCAATGCATAGTCTTGCGCGAGAACGACGCAGCTTATGGCACATGGCATCTGCATCGTGGCAAACGGCAGGAAACCGTCAAAGTGCGCGGCGTCGTCAGTAGCAATGATGGCGAAACGACTTTGGCCTGGGCGCTGGCCGGTCACGGCATTTTGATGCGTTCGCAATGGGATGTGGCGGCTTATCTGCGATCCGGGCGTTTGGTTGAAGTGCTGGATGATTGGTTGCTACCGCCATCGGATATCTACGCGGTTTACCCGGAGCGCCTCAATCTCTCCGCCAAGGTGACGGCTTTTGTCAATTTCATCAGTGAGCGCTTTCAATCCCGTATCGGCGAGCAGGGCGATCCTTGGTAGGGCTTTTTGCCATAACGGCGCAAACGTAGGGCTAGTTTGCCGGTAATCGCACAATTTGCCGGTCTGAAGGGCCTCAAATCCTTTAAAATAGCGGCCTACTCCGAGATTACCTATGTCCATTTCAACTACCCAAGAAATCGTTACAGAATTGCGTGCAGGTCGCATGGTGATTCTGGTCGATGAAGAAGACCGCGAAAACGAAGGCGACCTGGTGCTTGCCGCCGAGTTCGTCACGCCGGAAGCGATCAATTTCATGGCCAAATTTGGCCGCGGCCTGGTGTGCCTGACATTGACGGAAGAACGTTGCGATCAGCTTGAGCTGACGATGATGACGACACGTAATGGCACATCCTACGGTACTAATTTCACGGTATCGATCGAAGCGGCTGAAGGCGTGACGACGGGTATTTCTGCCGCTGACCGCGCCAAGACCATCCAGGTTGCCGTTGCCAAAAATGCCAAACCTACAGATATCGTGCAGCCGGGTCATATTTTCCCGTTGAAAGCCCAAAAGGGTGGCGTGCTAATGCGTGCCGGCCATACCGAAGCTGGTTGCGACTTTGCCGAATTGGCTGGCTTGACGCCCGCTGCGGTGATTTGCGAAATCATGAAGGACGACGGCACGATGGCGCGTCTGCCGGATTTGATTGAATTTGCAAAAGAACATGATTTGAAGATAGGCACGATAGCCGATCTGATTCACTATCGCAGCCAGAACGAATGCATTGTTGATCGCGTTGGTGAACGCACGATGGAGACGGTCTACGGCAGCTTCCGTACCGTTTTGTATCGCGACACGCCTAGCGGCGGCGCACACTTGGCGCTGGTGCATGGCGATATAGCAACAGATAAAGAAACCTTGGTGCGTGTGCATCAGCCGGTTTCCATCCTGGATTGGCTGGAAACCAAGGCAACGACGCACTCATGGAATCTGGCTTCGGCGATGGCTGCCATCAAGCAATCCGAGCGCGGCGTGATGGTCTTGCTCAATTGCGAAGAATCCGCTGATGAATTGTTTGCGCAATTTGAGGCATTGGCCAATCCTGATGTGCGTCCACAGCAGCGTGCGGCACACATGGACTTGCGTACCTACGGTATAGGCGCGCAGATCCTGAAGGATTTGTCGGTCGGCAAGATGAAGCTACTGGCTAATCCGCGCAAGATGCCATCGATGGCAGGTTTCGATCTGGAAGTAACCGGTTATCAGGCAACGCCAGAGAATTGAGCAGTCGTTCAGTTTTGTTGCAGTTGTACTAAAGAGAATCATTTGAATTAAACGCGCAGTCGCGCAAGAAGGGGAACACCATGACAGTTGGCGCCTACGATATGAATTTGGCAGGACAAGGTTTGCGCATTGGTATTGTGCAAGCACGTTTCAATCAAGATGTTTGTCACGGCTTGCTGGCATCATGCCTGGCCGAGTTGAAACATCTGGGCGTTGAAGACGAAGATGTCTTGCATGTCACGGTGCCTGGCGCACTGGAAATCCCGCTGGCCTTGCGCAAAATGGCAGAAACGCTGCAGTTCGATGCGTTGATCGCCATTGGTGCTGTCATTCGCGGCGAGACTTATCACTTTGAACTGGTATCGAACGAATCCGGCGCAGGCATCACGCGCGTGGGTCTCGATTTCGGTTTGCCGATTGCCAATGCAGTATTGACCACCGATACCGATGAGCAGGCTGAAGCGCGTATGGAAGAAAAAGGCGCGGATGCAGCACGCGTAGCGGTCGAGATGGCGAATCTGACGATCGCGCTGGAAGACTTGGCTGACGCAGCTGATAACCAGGAATAATTTTTAGCTGCTGTGTGATTGCAGCATATGTATTGTTATTAACCCTTTATGCGCGTTTTGCTTCTATATATGAAGGCGCGCTGTTTGTGAGCCATGACCCAAAAAACCGACCACGCTAATCCGAGCAAAAATCGCACGCCGCGCCACCGCGCACGTGAATTTGCCTTGCAAGGCCTGTATCAATGGCTGTTGAATAACGAAGATGTACGCGTGATTGAAACGCATATCCGTCAAGCCCACGGTTTCGACAAGGCGGATGCCGAGCACTTCGATGCTTTGTTGTACGGCACTGTTAAGCAAGTAACCGAATTGCGCGCTGGCCTGGCACCACTGATCGATCGCGAAATCTCGCAATTGTCACCAGTGGAACATGCAGCTTTGCTGATCGGCGCTTTTGAATTGAAGAACCACATCGAGATCCCATACAAAGTTGTCATTAACGAAGCGGTGGAATTGACCAAATCGTTTGGCGGTATCGACGGACACAAGTATGTAAACGGCGTGCTGGATAAATTTGCCATCGGCGTACGTGAAGTTGAAATCAACGCCGGACGCAGATCCTGATTCGATAATCTGTTTTTACGCAGTCTGAAAGACCTGCCGCCACCTGATCTCCGGTTTCATCAAGCCTAGCTTGAGACGGATGCAGGTGGCGGTTTTCATTGAGGAATTCGCTTGTCTTCGCATCTCACACAACTCGCTTCTCGTCTCGATAACATCGCGCCTTTTCATGTCATGGAACTGGCGAAGATGGCGGCCGACCTGGAGCGGCAAGGGCGCCACATCATACACATGGGCATAGGCGAACCGGACTTTACCGCTGCGCAGCCGGTGATAGAGGCGGCGACACGCGCGATGGCCGAGGGTAAGTTGCAATATACGTCGGCGACTGGCTTGCCGGAATTGCGCGCTGCCATCGCTGAACATTACCGTGCGGTCTACGGCGTGGAAGTCGCGCCATCGCGCATCATCGTGACGGCTGGCGCATCGGCTGCCTTGCTGCTGGCCTGCGCTGCTTTGGTGGAAAAAGGCGCGCAAGTGTTGATGTCTGATCCGTCTTATCCGTGTAATCGTCACTTTGTTGCTGCTTTTGATGGTCAGGCGAAGATGATTGCCAGCGGTCCTGAGCACCGTTTTCAACTATCCGCCGAAATGGTGGCGCAGAATTGGTGTGAGCAGACGTGCGGCGTCTTGCTGGCATCGCCATCGAATCCGACTGGGACTTCAATCACTGAAGATGAGTTGCGTAAGATCGTTGCGACCGTGCGGGAGAAGCAGGGCTTCACCATCGTTGATGAGATTTATAACGGCTTGCGCTATGATGCCGCGCCGTTCTCTGCCTTGTCCTTGGGTGAAGACGTGATCGTGATCAACAGCTTTTCCAAGTACTTCAATATGACGGGTTGGCGACTCGGCTGGCTGGTGGTGCCAGAAGCTTTGGTGCAGCCTATCGAGAAGCTGGCGCAAAACCTGTTCATTTGTGCGTCCAGTCTGGCGCAGCACGCAGGATTGGCTTGCTTCGAACCGGCAGCGCTGGCGATTTATGAAGAGCGTAAGGCAGAGTTTCAACGTCGACGTGACTATATAGTGCCGGCGCTAGAAAGCTTGGGCTTCAAGGTACCGGTGATGCCGGATGGTGCTTTCTATGTTTACGCCGATTGCAGCGCCTTGTCGGATGATGCGGATCGCATGACGGTGGATATATTGAACGAGGCGGGCGTGGTGATCGTACCAGGCTTGGATTTTGGGCCGTCTACGGCGCATCAGTATGTGCGCGTGTCGTATGCGACTTCGATGGAAAACTTGCAGGAAGCGGTGGCGCGAATGCGAACCTTCTTCGAAGGACGCGCTGCGCTAAAAGCACAGGCATAAAAAAAGGAGCCCTAAGGCTCCTTTTTTACGAAGGTGGTTTGTTTCACAGTGAAGTGAATTTTTCGCCATCTTGTCCGCTGCGAACTTCCAGTGCAGCAGATTTTTCTTGCGGTACTGTTGCTGGCTGAGCTTTTGGCGTAGCGCGGCTTGCCATCGTGGCAAAGGCCGATACACGTTTGCCGGCTGCAACAGCTTTCAGGCGGTCGTACTCGCCCAGGACTTTGGCACCGTAACCAGCGTCGTTATCCATGGCAGCTGCGCCCACATAGCGTTTCAAGCCTGCTTCAACCGAGCCGCCGCGTGCGACGTACTCTTTCAGGATCAGGGAGCCGACACGGATGTTGGCAACCGGATTCAAGGCAGCTTGTGTGCCACCCATTTCAGCAAACTTGTCATGATGCACTTTAGACATGACTTGCATCAGGCCTTGTGCGCCGACCGGGCTTTCCGCAAACGGGTTAAAGCGCGATTCGATTGCCATCACAGCCAGGATCAACAGCGGATCGAGGTTGATTTCCTTGGCGGTCAAATACGCAGCAGATACCAGCATATTGGTCGCATCGTTAGCTACGCGGTAGCGCTTGGAGATCCATTGCGTTACACGTTGCTGCTGGATGTCGGTGCCCAGCATCGCGGTATTGGCTACTGGTGTATCCGATTCGACGGCTGCCGAGGCAGGATCGTCCATCAGATTCGCCATAGGCGGCATGTCTTCATCCGATGGTGTGGCAGCTACGGCATCCGAGAACGGCGAGATAGCCTGGATTTTTTCCGCGACTTCCGGTTTGAAGAACATCAAGGCCAGTGTTGCGATTGCTGTCAGGCCCAGTGCCATCAATGCGTGGCGTGCGGTAGTGATGACTTTATTGTTGGTGGTGCGCATTGCATTCGAATGCGCGATCACCTGTCGTGCTGATTGCTTGGCGGCTTTACGCATCGCCGTGTTGATTCGATTTAACATTAAAAACTCCAGGATTGACGCGGCAAATAGAAGGCTCCACTACAAAACAAAAAAATTATTCTGTAGAACCCTGCACATGCCGTGAATCAGAGAAATCGTTTGCAGTCGCTTGGCGTACGGCAAACGTCGGAGTTGATTACTTTCAGGGTCGCGCACTATGCAGCGGTGCCCTTGGCAAACAACTTTTTCGGGGAGAAGGCGAGATGCCTTTTGAAAACACTCCTAAAATGTCATGTGGGACCCCGATCCCGTGAAATGAAGAGTGTTTCTTTTCTGGCCGGTTTGGTGTTCCAATACGGGGCCTGCTCTTCAAGTTGTGCGGATTGTAGGAGGCGGTTTATATCAAGTCAATACTATAAAAATAGATTTCTATAACTTATAAGTATAACGTTTTTGCCTCTGAACAAGTAAAAGCCAACAGAATCAAGTACTTGGGTGTTTTCTTTGAATAATCAAGTCCAATGTGCAAAAAGACGAAAAAAATATGAAATATTCTGATTTACGCGACTTCATTTCTCAATTGCAACAAATGGGCGAACTTAAGCGCATAAACGTGCCGGTTTCGCCTTATTTAGAGATGACGGAGATCTGTGATCGCACTTTGCGTGCAGAAGGACCTGCGCTGTTGTTCGAGAAGCCGACGGGGCACAACATCCCAGTGCTCGGTAATCTCTTTGGAACACCGCATCGCGTTGCGCTCGGTATGGGCGCGACGGACGTCAGTGAATTGCGCAAGATCGGCCATGTATTGGCAATGCTGAAGGAGCCGGAACCGCCTAAGGGTTTCAAGGACATGATGGGTTTGGGTTCGCTGGTGAAATCCTTGTGGGACATGGCACCCAAGGAGCAGCGCAGCGCCCCTTGTCAGGATATCGTGTGGGAAGGTAATGACGTGGATCTGGCGCGCCTGCCGATACAGCATTGCTGGCCGGGCGATATTGCGCCTCTTATTACATGGGGTTTGGTCATTACCAAAGGTCCGCACAAGAAGCGTCAGAATCTGGGTATATATAGACAGCAGGTAATCGGTCGCAATAAAGTCATCATGCGCTGGCTGGCACAACGCGGTGGCGCATTGGACTTCCGCGAGCACAGCATTGTTAACAAGGGCAAGCCATATCCGATCGCGGTCGCGCTTGGTGCCGATCCCGCTACTATATTAGGAGCAGTGACACCGGTGCCGGATAGTTTGTCCGAATACCAGTTCGCCGGCTTGCTGCGTGGCAGTCGGACTGAGTTGGTCAAGGCGCTGGGTAGTGAGTTGCGGGTGCCGGCTTCGGCCGAAATCGTGCTGGAAGGGCATATCTATCCAGACGAGTCGCATCCATCTGGCTATGAGCATGCACTGGAAGGTCCTTATGGCGACCATACCGGTTACTACAATGAACAGGATTCCTTCCCGGTCTTCACTATCGATCGCATTACGATGCGGCGCGATCCGATTTATCACTCGACCTATACCGGCAAACCGCCGGATGAGCCGGCTGTGTTGGGCGTGGCGTTGAATGAAGTGTTCATTCCTTTGCTGCAAAAGCAGTTTTCTGAAATCCTCGATTTCTATCTGCCGCCAGAAGGTTGCAGTTACCGGATGGCAGTGGTGCAGATGAAGAAGGCTTATCCGGGCCATGCCAAGCGCGTGATGTTTGGCGTCTGGAGCTTTTTGCGCCAGTTTATGTATACCAAGTTCATCGTGGTGGTCGATGAGGACGTCAATATCCGCGACTGGAAGGAAGTGATCTGGGCGATTACGACACGTGTCGATCCGATTCGGGATACGACGCTGGTCGATAACACACCTATCGATTATCTGGACTTTGCCTCACCGGTGAGTGGCTTGGGCAGCAAGATGGGCATAGATGCGACAAACAAGTGGCCGGGTGAAACCGATCGTGAATGGGGTCGCACGATCACGATGAGCGATGACGTGAAGAAACGCGTCGACCAGATCTGGCAAGAGTTGGGTATCTGATAGCAAAGATCGCAGCTTGCGTTGGGCAGTGAATAATGGTGCTTCTATATCTATATAGAAGCACCATTATTTTTTGAGTCGTGGTGCTGATCTTGCCCGGCGTGCCTCATGGAAAATTTATAAATCCATGCATTCTCAGAGCACAGACATCGCCTTTGCTGTTAAAATTCGTGTCGGCGGGCCCCTGCGCATTGTGGCATGGCCAACCTGGTCAGGTCGGGAACGAAGCAGCCACAGCCATTTCCTGCAAGTGCCGTAGACAAGGCTCGCCTCTTTCTGTCTCTATATATAACAGCTGCTGTTAAGTATTTCCCCACCGGCACTGCAATCCACCTTATTTCAAGACTGCGCTTCAATCAGCCAGCAGATTGCTTTTCATCTGACGCATCACTTGCGTACTGCTTTTAATATCCTCAACCGACAATCCCTGCATCATCTCCGCACGCAATTGCCTCGATAATTTTTCTATAATCTGAAGCTGCTCGTTGGCTTTTGGTGTCAAGACGGCATATTTGTGTCGCTTATCGCTCGCAGAGGTAATGCGCTGTATCCATTCTTTCTGTTCCAGCAAATCAAGCAGGCGTACCAGGGTAGGGCTTTCAATCCTGAGTTTGCGTGCCAGTTCGCGTTGGATCAGGCCGGCGGGATGTCTTTGTAATTGTATGAGTACCTGCCGGGTCGACAGATTCAGGCCGAATGGTTTCAGCCGTTTGTTCATCTGATAGCGCCACGCGCGCGAGATGTCGCCTATGGTCTGTCCCAATTCGAGCTGATAATCGGATAAATCGTAAGGCTGGTCGGGATTCATTTGTGGGGCGGCATGTTAAGCTTACTGGTTAGTATAGCTAACGAATTGATGCTTGGTAACGTTAAACTCCCGCATGCACTTTTCGCATTTACTTTATAACTTGCCGCCGGAAACGGCTGGCTCAGGATAAGCAGTCTCTATGCAAGCAAGAAAAAAATATCTGTGGATAGGTGCCGGCATCGTGGTGATAGCAGGTGCCGCCTATCTGGGACTGGGCAGCAAGGCGGAAAAAGGCAAGTCCGGTGATGGCACGCAATCGGTGAAAACCGTGATCGCCACGCAAAAAACCATACCGATTACGGTGACTGCCAATGGTTACGTGACTGCGGTCAGTACCGTCGATGTACGCCCGAAGGTACAAAATATCGTCCGCACCATACACGTCAAGGAAGGCCAGTTTGTCAAAGCCGGGCAACTCTTGTTTACGCTAGATGAACGCAGTGACCAATCCAATGTGGCCAGAACATCGGCACAACTGGCGGCGGGGCAGGCCGAGCTAGCCGATGCTGAGCAGATATTGAAACGTAATCAGGATTTGCTGTCGAAAAATTTCGTGTCGCAGGCCGTGGTGGATACTGCACGCAACAAGGTCGAAGCGCTGCGCAATACGACGCGGGCGAACCAGGCGGCAATCCAGTCGAGTGCTGTTGCCTTGAGCGACAATCAGATCAAGGCTGGTATTTCCGGTCGTATCGGCGTCATCAATGTGCATCCGGGCAGCCTCGCACAACCGACAGGTACCGTGATGGTCACCATCGTGCAGATCGATCCGATCATGATTAGCTTTACCTTGCCGGAGCGCGAGTTGATGAATATTCGCGCGACTTATCCGCAAGGAAATGCGCCGGTGCAGGCGCAATTGCCGGGACAGGAAGTCTTGACCGGCAAGCTGACCTTTATCGACAACCTGACCGATACGCAAAGCGGCACCATACGCATGAAGGCGCAATTTGCGAATGCTGACCAAAAGCTGTGGCCGGGCGCTTATGTCAATGTGAGTCTGGTGTCGCGCGAAGTACCGAATGCGGTGCTGGTACCGGCGCAGGCAGTGGTGACCGGACCCGTGGATAAATTGCTCTACGTGGTGCAGCCGGATGACACCGTGAAGGAACAAAAGATAGAAGTGCTGGCGATTGAAAACGGCCAGGCTGCAGTCTCTGGAGTAAGCGCCGGTAGCCGTGTGGTGGTGGAGGGAACCAAGAACCTTAGACCCGGCACCAAAATCCGCGAAGTAAAGAAAGAAGTGCTGCCGACGCCAGTAGCGCCGACTTGAATTCATGCCTGACTGTGGTCAGGCATTTTATTAAGCACATAGTGCAATACCTTCCTCCCATGACCTTGCCTGGGCAAAATACATAGTGAATATTTCCGAACTTTGCATACGCCGGCCAGTCATGACTGTGTTGCTCTCGATCGCAGTGGTCGTGCTCGGCGCTTTCTGTTATTTCAAATTGCCGATTGCGGCACTCCCTAGTTACGACACACCAGTCATTAACGTCACCGGTTCCTTGCCGGGTGCTAGTCCAGAAGTGATGGCGGCGTCGGTCGCTACGACACTGGAAAAACAATTCTCGACGATTGCGGGTTTGGCGACTATCAGTTCAAGTAGTACGCAGGGCAGCACCTCGATCACCTTGGAGTTTGACCAGAACCGCGATATCGATGCTGCTGCGGTCGATGTACAAGCAGCGCTCTTGCGTGCGCAACGCAGCCTGCCGATAGAAATGACAGCCTTGCCGGCTTATCGCAAAGTCAATCCGGCTGATGCGGCGATTCTCTTGCTGGCCCTGACTTCACCTTCGCTGTCCTTGTCGGAGTTGAACGACTATGCAGAAAACCTGATCTCGCCTTCGCTCTCGACCATCAATGGTGTGGCGCAAGTGCTGGTGTATGGGCAGCGTCGCTATGCGGTACGCGTCAAGGTCAAGCCGGATGAATTGGCAGCACGCAATATGACGCTGGATGAGGTTGCATTGTCCTTGCGCGCATCGAATGCGAACTCGCCGGTCGGTGTGCTGGATGGCACGCGCCAGACGTTGACGCTGCAAGCCAACAAGCAGTTGCGTAATGCAGAAGCCTTCAGCAATCTGGTCATCAGTAGTCGTAACGGCCAGACTACGCGCCTGAAGGATGTTGCGGTAGTAGAGGACAGTGTTGAATCGACCAAGAGCGGCAGTTGGGTCAATGGTGAGCCGTCTATCGTGCTGGCTGTACAGCGTCAGCCGAATGCGAATACGGTGGCGGTGGTCGATGCAGTGAAGCAGACTTTGCCGCAGTTCAAGAATCAAATGCCGGCTTCCATCAATGTGCAGGTTTTGAATGATCGATCCGTTTCCATCCGCGAAGCGATACATGATGTGAAGCTCACTTTGTTGCTGACGATCGCCTTGGTGGTGCTGGTGATTTTCCTCTTCCTCAAACGTTTGTCGGCGACCGTGATTCCAGTCTTGTCATTGCCGATTTCATTGATCGGTTGTTTCGCTTTGATGTATTGGCTGGGTTACAGCCTGGATAATATTTCGCTGCTCGGCATCACGATTGCAGTGGGCTTGGTGGTCGATGATGCGATCGTCATGCTGGAAAATATCGTCCGTCATATCGAAGACGGCATGGAACCGCTGGCCGCTGCGCTCAAGGGTTCACGTGAAGTCAGCTTCACGATTATTTCGATTTCGATTTCGCTGGTCGCGGTATTCATTCCTATCTTCTTCATGCCGGGCGTGATCGGTTTGCTGTTCTATGAATTTGCCGCTGTTGTGTCACTGGCGGTGATGGTATCGGCAGTGATGTCACTGACATTGGTGCCTATGCTGTGCAGCCGCTTTCTCAAGCATGAGACGCAGGCCGAGCATGAACAGGAAAACTGGTTGAGCCGCTCGTTTGAAAAACTCTTTAATCGGGTTTTGCAGGCTTATACGAATGGCCTGGACTGGTCGCTCGCACATCGCAAGATCATCTTGATGGTCGCAGTCGGCACTTTCCTTTTGACTGCAGTGCTCTTCATCACGATACCGAAAGGTTTCTTCCCGACTGAAGATATCGGCCAGATCAGCGTGACGATAGAAGGGCCGGAAGACGCGTCTTATCCGACCATGGTGAAACTGGTGTCGGCGGCGGCAGAGATCGTGCAAAACGATCCTAACGTAGCGACCACGACTTCACGTACGCGCGACAGCAATGTCGGCAATATGTTTATCGGCCTCAAGCCGCGCAGTGAGCGCGAATCCATGGATAAAGTCTTGCGCGATTTGCGCCGCAAGGTGAGTGGCATCCCGGGTTTGTCGGTGTATATGACGCCGGTGCAAAACTTGCGCCTCGGTGGCCGCAGCAGCAAGAGTCAGTATCAATATGTATTGCAAAGTGTGCGCGCTGACGAGTTGAATAGTTGGGCGGAAAAAATGCAGGCGCGCATGCGTGCTGATAGGGCTTTCATCGACGTCACCAGCGATTCACAGCTCAAGGGTTTGCAAGCGGTGGTGAATATCAATCGCGATCGTGCGAATGAAGCCGGCGTCAGCATTCAGGATATTCGTACCGCTTTATACAGCGCGTATGGCGATCGCCAGATATCAACGATATACACCAGCAACAACAGCTACTACGTCATCATGCAGGATATGAATGTCGGGCAGCAGGACGAAGCTGACCTGAACAAAATCTACCTGCGCAGCAAGACTGGCGTGCTGGTGCCTTTGCTCAGCCTGGCAACAGTAGAGCGTACCGCTGGACCGATCTCGGTCAATCATCAGGGACAATTGCAGGCGGTGACTATTTCCTTCAATCTGGCTCCCGGTGTACCACTCGGTGAGGCTACTGGAAAAATCGACCAGATCAGGAGTCAGATTGAACTGCCATCCAGCATCATTACTTCGTATGCTGGTGATGCGGCGGTATTCCAGTCCTCACAAGGTAGTCAGGTCGCTTTGCTGCTACTTGCAATCGTCGTGATTTATATCTTGCTCGGTGTGCTGTATGAAAGTTACATCCACCCGATCACAATTCTCGCCGGTTTGCCGTCTGCGGCAGTCGGTGCCTTGCTGACGCTGCGGATATTCGGTTTTGAACTGACGATGATTGCGACCATCGGTATTCTGTTGTTGGTTGGTCTGGTGAAGAAGAACGCGATCATGATGATTGACTTCGCACTGGAGGCACAGCGTAATCAAGGGATGACGCCGGCTGAGGCTATCCGTTCGGCCTGTATCTTGCGCTTCCGTCCCATCATGATGACGACGATGGCAGCGGCGGTTGGTGCATTGCCGATTGCATTGGGTTTGGGCGCTGGTGCCGAATTGCGCCAACCTCTTGGTTTAGCGGTGGTGGGCGGCTTGATGGTGTCGCAAGTGATTACCTTGTTTATTACGCCGGTGATTTATCTGTTCTTCGATAAATTCAGCGGTGATGGTCCCTTGCAGATTACGCCGGAACATGAATTGGCCAGTCGCTAAAATCAGACCGGCCAGGCACGAGCAAGAATTTCCTGTTGCAGTACCGATGGCGCGAGCGCATCGCTGAGTGTGCCAAATACGCGGCCACACTCAGCATCCAGTCTGCTATCGATAAATGCTTCGGCAATCGCCGGCGGTGCAGTTTGTAACATCAGGCAAGCTTGTGCCGTCAGCACCAAGCGTTGCGCAAAACGGCGTGCCAGCATCTCTTGTTGTGATGGCGACGCCTTCAAATCGCTGCGTAGTTCCGCTATACGCTCACGCAAGCCGGCATGTTCAACTGCTGTGTCGAGCAGAGATTCCAGTAGCAGGTTAAAGCTCTCCGGTTCTTTGGCAATCGCACGCAACACATCCAGAGACATCACATTGCCGGAACCTTCCCAGATCGAATTGACCGGCGCTTCGCGATACATGCGCGCCATAGGTGCATTTTCGACATAGCCGTTGCCGCCCCAGACTTCCATGCACTCGCCGGTAAATTCCAGCGCGCGTTTGCATGTCCAGAATTTGGCAGCCGGTGTGATGATGCGACGCCATGCGCGTTCCAGTGGATCATCCGGTGATTCAACCGCGCGTGCCAGACGCAGCATCAACAAGGTTGCTGCTTCGCTTTCCAGCGATAGATCTGACAAGACGTTTTGCATCAAAGGCTGTTCAGCCAAAGGCAGGCCGAATGCGCTGCGGTGTCGTGCATGATGTATCGCCTGTACCAAAGCATTGCGCATCAAACCTGCGCTGCCGATTACGCAATCGAGCCGTGTGTGATTGGCCATTTCTATGATGGTGGGTATGCCGCGTCCATCTTCACCAACCATTACGCCATAGGCATCCTGGAATTCCACTTCGCTGCTGGAGTTGGAGCGATTTCCCAGTTTGTCTTTCAGTCGTTGTATCAAGATTGTGTTCTTGCTGCCATCAGGACGCCAGCGCGGTACGAAGAAACAGGACAGACCGGCATCGGTGCGCGCCAGTACCAGATGCGCGTCGCACATTGGTGCTGAGAAAAACCATTTGTGTCCGGTCAACGCATATTCGGCACCGCGTCCGCTGCCATTCAGCGGCCGGGCGACGGTCGTGTTGCTGCGGACATCGGAGCCGCCTTGTTTTTCCGTCATGCCCATGCCGATCAGCATGGAATTTTTTTGCGCTAGCGGCAGATCGCGTACGTCGTGTTCGCGGGAAAACAGTTTTGCTTCTAATGTGGAAAACAGCTTGGTTTCCTTTTGCAGCAAGGGAATAGCGGCAAAGGTCATCGTGATCGGGCACAAGGAGCCGGATTCGACCTGTGCTTGCAAGTAATAAGCAGCAGTACGTGCGATGTGCGCGCCGGCTCGTGGTTGCGACCACGGCATTGCGTGCAGATTCTCGCGACGTTGCATGGCGAGCAATTGATGCCAGCTGGGATGAAATTCGACGGCGTCTATGCGATTGCCGAAGCGATCGTGGGTTTGCAGTTCGGGTAGGTGATGATTGGCGAGTTGGCCGAGTTGCAATGTTTCCTGCTTGCCTAGTTGTGCGCCCAGACGAATCAAATCCTGTTCAAACCAGGCGGCTTGTTCGCGTTGTACGCTGGTGACCAAGGCCTTATCGCTTGTGTACAGGTTGTAATCGTGCAGATCGGGTGCTTGATTGCTGACTTCATGGGTAGGCCATTGCATGGAAAACTCCTTTGCCGGCTGACGCTGCATACAGTTGCAAGATGGTTCAGTCTATAACCAGGTGCTGTCTGACGCCAATTTTTAATGGAGCGAGCCATAAATAGCCATTTATGGCTAGTCTGAACAGCTATTTTTTGGCGGATTAGCGCGCTCTACAGCGAGAAAGAATGAACACTGTAAATCCGGTGCCGGTGTCAGGTAAAATGCGGTTTGCCCTTATTCACGAACGGCCCTATGTCATATCAAGTTCTTGCCCGTAAATATCGTCCGAAAAGCTTCGACACTCTCGTCGGGCAAGAGCACGTCGTGCGAGCCTTGACGCATGCGCTGGATAATCAACGTCTGCATCATGCCTATCTGTTCACAGGTACACGCGGTGTTGGCAAGACCACGCTCTCGCGGATTTTGGCCAAATCGTTCAATTGCATAGGCCCGGACGGTAATGGTGGCATTACGTCAACGCCTTGCGGTGTGTGTGATGCATGCGTCGCGATTGATGCCGGCCGCTTTGTTGACTATATAGAGATGGATGCCGCGTCGAATCGCGGTGTCGATGAAATGGCGCAGCTACTGGAGCAGGCGGTGTACGCACCGTCGAATGCGCGCTTCAAGGTCTATATGATCGATGAGGTGCACATGCTCACCAACCATGCGTTCAACTCGATGCTGAAAACGCTGGAAGAGCCGCCGGAACACGTCAAATTCATACTGGCAACAACCGATCCGCAAAAAATTCCGGTCACCGTCTTGTCACGTTGTCTGCAATTCAATCTGAAACAAATGCCGCCCGGCCATATCGTCTCGCATCTGGACAATATCCTCGGGCAGGAAAATATCGAATTCGAAACACCTGCGTTGCGTTTGCTGGCGCAAGGCGCACACGGCTCCATGCGCGACGCCTTGTCATTAACTGATCAGGCGATTGCCTACGCCGCCGGTAAAGTCACGCTGGATGCAGTGCAGGGCATGTTGGGTGCGCTCGATCAATCCTTCTTGATACGCTTGCTCGATGCATTGGCTGAGAAAGATGGCGCGGGTTTGCTGGCAGTTGCTGATGAGATGGCAACACGCAGCCTGTCATATAACGCAGCCTTACAGGACCTGGGTTCTTTGTTGCATCGCATAGCCTTGGCCAAGACGGTGCCGGCTGCAGTACCCGACGATCTGCCGGAATACGATGACGTGCTGCGATTGGCCGCGCTGTTCGATGCAGAAGAAATACAACTGTTTTACCAAATTGCCGTGCATGGCCGTAATGAATTGGGCTTGGCACCGGATGAATATGCCGGCTTCTCGATGACCTTGTTGCGCATGCTGGCTTTCCGTCCGGGCTTTGGTCCGGCCGAAGCCAAACCTGCCGTCGCTGCTGCTCCTGCGGCACGTCCGGCTGCAACGGCAAGTCCAGCAGCGCCGGCACCAACTGCTGCCGCACCAGCTGCACGCTTGAGCGCAGCACCGCAAGCAGCCAGCACCAGTGCACCGGTTGCTCGCCCGACAGGAGCGATGAGCCCGGCGCGTGCTGCGCTGGAAGCAGCGCGTGCCGGCGTCAAGGGTGCTGCACCATCGGCACCTGCAGCGCGTGCGCCAGTTGCGCCTCCAGTTCCGGCCGCTCCTGCTGCTCCGGTGGCAACGGCAGTGGTAGATAGATCGCCGTCCATCGATATGGCACCGGCACCACCGTGGGATGATGAGCCGCCGTTTGCCGGCAGCAATGGTGAGCAAGAGTTTTCCAGCCCTGTGGCTCAAAAAAAAACTGAACCGGAATCTGCCGCAGTAGCAGAACCCGTAGTAATGCCAGCACCTGTGGTGGAAGCGCCGCGTGTTGCACGTGCGTTCACATTGCATCCGGTAGAGAGCCTGAAATGGGATGGCAACTGGCCTGCGCTGGCGGCTATCTTGCCGGTGCGTGGCGTCGCGCAACAATTGGCTTTGCAGAGCGAATTGCTCAAATGCGGACCAACTCCCGAGAGCGCGCAGATTACCTTTGACTTGCTGGTGGCGGTAGATGTCTTGCTGGCTAATGGCAGTGCAGAAAAATTGACGACTGTATTGTCCGAACATTTTGGCCAAACCATACGCGTGCAAACCACGATAGGTGCCGTAGAACACACCGCCAGTGCAGCTGCGATGGCAGACCGCGCCGAGCGGCAACGTGATGCAGAACAATCGATGCAGGAAGATCCCTTCGTACAAAAACTGATGCGTGAATTCGGTGCGACCATCGTGCCGGGATCGGTCAAGCCGGTTTGATCACGCAGAACTATCCATTTCTTCAATCCGAATTATTTAAAGGAGCAACATCATGATGAAAAACCAATTGGCTGGCCTGATGAAGCAGGCGCAAGCAATGCAAGACAACATGAAAAAGATGCAAGAGCAGTTGGCATTGATTGAAGTCGAAGGTCAATCTGGCGCAGGCTTGGTCAAGATCGTCATGTCGTGCAAAAACGATGTGAAACGTGTGTCCATCGATCCATCCTTGCTGGCTGACGACAAAGACATGTTGGAAGACTTGGTTGCTGCAGCATTCAACGATGCAGTGCGTAAAGCAGAAGCGACATCGCAAGAGAAAATGTCCGGTGCAACTGCTGGCATGCCTTTGCCTCCTGGCTTCAAAATGCCTTTCTAAGATTTAATTTTCGTAGCCTGTTGAAAGAAGCCGCTTTTTGAAAACGCCATCCAGTCTCGATTTTTTGACCGAAGCATTGCGCCGCCTGCCGGGTGTAGGCCCTAAGTCTGCGCAACGTATGGCGTATCACTTGATGCAGCACGACAGAGATGGCGCTGCCATGCTCGGTCGTGCCTTGTCGCAAGCGGTGGAGAAGGTGCAGCACTGTGCGATGTGCAATACCTTCACCGAACATGCAGTATGCGAAACTTGTCTTGATGCGGAACGCAATCCAGCCTTGTTGTGCGTGGTCGAAACGCCGGGCGATCAATTGATGATCGAACAGACGTTGACGTTCAAGGGCCTGTACTTCGTATTGATGGGACGTTTGTCGCCGCTCGATGGTATAGGTCCCAAAGATATACATCTGGAAAAATTGATCGGTCGTGCCACTGATGGCATCGTGCAGGAAGTCGTGCTGGCGACCAATTTCACCAATGAAGGTGAGGCAACTGCGCATTACATCAGCGAGACGCTGAAAGCGCGCGGCTTGAAAGTCAGTCGTCTGGCGCGTGGGGTGCCGGTTGGTGGTGAGCTGGAATATGTCGATGCCGGCACAATCGCACGTGCGATGCTGGATAGACGTACGACCTAATACCTAATGCCTGTAATATCGTCGTCATCAGGCGTCGATAGCATAGTTTGCAAACGGTACTACAGCTTGATGTTTCATCTTTTATAAAGGTGATCGCAATGTTTACCCACTCTCCAGAAAATCAAAGTTGGTTGCGCGCAAAATGGCAAACGCTGGTGACTTCAGTTTCTGCCGATCGTGCGGCATCCGATGCGGTATGGGATGAATTGATCCGGCATTATTCTGAGCCACATCGTACTTATCACAATCTATCGCATGTCATGGTCTTGCTACGCTATGCAGAAGCCCATCGCCATCAAATCAATCGACCAGAAATAGTGGAATTCTCTATTTGGTTCCACGACGTGATTTACGATACGCATCTGAAAGACAATGAACGGCGTAGTGCGGAATGGGCGCGTCGAGCCATGATTGCAATGCAAATCGATGAACACCATATTCCGCCAGTCATGGAATGCATCATCGCCACCGAGCGACATGAAATTACCTCGCCGCGCATCGTTGATCTGCCCTTGTTCCTCGATATGGATCTCACTATTCTTGGTGCAAAAGAAGCTGTCTACAAGGAATATAGCGAAGTCATACGGGCTGAATACAGTTGGGTGCCGATAGAGGAATATCGGATCGCGCGTGGTAAATTTTTGCAGCGCTTTCTGGAACGACCATCCTTATTTTTTACACCGACCATGGCAGCAACGCTTGAACATCAAGCGCGCTTGAATCTCGAGTCCGAATTACGCGAACTTGCACATATCTAAAAACACATGAAGAAAACAGCATCATCCGGCCCTTTGGCCGGCATCAAGGTTCTGGAGCTGGGCACATTGATCGCAGGCCCATTCTGCTCGCGCATGCTGGCAGAATTTGGCGCAGACGTTATCAAGATCGAATCGCCGGATGGCGGCGATCCAATTCGTCAATGGCGCGTATTGAAGGATGGCACTTCGTTGTGGTGGTCGGTGCAGTCGCGTAACAAGAAAAGTCTGACCTTGAATCTGAAAGATCCACGCGGACAAGAGATAGCCAAGAAGCTGGCGCTGGAAGCAGACATCATCATCGAGAATTACAGACCCGGCGTGCTGGAAAAATGGTCGTTAGGTTACGAACAATTGAAGGCGGAAAATCCGGCAACCATCATGGTGCGTCTATCCGGTTTCGGTCAGACCGGACCGTTGAAAGATCAGCCGGGCTTTGGCGCGATAGGTGAGTCGATGGGCGGATTACGTTATGTCTCCGGCTTCCCGGATCGGCCACCATTGCGTGTTGGGATTTCCATAGGCGATTCGGTGGCTGCTTTGCATGGCGTCATAGGCGCGATGATGGCGTTGCGTCATCGTGATACAACCGGCGGCCGTTGGAACGGCAAGAACGGCGATGAGTTGGTTGCTGGGCAAGGTCAGATGATAGATGTGGCTTTGTATGAAGCAGTGTTCAATATGATGGAATCGCTGGTGCCGGAATACGATTACGCAGGCGTGGTACGTGAACGTACTGGTGGTGCTTTACCTGGCATCGTGCCATCGAATACCTACAGGACTGGTGATGGTGAAAACATCGTGATCGCCGGCAATGGTGATGCCATCTTCAAGCGTTTGATGCTGGCGATGGGACGCGACGATCTGGCTAACGATACTCAGTTGGCACGCAACGATGGCCGTGTGCCACGTACTGCAGAGATAGATGCAGCAATACAAGCATGGTGCGCGACGCAGACTATAGCAAGCGCGCTTGAAATATTGCAAAAGGCCGATGTGCCGGTGGGTAAAATCTATTCGATACGCGACATGATGAGTGATCCACAATTTCTTGCGCGCAAGATGTTTGAGCAGCATGCATTTGCAGACGGCACACCTATCAAGCTGCCTGCCATCACGCCTAAATTGTCCGAAACGCCGGGTGAAACAAAATGGCTGGGCCCAGCTTTGGGTGAGCATACGGATGATGTATTACGCACACTGGGTTATGATGATGCGGGCATTGCCGAATTAAGACGCGACGGCGTAGTCTAAAAACGCCGCGAACAGAGGACGACATGAATAAAAATTTCTTTAAGCAGTTTGCCATTGCTTTGGTGCTTTTCTTACTTGGCTACTGGACGTTTAACGGTTTGCTTTTTAACTGATTTCCTCAATGGCAGAGCACACTCTATGTGTTCCTGTCTTGTTGAAACAGGATGATTTTTGTGTTGTCATGCTAATGAAGTAAATTCGCAAGGGAACTTCGCCGTATTGGTTTTATCGTAGCAAAGCTGTTTGCAGTATAGATTTCCATCGACTTTCCGATTTTTTCAAAGGAGGTACATCGTGGGTATTCTCAGTACTATTTTCAGCAAGATATTTCCATCCTCACACGCCGCTCCGGCTCCATCTACACCTGCGGCAACTACATCAGCAGCGCCTGCAGCACCAGCCACACCGGCTCAACAAGTCGATGTGGAAGCCATTCTGAATGGCTTGGCACAAAAAAATCCACAGAAGCTGAACTGGAGTACTTCTATTGTCGATTTGATGAAGCTGCTGGATATGGATAGCAGTCTGACTGCTCGCAAAACTTTGGCGCAAGAGTTGAATTACACCGGCGATACCAACGATTCGGCATCCATGAATATCTGGTTGCACAAGCAAGTGATGATCAAGGTATCCGAAAATGGTGGCAAGGTGCCGGATGCATTGAAGCACTGATAAGTTAGTTTTTATAAAAAATGCGGATCGTGTTTCACTGATGAAGTGAAATACGATCCGCATTTTTCATTCAAGGCAGGAAGAGCATGATTCGTGTCTTCTGCTTAAAGAATTTATTCTGTTCTTTCAAATACCCGCTCTATACGTTTGTCAGGTACCAGCCACAAGATAGCAACCAGCACATAGATGCTGATGGAAATCCATTCAAACCAGAAGGCAGCTGGAATGGCGATGGCATACAGAACGGGTGATATCTTGCCTTTCCAGTCCTTGCCAATCGCACGTTGCAAGAGAGAGTTCTTTCCTTGAGCGGAGATGATCAAACGTTCAAGCACCCAGTAGGCAAGGGAAGACATGAGCAATATCACGCCATAAATTGCCGACGGCATGGCACCGAAATGGTTTTCGCCCATCCAGCCAGTGACGAAGGGAATTAGCGATAACCAGAAAAGCAAATGCAGATTAGCCCATAGCATTGCACCACTGACCTTTTCAGTGGTGTGCAACATGTGGTGATGGTTGTTCCAGTAAATGCCGAGATAGATAAAGCTCAATACATAACTCAGAAATACAGGAATGAGCGGTTTGAGAGCTTCGATACTTTCGCCGTGAGGCACTTTCAATTCCAGCACCATGATGGTGATGAGTATGGCGATGACACCATCGCTGAATGCTTCGACCCGACTTTTTCCCATACTTGCCTCACGTTTTTAAGGGAGTGACCTTTTGTAAAAACTGCCAGCAAGTAAGACGGAAGAACGTAGCGTCTTCCGTCGCTTGGATTATTTCAACGCTTCAACCAATTTATCCAGTTTCACTGCATCCACACAGAATGCGCGTATGCCTTCAGCCAGTTTCTCAGTGGCCATTGCATCGTCGTTCAACATGCTGCGGAAGGTTTTTTCATCCAGCGTGAGTTTCTGGAGATCTGCATTTTTTGCTTCTGCCGGCACGAGCTTGCGTGTCAGCGGTGCATCGGATTCGGCTAGCTTCTGTAACAATTCCGGGCTGATAGTCAGCAGATCGCAGCCGGCCAGTTCGACGATTTGCGAAGTATTGCGGAAGCTTGCACCCATTACTTCAGTGGCGTAACCGAACTTGCGGTAGTAGGTGTAGATGCGTTTAACCGATTGCACGCCAGGATCGTCCGCGCCGGTGTAGTCGGTACCGTTCGATTTCTTGTACCAGTCGTAGATGCGGCCGACGAATGGCGAGATCAGTTGTACGCGTGCATCGGCGCAGGCAATGGCTTGCGGTAAGGAGAACAGCAGAGTCAGATTGCATTGTATGCCTTCTTGTTCCAATACCTGTGCGGCACGTATGCCTTCCCATGTCGATGCGATTTTGATCAGCACGCGATCGCGCGAGATGCCCGCTTCTTCGTACAGACGGATCAGCGTGCGGCCTTTTTCAATGGAGCCTTCAGTATCGAAGGACAGGCGTGCATCGGTTTCGGTTGAGACACGACCAGGAATGACTTTGAGGATTTCTTGCCCAAACGCGACTAGCAGATGGTCAATAATTTCGTTGGTGCTTTTGCCGGCATGGTCGCGTGCGACCTTTTCCATGATGGGCTTGTACTCATCCTTTTGCACCGCCTTCAGGATCAGCGATGGATTGGTTGTTGCATCTTGCGGTGCAAATGCCTTGATCGATTGAAAGTCGCCCGTGTCGGCAACGATAGTGGTGTATTGCTTCAGTTGTTCGAGTTGGTTCATGGCGCAATAGTGAGTTGTCTAGGAATGATCGGTATTGACACTCTTATTGTACGCAATGTTTCTGCATCTTTGCTGACACTAAAGAAAGCTAATTTTTCAGTGGTGCTTGCAGGAAGGAATCGAATTGCAGGTCGAATTTTTGTAGCGCTTTTTGCGCGTTGACCATTTTCTTGCGACGCTCAGGGCTTAAGCGTAGTGCCAGTCCGACTGCAAGTATGTCGATCACGACCAGATGCGCGAGGCGTGCAGATATCGGTGTGTAGGGGTCGGTGTGGAAGTGCAGGTCGATAGGAATCAATATCGTCGCCAACTCTGCCAATGGTGTGCCACTGGGTGCGAGAACGATGATGGCAGCTCCTGAACTACGTGCTAGCTGTACGCTGCGCAGCAGGGAGAGACTGCTGCCGCGCTGCGAGATGGCGACCACGACATCGCCTTTTTTCAACAAGGATGCGGCGATGCTGTGTATGTGCGGATCGGAGTAGGCGACCGTCGGTACGCCGGAACGAAAGAATTTGTGTTGTGCATCGGCAGCGATGATACCGGATGTGCCCTGACCATAAAATTCGATTGTGTTGGCGTTGCCTAAAACCTGCAGCGCTTTTTCGATAGCGTTGGCATCCAGACTGTTGCGCAGATCGAGCAAGGTGTTGATCGAGCGATTGCACACCTTGTCGACGATATCTGCCGCCATGTCTTCCAACATGGGTGATTCGCCAGTGCCGGGCGAGAGTGCCAGACCTTGCGCCAGCTTCAGCTTGAATGCTTGCCAGCCATCAAAGCCTATGGCGCGGCAAAAGCGCACGACCGTTGGTTCTGATACCTCGGCTTTTTTTGCCAATGCGGTGATGTTTTCTGCAATGGCGAGTTCGGGTTGTTCTAATACGGCGAGTGCGACTCTTTTTTCCGATTTGGAAAGTGAGTCGTACTGTGTGCGTATTGAATCCAGCAGCATGCGGGTGTACTCCGCTTATTCCGGCAAAGCTTCTTCGCGCCACTGCAGGCCGTCGCGGCCGATCAGCGCGCTCGATGCGGCTGGCCCCCAGGTGCCAGCTGCATACGGAAGTGGTTCGTTGCCGTCTTGTTCCCAGTGGCGCAGTACAGGCTCGACCCATTCCCACGCTGCTTCCAGTTCATCGCTGCGCATGAACAGCGTCAGTTGACCGCGCAATACGTCTAGCAGCAAGCGCTCGTAGGCATCCATGCGTGGTGCTTTGAAGGTCTCTGCAAAATCGAGTTCGAGTTCGACCGGTTTCAGACGCATGCCGTCGCCGGGTGTTTTTGCCATCAAGTTCAATTGTAGGCCGTCATCTGGTTGCAGACGAATGACCAGACAGTTCGGCTGGAAGCTGCTGGTCGATTGCGCAAAGATGGAGTGCGGAATTGCCTTGAAGCGCACGACGATTTCTGCCAATTGATCGGCCATGCGTTTGCCGGTACGCAAATAGAAGGGCACGCCGGCCCAACGCCATGTATCGATCTCGGCTTTGACTGCGACGAAGGTTTCGGTATTCGAATCCGGGTCGGAATTTTTTTCCTGTCTGTAACCGGGAACAGCTTTTCCATCGACATGACCTGCGCGGTATTGACCGCGGATGATGTTCTTGGCCAGTGCGTTTTGCGTGAATGGCTTTAGTGAGCGCAATACCTTCAGCTTTTCGTCACGGACTGCGTCAGGTGTAACAGATAGCGGCGGTTCCATTGCGACGATACATAGCAATTGCAGCAAATGATTTTGCAGCATGTCACGCAAGGCGCCAGATGTTTCGTAATAGCCCATGCGATTGCCGACGCCGATTTCTTCCGCGATCGTGATCTGTACATCGGAAATCCATTCGCGGCGCCACAGTGGTTCGAACAACACATTGCCGAAGCGCAGTGCGAGTAGATTTTGTACCGCTTCCTTGCCGAGGTAATGATCGATCCGGTAAATCTGCGATTCTTTGAAGACCAGGCTGACTTCCTGATTGATCTGTTTGGCGCTGGCGAGATCGCGGCCTAGCGGTTTTTCCAGAACGACGCGGGAATTCTCGGTTGCCAATCCACGTGCGGATAGATTGTGGCAAATCTTGGCGAACAGGGTAGGCGGTGTCGCGAGATAAAAGACGCGTGTGAGCGCAGGATTATCGCGCAAGGCATCATTCAGCGTTTGATAGGTATCAACATTGCTCGCATCCAGCGAAACGTATTTGATACGGGCGCAGAATTTTTCCCATACCGCTGGCGTTAAGGTTTTTTCGTTGATATGCGGCTTGGCATTTTCATTTAGCGTATTAACAAACTCTTCCTGGCTCCAGCTATGGCGACCGACGCAAATGATCTGTGCCGCAGGAGGCAAATCCCCGGCGCGGTCACGAGCATACAGCGCAGGAATGAGTTTGCGCATCGACAGGTCGCCGCCGCCGCCAAACAAGACAAGATCAAAATCGGTGAGAGCCATGGTAGTGAAGAAGGTTGTATGAGTAAGTGTTCGTTAGAACGTTATTGTTTGTTTTGTAGTGCAGTCTTGGCGCGTGCAATCAAACCATTGGTCGAGCTATCGTGTGTCTCAGGTTTTGTTTGATTACTCAATTCGGCCTGAATGTTTTTTGCCAGTATTTTGCCCAGCTCAACACCCCATTGATCGAAACTGTTAATACCCCAGATTGCGCCTTGTACAAACACCTTGTGTTCATACAGTGCAATTAACGCACCCAGTGTGCTCGGGGTTAACGCATCCATCAAAATAGTGTTGCTTGGGCGATTGCCGCGGAAGATGCGATGTGGCAGCAGTTTTTCGATTTCTGCTGCTGGTAATCCTTGTGCCTGCATATCGGCGCGTACTTCATCGGCATTTTTGCCGCGCATAAAGGCTTCGGATTGCGCGAAGCAATTGGCCAGTAACAAGACCTGGTGTTCTTTCATCGTATGCGATGGTGTCAGCGCAGCGATGAAGTCGACCGCCATGATGTCGGTGCCTTGATGCAGCAATTGGAAATAGGCATGTTGGCCATTGGTGCCGACATCGCCCCAGATAACTGGGCAGGTTGCGACTTCTACTTTTGTACCGTCAACCTGAGTGCTCTTGCCATTGCTTTCCATTTCCAGTTGTTGCAGATAACCGGGGAATAGACGCAAATCCTGATGATAAGGCGCGATTGAAATGGATGTGCTGCCGATAAAGTTACGGTTCCAGATGCCGATCAAGGCGAGGATGACAGGCAGATTTTTTTCCAGTGGCGCATCTTGGAAGTGCTGATCCATGGCATGCGCGCCAGCAAGAAATTCTTTGAAGTGTTCGATGCCTATCGAGAGTACTAGTGCCAGGCCGATAGCAGACCACACTGAATAGCGGCCACCCACCCAATCCCAGAAAGGAAACATATTTTCTGGTGCGATGCCGAAGGCTTTTACTGCATCCAGATTGGTAGAAACGGCGACGAAGTGTTTGGCGAGATCTGCCTCACTCGCGTGCTTCAAGAACCATGCGCGTGCTGATTGCGCATTCATCATGGTTTCTTCGGTATGGAAACTTTTGGAAGCGATGATGAATAAAGTCGTAGCGGGGTTGACGCGCGACAAAATGGCATCCAGATCATGCCCGTCTACATTGGAGACGAAATGCGTGATCAGGCGAGGGTGTGCGAAGGAACGTAGTGCCTGGCATGTCATCTTTGGACCAAGGTAGGAGCCACCTATGCCGATGTTGACAATGTCGGTAATCTCGCGACCATCGAAGCCGCGCCATTCGCCGGAACGCACGCGTTCGGCAAACACGCCCATCTGATCCAGTACAGCTTGTATATCGGGGACGATGTCCTTGTTGTCCAGCATCAGCTTTTCGTTACGCGGTTTGCGCAAGGCAGTATGCAGGACTGCACGGTGTTCTGTGCGATTAACTTCTTTGCCGGCGAACATGTCGTCACGTAGCGCCTCTACCTGCGTATCGCGGGCGAGTGCGTACAGCAATGTCATAGTCTTGTCATCGACAATATTTTTGGAGTAATCAAGGAACAGACCTGCGCCTTCAGTGGATAATTTGGCGAAGCGAGCAGGGTCCTGTGCAAACAAGTCACGGACTTGTCGGTCTTTGGTCTCGGTGTGATGCTGTTGCAGCGCCTTGAAGGCGATGGTGGCAGTAAGCGGTATGCGCATGGGCAGTAGATGCGATCTAAGGTTGGTTGAAACTATACATCAATTTATGGTAATTTCACTACAAATAAATTTACTGTGAGCAATGCAAACAACGAATGTGCATGGCCGATTATTTGTAGCACGCCTGTAACGGATACTTGTTCCGATGGAAAGTTCAATCGAATGTCACATTTCGATGGTTTGTAATGAAACGGTCATTGAGTGAATTTCTTGCGCGATAAGGAGTCTTACGTTTTCGCAGGAAAGTAAAAGATGATGGTAGTTCGATACAATTTGTTGTAGTAAAATTTCAAAACTGTTTTTCAAGGAATTTATATGTCGCTCCATCCTGTTGTGACTGCCGTAACCGCAAGGATCGTAGAGCGTAGCCGGCCTTATCGCACTGCTTACCTGCAGCGTCTGGAACATGCGCGTCAAAAGGGTGTGCAGCGCAGTACACTTTCCTGCACCAATCTTGCCCACGGTTTTGCTGCGTTTCCGCAGAACGACAAGCTGGTGCTGAAGCAGCAAACCAATCCATCCATCGCGATCATCTCTGCCTATAACGATATGTTGTCGGCGCATCAGCCGTTTGAGCGTTTTCCACAAATCATCAAGGATGCAGTGCGCAAAGCGGGTGGTGTTGCGCAATTTGCCGGCGGCGTGCCTGCGATGTGCGACGGCATTACGCAAGGTCAGCCGGGTATGGAGTTATCGCTGTTTTCGCGCGATACGATCGCCATGTCTACTGCGATCGCCTTGTCGCACAATATGTTCGATGCCGCCTTGTATCTCGGCGTATGCGACAAGATCGTGCCGGGACTAATAATCGGCGCATTGCACTTCGGACATTTGCCAGCGGTATTTGTGCCGGCTGGACCGATGACGAGCGGCATGTCGAACCCGGAAAAAGCCAGAATACGTCAACTGTATGCACAAGGGAAAATCGGGCGCGATGCCTTGTTGGACGCAGAAGGGCAGTCGTATCACGATGCCGGCACCTGTACTTTCTACGGTACAGCTAACAGTAACCAAATGTTGATGGAAGTGATGGGCCTGCATTTGCCAGGCGCTGCCTTCATCACGCCGAATACACCTTTGCGCGATGCCTTGACCGCAAGCGCAGCACAACGCGCGGTAGAAATCAGTGCACAAGGTAAAACTTACACACCTATCGGCCGTTTGGTCGATGAAAAGGTCATCGTCAACGCCGTCGTAGCCTTGCTCGCGACTGGTGGTTCTACCAATCACACTTTGCATCTGGTCGCGATGGCGAAGGCGGCTGGGATAGTGATCGATTGGGACGATTTCGATGCCTTGTCTAGTATCGCGCCTTTGGTTGCACGTATTTATCCGAATGGCGACGCCGATGTGAATCACTTCCATGCTGCAGGCGGCACCGGCTTCGTAATCCGTGAATTATTGGATGCAGGTTTATTGCATGACGATGTGACGACGATTCTTGGCCGTGGTTTGCGTGCGCATGCGACCGAACCATTCTTGCAGGATGACAAAGTAATCTGGAAATCTGCGGCAGCGGTCAGTGGCAATACAGATGTGTTGCGCACTGCAGGTCAGCCATTTTCGACGGATGGTGGCATGAAGCTGATGTCAGGCAATCTCGGTCGTGCGGTGGTGAAGGTATCGGCCGTCAAGGTGCAGCATCGCATCGTGGAGGCGCCGGCCATCGTGTTCGATTCGCAAGAAGCTTTCATGCATGCTTATCAGGCCGGTGAATTGAATCGCGACTTCATTGCCGTATTGCGCCATCAAGGCCCACGCGCGAACGGTATGCCGGAATTGCATGCGCTGACACCAGCGTTAGGCAGTTTGCAGGATGCGGGACGCCATGTCGCCTTGGTTACCGACGGTCGCATGTCTGGTGCTTCGGGCAAAGTGCCGGCAGCCATTCATGTATCGCCGGAAGTATTGGCTGGCGGTCCATTGGGACGTGTGCGTACTGGTGACATCATTCAATTGAATGCGGAAACCGGCGTGCTGCAAGCGCTTGTGCCTGAAGCAGAATGGGTGGCTCGCGGTGCAGAACCGGCTGACCTATCGCAAAACGAAATCGGTATGGGACGTGAGTTGTTTGCGATGTTCCGTCACTCAGTAAGTGCTGCAGAGGAAGGGGCAACAACCTTTGGTCTGCCACCACCTTTGTTGGAAACTGACGAGGACAAAACGAGCAATACGCTTGCAGTGCCGGACGATGAACCGTTTGTCGATGAAGATAGTTTGATTGAGCGCCCAATAGGAAACTGACATGAATCTGCTGGAAATAATGCGTGCCTCGCCGGTCATCCCGGTCATTGCCATCGATGATTTGAAGCATGCAGTGCCGCTGGCGCGTGCGCTGGTTGCAGGCGGCATACGCGTATTGGAAGTGACTTTGCGTACGCAGCACGGTTTGGCTGCGATCCGCGCAATTGCAGAACAAGTGCCGGAAGCTATTCTTGGTGTGGGGACTTTGACGCGACGTGAAGATTTTGTGGCCGCACGTGATGCTGGTGCGGTTTTTGGTGTTTCGCCGGGATTGACGATGGAGTTGATCGAAGGTTCACGTTCTAGTGGTTTGCCTTTGTTGCCGGGCGTGATGACACCGTCGGAAGTAATGTCGGCACGTGAAGTCGGTTTTCATCAATTGAAGTTGTTTCCTGCTGTGCCGGCTGGTGGCGTCGGGATGCTGAATGCGATTGCTGGGCCGTTGCCGGATGTGTTGTTTTGCCCGACGGGTGGGATTTCGCAGGAGACTGCGGCGCAGTTCCTTGCATGTAAAAATGTCGCGTGTGTGGGTGGGTCTTGGTTGACGCCTAAGGATGCGTTGGCGGCTGGGGATTGGGCGAGGGTTGAGGCCTTGGCGAAGGCGGCTTCTGGGTTGAGGTGATGTTTAGGGTGTTTTGATAAAGAGGCCGCTTTGAGCGGCTTTTTTATTGGTGTTTGATTTTGGTTTGTTTTTGTTGATGTGGTTCTTTCTTCGAGTTGGCTCAGCATGCCGGGGGTAGCCCGGCGGCTACTCACTTTCTTTGCTTCGCCAAAGAAAGTAAGCAAAGAAAGGCGACCGCGGAGCCGCTGCCCTTCGGGTTCCCGTTTGCGCAGAACAAAAAATGGGAAGTGAACGAAACTCGCTAACGCTCAGACAACGTTCACTTCTTTATCCATTTTCTGCCCCACACAAACGGCAGCGTCAGAGCGGACTTACTTCTACAGCCTCTTTGAGTCATCTATCTAGTTTGAATTTACAAGGCTGTTGTCGTTCCGCATGTGACGTTGCCAAGACAAGCCATCGTCTGGCGGAGTACGGGCGCAAACATGTTTGAGCGTAGCGAGTTGGTTTGCGCCCTCGACTGATGATGGCTTGCCTTGGGTACCCGCTTTAGCGGGCAGCGGCTTCGCGGTCGCCTTCTTTTGCTTACTTTTCTTGGCGAAGTAAGAAAAGTGAGTAGCTGCCGGGCTACCCCCGGCAATCCAACTCTCCAAGGAGAGAGAACAGCATCAGCAATAAAAAGAAGAAAATCTCCCTAAAATCCAGCATAGACACATCTTTCATCTATGTGTAAGGTTTAACCATCAGCTGTACGTTCCACGCCCATCCGTCGTCAATAAAAACAATCCGGGGCCACCCTATGCATGGAGCTGAATTCATTCAGGATCTGGCAGTGATCATGCTGATCGCCGGCATAGTCACGATTTTGTTCCATCATTTCAAACAGCCTGTCGTCCTTGGCTACATTCTTGCTGGCGTGATCATAGGCCCGCATACACCACCTTTTGAACTGATTCACGACGACAGGACGATCAAGATCGTGGCTGAGCTTGGTGTCGTGTTCTTGATGTTTTCTCTTGGCCTTGAATTCAATCTGAAAAAACTGAGTAGCGTCGGTGTGACTGCTTTCATCGCGGCATTTGGGGAAATCGTTCTGATGACCTGGATAGGTTATGAAATCGGGCAGTACTTCAAATGGAATACGATGGATTCGCTGTTCCTTGGTGCGATGCTGGCGATTTCTTCGACGACGATTATCGTCAAGGCGCTGGATGAGTTGGGAATGAAGAATGAGCGTTTTGCTCAGCTTATTTTTGGCATTCTGATCGTGGAAGACATTCTGGCCATCGGCATGATTGCGCTGTTGTCTGGTATCGCAATGAATGGTTCGGTCGATGCCGGCGACGTGTTCGTTACTGTCGGCAAGCTATCACTTTTCATGATCGTGGCACTGGTGCTGGGCTTGTTGATGGTGCCGCGCTTGTTGGCTTATGTAGCGAAGTTCAAGAGTAATGAAGTTTTCCTGATCACGGTGCTGGGTTTGTGTTTCGGTTTCTGTCTGCTGGTTTTGCAATTGGAATACAGCATTGCGTTGGGTGCCTTCATGATAGGCGCGATCATGGCAGAGGCGCGGCAGTTGCATTTGATTGAGCGCTTGATTGCACCTATCCGCGATATGTTCAGTGCCTTGTTCTTCGTCGGTGTGGGTTTGTTGTTCAATCCTACTGTGTTGGTAACGTATGCATTGCCGATTGCCTTGATCACGGTCGCGGTTGTCCTCGGTAAGGTATTTGCCTGCGGACTCGGTACCTTTGTTGCCGGTAACGATGGCAAGACTTCGCTGCGTGTTGGTATGGGTTTGTCGCAGATTGGAGAGTTCTCTTTCATCATTGCATCGCTTGGTTTGACCTTGCAGGTCACCAGCGATTTCCTGTATCCGATAGTCGTGGCGGTCTCGGCTGTGACGACCTTGTTGACGCCGTATTTAATCAAGCTGGCTGATCCTTTATCGCAGCGTGCGGCATCGGCCATGCCGAGTAATATCAGTCGCGTCGCCAATCGTTATACGTCGTGGCTGCAAAGCAATCAACTTGAAGGCGACCGCGCGATGCTGGCCAAGATAGTGATGCGCATAGTGGCGCAAGTAATCGTCAATTGCGCGATGACGGCTGCGGTCTTTCTGGCTGGGATTTATATCTTTGGGGCGATTGAAAAAAGTCTGGCTTCATCGATTGCTGATGAACATATTCAAAAAGCCATTGTATTTGGCGGTGCATTAGCCGTTTCTTTACCGTTCTTGATTGCGACTTATCGCAAATTGAATGCATTGAGCTTGCTGCTGGCGGAGATCATCATTGGCGATGGCGGCAAGTTTGTACATGGCTTGCGTCGCGTGATTGCCGAGGTGATTCCGGCGCTATCGATAATTGGGATTCTTCTTTTGATAGGCTTATTGAGCGCGAGCATACTGCCGCCGACCAATGTGCTGATCGTACTGCTGGTTGCAGCCGCGATATTGACGGCTGTACTGTGGAAGACTTTTGTACGCTGGCATTCCAGCTTGCAAATCGCGCTTTTCGAGACCTTGGAAGAGCATGTGGACGAAAAAGCTTGATATGAAGGCAACGATATAGTCATTTTTACCGTGTAGACGGGATGCTGATGCGGGCATCCGTTAAAATAGCGGACTTCCAAATTCCTTTTTCTGTGTATAGCCATGACCCAAGACGAAATGAAGCAAGCAGTCGCCCGCGCTGCCATCGATTATGTAGTGACAGGCGAAATTATCGGCGTCGGCACGGGTTCTACGGCCAATTTCTTCATAGACGAGTTGGGCAAGATCAAGGATCGCATCAAGGGTGCGGTTGCATCGTCCGAGGCGACGGCAGAGCGTTTGCGTGCGCATGGCATTACCATTTTTGATTTGAACGATATCGACTCGATGTCGGTATATATCGATGGCGCGGATGAAATTACATCAGATGGTGCGATGGTCAAGGGCGGCGGTGCGGCATTGACACGCGAAAAAATCGTTGCTTCAGTTGCCAAACAATTTGTTTGTATCGCTGATGGTTCCAAGCTGGTGGATAAGCTGGGTAACTTCCCGTTGCCGGTAGAAGTGATTCCGATGGCACAAGCAGTTGTTGCGCGTAAACTGGCTGCGCTCGGTGGTGAGCCGCGCTTGCGTGTGAAGGATGGCAAGCCAGTGGTGACTGATAACGGCTGTTACATCATTGATGTGCTGGGTTTGCAGATACAGAATCCCGCAGAGCTTGAAGCGCAGATCAACGATATCGTCGGCGTAGTGACGGTGGGCTTGTTTGCACGACGTGGCGCGAATGTTGGCTTGCTGGGAACTGCCGATGGTGTGAAGCGCTTGAGCTTCTAATTGCAGCAACAACAGCTTATTCAAACAGAGCAGCTTATTTCTTCAACAAATCCAGAAAGTTTTTGTTCGGAATAGGCTTGCTCATCAAATATCCCTGACCTTCGTTACAGCCGTTTTCCAGTAAGAACTGGAATTGGTCTTCGGTTTCTATACCTTCTGCCAGCACGGTCAGATTCAAATTCCGCCCCAGTGAAATGATGGCTTTGACGATGGCGGCGCTGTCCTGATCGGTTGCGATGTCGCGCACGAAGGATTGATCTATCTTCAAAGTATCGACCGGAAAGCGTTTCAGATAACTCAGGCTGGAATATCCGGTACCAAAATCATCCAGCGAAATTTTCACGCCGAGCGCACGTAGCTGCGTCAGCATGGCAAACGATTTCTCGACATCGGTGGTCATCACGCTTTCTGTAATTTCCAGTTCCAGATACTGCGGTTCCAGATCGGTTTCGGTCAGGATGCGCTCCACCATTTCAACGATATCGCCTCGCGCTAGCTGGCGTGGCGACAGGTTGACCGAAATCGGAATTGGCGGATAGCCGGCTTTTTGCCACGCGCGATTCTGGCGGCAGGCTGTACGCAAGACCCATTCACCTAATGGAATAATCAAGCCGGTTTCTTCCGCTAGCGGAATAAAACTGGCTGGCGAAATCATGCCGGAGTGTGCGCTGTTCCAGCGTATCAAAGCCTCTACACCGATGATTTTGTGTGTGGCGAGGCTGACTTTGGATTGGTAGTGCAATACAAAGTTTTCGTTAGAAATGGCCTGGCGCAAGTGGTTTAGTAATTCCAGCCTGTCGGTGACGGAATTGTTCATTTCTGCCGAGAAGTACTGGAAGTTATTGCGGCCCAAATCCTTGGCCTTGTACATCGCGGAATCGGCATTCTTCAACAGTGTCTCCACATCGCGACCATCGTCGGGGCAGAGTGTGACGCCTATGCTGCAAGTAATTTGGAATTCCAGATCATTGGCTTTCCATGGTTGCGCCACTTCATGCAACACGCGTTGCATGGTGTGCGAAATCGCTTCCTCACTCGGCTGGTCAGTGAGCAAGAGGACGAATTCATCGCCGCCTTGACGTGCCACGGTATCGCTTTCGCGCAGACAGGAAGTCAGGCGATGTGCGGTAATGCGCAATAACTCATCACCGACTTGATGACCAAGGCTGTCATTGATGAATTTGAATTGATCCAGATCGAGGAAGGCAATTGCAGTCAGATTGCCATAGCGCGCGGAATGCAAGACCGCTTGTTGCATGCGATCGTAGAGCAGCGTTCTATTTGGTAGGCCGGTGAGTGCATCGTGTGTTGCCTGGAATTGAATTTCCGCTTCATGCAGTTTTCGCTCGGTGATGGCTTCTACCGTGCCTTCAAAGAAGAGCAGGGTACCCGCGCTGTTATGGACGGCGCGGGCGTTTTCTGAAATCCAGATCACGTCGCCATTGCGTCTATGCACGCGAGATTCAAAATTGGTCACAACACCATGCTTGGCCATCAGGCGCATGAATTCGGTACGGCGTTGCGGATCGACATAAACCTGATGATCAATGTCGCGCAGTGTGGAGATCAACTCCTGCGGCGTATCGTAACCATACATGCGCGCGAGCGCAGGGTTGACCGCAAGATAACCGTCGTTGGGGGTTGACTGATAAATGCCTTCGATCGCGTTTTCAAAGATGCTGCGATAGCGTCGTTCTGCTTCGCGCAAGGCCTCATCCGCTTGCTTGCGTTCGGTTATGTCCTGGATAAAACCTTCCAGAATGTCGCGTGATTCACTGTCGTGAGTGATGTTGGTACCACGTTCCCAGACATGCCGAATCGTGCCATCGGCACGCACGATGCGATATTCGATGTCGAAGCGCCGGTTATTTCTGACTGCTTCCAGAACGGTCTCGTGCACATGCTGGCGGTCATCCGGATGTGTGATCTGGTCGTAGGAGATGCGGCTGTTGAACAGAATATCTTCTTCGGTATAACCCGTCAGTGCCAAGCATCCTTCGCTGACGAATTCCATGGTCCAGTGTTCATCCAGGCGGCATCGATAGACCATGCCTTCTAAATTGGCAAGTAGGGTACCCAGCAAGCGCGCTTGCAAGGTTGGATCGGCAGGATGGGATGGCATGGAGAGCAACATGATTGGATGCAGTATTTTAAATCACGAACGTCACCCAGTTTTCCCAGCCTCTGGGTGGTGCAAGCGTATCGCTCAGGCAAATGCCTACTTTCCATGAAGCAATAATGGTGCCATCTGAATTGCTTATTTTTGCACCTGAGTGGTGCAATTCCCTATGAGGGAAAGGTTGTCAGCTTGCTAGTGTATTGAGTGGGATTTTTAGATAGCGCACACCGTTGTCATCGGCTGGAGGCATATTGCCGGCGCGGATATTGATTTGAATTGCCGGCAAAATGAGTGTGGGCATGCCCAGTGTTTTATCGCGTGCGGTGCGCATGGCGACGAAATCGTCTTCGTCTATGTCTTTGCGTATATGGATGTTTGTGGTGCGCTGTTGGGCGACCGTGCTTTCCCAAGCGGGAGCGCGGCCATTGGGCGGATAGTCATGACACATGAACAAGCGTGTTGTGTCGGGAAAGCTGAGGATTTTTTGTACTGATTGATACATCGTATGTGCATCGCCACCGGGGAAGTCGCAGCGTGCGGTGCCGGCATCCGGCATGAACAAGGTATCACCGACAAAAATGGCGTCGCCAATGTGATAGGCCATATCGGCAGGCGTATGGCCCGGCACATACAGCGCCTTGGCAGTCAGATTGCCAATGTGGAATTCTTCGTCTTCATGAAACAAGTAATCGAATTGCGAACCATCGAATTTGAATGAATCTTCCAGATTGAAGATGTCATCAAAGACGCGTTGTACCTTGGTGATCATCTGGCCGATGGCAATCTTGCCACCTAAATGATTTTTGATATAAGGCGCAGCGGATAGATGGTCTGCATGTGCATGCGTCTCCAATATCCATTCGACGATCAGTTTCTGTTCTTGAATGAAGTTGATCAGCTTGTCGGCAGAGGTAGTGCTGGTGTGACCTGACTTGGGATCGTAATCGAGTACCGAATCGATGATGGCGCAGGCTGATCCGCGTGCTTCGTACACCACGTAGCTGACGGTTCCTGTTTCTGCATCAAAGAACGGTTGCACGATAGGTGGCATGGGCGATTCCTCGATTAAGCTTGTGCGTGATGGGGACGGTAGCGTGCGGTGTGCCGCAAGAAGGCAACACTTGAATGACAAGAGAAGCATTCATCATCGATGAAGGTTGGCTGTCATAAACCTCGATGTGGAGTTGGCAGGACTGTGGCGCGCATTATATTGCGTGCCACAGTCTGCCTTGTGCATCAGCGTGGTTTGTCGGCGATTTCTCGCGCCATGCGATCTTGTCTGTCGTAGAAATCCAGCGTACCGATATCGCCGCTATTGCGCTGTCTGGATGGGATCAGATGTTCGATATCGGGCATCAGCTCGTCATCGATTTCCATATCCTCTTCGCTACCCCAACTCGTATTCATAAATCCTCCGTAAGCCGGTATTTTACGATGCTGATACGTAAAGGGCCAGCACCCAGAATCAGCCGAGAGAATCAGGCACTTCACCGCTGCCGGGTAATTTGGCAACTAGCACGGTCAGCTTTTCAATGACGGGAGGTTTTGCCAGCAAATCTGCAGCGACTTCGCCTAATGCTTTGGCAATTGCGCCATCGAGATGCGCTTGCTGACCCGATTCGTTGACGAAGGCGTCGAAGATGCCGAAGGTATTGGCATTCAATTTGATTGCAAACCAGGCAACTGTTGCCGGTTCACCTAGTGCATAAGGCAGTTGAGCACGCAGAAATTCTTCCAGCTCTTTTTCCTTGCCTGGTTTTGCTTCCAGGCGAACTTGCAATCCGACGTTAACCATGATGTGTCTCCTTTATCGTTGGCGATTGAGTACCCATGTGGTGCAGACAGCGTTGTAGAGAACGACGATTGATTGTAATCCTCATTATCGATTCTTGAACAGGCGAGCTATTTCGCACGATTTGGTTCCGTGAGTTGTTGATGGATATGTGTTTCCAGAAAAGTGACGTTATCAAGTTGCAGCGCATCGTATTTGAGGCTTCTTCATGACAGGACAAATTGTCCTTCAGGCAAACTCGATTAGTATGTTTGTTTATATTTTGAGTGCAACAACAGATGTTGCCCACGGAAAGTGACATGGAGCAGAGTAGTTTTGGCCGCGCCTGGATGGTGTTTCTGATCTTTTTGCGTTTGGGGCTGACGTCATTCGGCGGCCCTATCGCGCATCTGGGCTACTTCCGTGATGAATTTGTCACGCGTAGGCGTTGGCTCAGTGAGCGTAGTTACGCCGATCTGGTCGCCTTGTGTCAATTTCTACCAGGTCCAGCCAGCAGCCAGGTTGGCATGGCGCTTGGCTTGTCGCGTGCTGGGTTTTCTGGTGCGCTGGCCGCTTGGGCAGGATTCACTTTGCCGTCGGCGATGCTGCTGGTTTTATTTGCGCTGGGCTTATCTGCCTTGGGCAGTACATTTCCCGTCGGTGTACTGCACGGTTTGAAAGTGGTGGCCGTCGCTGTTGTCGCGCAAGCGGTGTGGGGCATGGCGCGTAATCTGTGTACCGATATTCCCAGAATTTTCATCGCCTTAATATCGGCAGCCATTGTGCTCATGTTGCCGAATGCCTGGAGCCAGATTGGTGTGATTGTGCTTGCCGGCCTTACGGGATTGTTGTTGTTCAAACCAGCTAAGGACTTGCTGCATGAGCCACTTTCAATTCCGCTCAGTCGACGCGTGGGTGTAGCGCTAATTATTACCTTTTTGGTTTTGCTGATTGGCTTGCCTATAGCTGCGCAAGTGTGGAGCAATCAGACATTGGCCATCATTAATGCTTTTTACCGGGCAGGTTCATTAGTCTTTGGTGGCGGTCATGTTGTCTTGCCCTTGCTGCAAGCCGCGACAGTGCCGAATGGCTGGGTATCAAATGAAACTTTTCTGGCGGGTTATGGCATGACGCAGGCAGTGCCGGGACCATTGTTTACCTTCGCTGCTTTTCTTGGTGCATCGATGAATCTGGCACCTAATGGCTGGATCGGTGCTGCTGTGTGTTTGCTCGCCATTTTCGTGCCGTCGTTTTTGCTAGTGGCCGGTGCGTTGCCTTTCTGGGAACAATTACGTAGCAGCGTGCGTATTCAGGCGGCGTTCGCTGGTGTCAATGCTGCTGTCGTCGGTTTGCTGCTGGCAGCGTTGTATCAACCAGTGTGGACCAGCGCGATATTCACGCTGGCAGATTTCGGTTTGGCACTTGTTGCACTTGTCGCTCTGATGTTCTGGAAATTGCCGCCTTGGTTGGTCGTCATTGCTTGCGGTGCAATAGGCTGGTTGTTGAGTATTGCTGCTTGAAAGGCTGATATTTAATGAGCGTATGACAACATCGTATTGCAGCGTACAGACGAGAAAATACACACATCCTGCGGTCTATGACTTATCATCGTGGCCCATTTCATTTTCAGAGGTTTTTCCATGACAAACGCGTGCGGCGTCGATTTTGGGACGTCGAATTCGACAGTCGGCTGGAGCCGTCCCGGCACCTCGGCATTACTGCAACTGGAAGATGGCAAAGTTACATTGCCGTCCGTTGTTTTCTTCAATGCGGATGAAGAGCAGGTCTATTACGGTCGTGCTGCATTGACCAATTACCTGCAAGGTTATGAAGGTCGCTTGATGCGCTCGTTGAAGAGCATGCTCGGCACCAGCTTGATCGATGATCAGACCGAGGTGATGGGCAAGGCCTTGCCGTTTCGTACCTTGCTGACACAATTTATCGGCGAGTTGAAGCATCGCGCAGAAAAAGCGGCAGGGCGTGAATTCAGCAGTGTTGTTCTCGGCCGTCCGGTGTTCTTTGTCGACGGTAATGAAGAAGCCGATATTCTCGCTGAAGATACCTTGTATGAAATCGCGCAATCCGTCGGTTTCAAGGACATTGATTTTCAATTTGAACCGATTGCAGCAGCTTTCGATTACGAATCGCAGATCACAAAAGAAGAACTGGTATTAATCGCCGATATCGGTGGTGGTACTTCAGATTTTTCGCTGGTACGACTGTCACCTGAGCGCGCGAAAAAAGTCGATAGACGCGACGACATTCTGGCGACTGGTGGTGTGCATATCGGCGGTACCGATTTCGATAAATATTTAAGTTTGACCAGCATCATGCCTTTGCTCGGCCTCGGCAGTCGCTTGAATAACAATGCGGAAGTGCCATCCAGCTATTACTTCAATCTTGCTACCTGGCACACGATCAACCTGGCTTATACGCAGAAGACCTGGTTGCAGATCAAGGATATCTATCGTGATGCCCGAGAAAAGGACAAACTCGATAGCCTTTTGGATTTGATTGAAAATCGCTCAGGTCACTGGCTGGCATTGAAGGCAGAAGAGGGCAAGATTGCATTGTCGTCAGAGCTGGAAACAGAACTGTTGCTGGATCGTCTATCTCCCCGTCAGACCTTGACCTTGCGCCGTGATGAGTTTGACGATGCAATTGGCAAGATGGTTTCAACTATCGAAGGCACGGTAGCTAGTCTGCTTAACGATGCGGGTATCGAGGCCAGTGATGTGGATACCGTTGTGTTTACCGGCGGATCGAGTGGCGTGAATTTGTTGCGTGAAAAAATCAGTTCCCTGTTGCCTGAAGCGCGGCGTGTGGAAGGTGACTTATTTGGCAGCATAGGCGCAGGACTTGCGCTCGATGCAGTCAGAAAATTCGGTTAAAACCGGAGATTCATTCCTACCTTCAAATCTTTCTTGTCGATCAGTATTTGGAAATGGTATAAACAATTTGCGCATTTACGATGCGCAATTTTTTTATGTGCGTGGAAATGCGAAGGGCGATGGCAATCTTGCAGGTGAGAATTGTCATGACGCGGTAATAATGCGGGCTTATCGTCACGAGCTTTTCACGCGAAATCGCATGATGCCACTGCACAGTTCAAGCTACGAAACTGGTGCGTGATCGAGAGGATGGAATGTTTGCAGCAGTAGATCTAGGCTCCAATAGTTTTCGCCTGCATATCGGGCGCCATGATGGCGACACGATACGCATCATCAAGAGCGCGCGCGACCCGATACGCCTTGGTGCTGGCTTGGACAGCAAAGGCAATCTCACTGCAGCAGCAATGGAAAGCGCGATCGAATCGCTCGGGCGCTTCAATTCAATTTTAAGTACTTATCCGCTGAACGCCGTGCGCGTGGTGGCGACCAATACGATACGTATCGCGAAGAATGCCGCAGTCTTTCTGCCTGCCGCTGAGGCCGCAATTGGCTATCCGATTGAGATCATTTCCGGCGAAGAAGAAGGCCGCCTGATTTATATGGGCGTGGCCAGTACGCTCTCGCAAAATGAACGTCGTCTGGTGCTGGATATCGGTGGTGGTTCGACTGAGCTGATACTGGGCAAGGGGCCGAAGATAGAGCAGGTGGAATCGTTCAGCATCGGTACCGTGCCACAAAGTCTGACGTTCTTCCCCAATGGCGTGATTGAGGCAGCTGCATTTGATGCAGCGATTCTTTCTGCTCGTTCGCGTTTTGAAGATGCTGTGCCTTTATACAAATCTGATTTGTGGTCGAATGCGTATGGCTCGTCTGGCACCATGCGTGCAATTGCCGATGCAGTTGGCAAGAATGGTTTGGGTGATGGCTTGCTGACGCTTAAAAGCCTGGAGGCGCTTAAACGTCGTTTGATTCAGTTTGGTCACGCGAGCAAGATCGATTTGATCGGAATGAAAAGCGATCGCGCTGCGAGCATTACCAGCGGTCTGGCCATACTGATTGCGCTGATGCAGGAATTTGGTATCAAGGAAGTCAAACCGATCGAAGCTGGCCTGCGCATGGGCGTACTGTGGGATTTGCATTTGCGTGCGACCAAGCGCGACCGCCGAGACGAATCGGCACGCGATTTTCTGCAGCGTTTTAAAGTGGATGAAGCGCGTGCAGAACGCGCGGCACAAGTAGCGAGCGCAATTTTGACCTTGCTCAAGCCTAGCGATGAGACTTACGCCAAGCTGCTGTACTGGGGCGCCTTGTTGCATGAAGTCGGCTTGATGGTGTCGCATAGCGGCTATCACAAGCATGCGGCTTACATGATAGAGAATGCCGATTTACCGGGTTTTACCACGCGTGAGCAACGCGTGATGAGTCGTCTGGTATTGGCGCAAAAAGGCAATTTACGTAAAGTGGCGGACAGTTTGTCTGACGCCAATTTTGCCAAGGCGGTATTGGCTTTGCGTTTGGCGGTGATGTTCATGCATGCGCGTCTTAATATCGGTATTGACGAGGTGCGTCTGAAAATGAAAAACCGGATAGAGCTGGAAATCGGTAAGGAATGGGTGACTGGCCATCCGACGGTTTCTTACTGGATGGATAAAGAAAAAGAATGCTGGAGTGAAGTTGGCATTGATTTTTCTATCAAATTGACTAGCTGAGTCAACGTAGCTGTCGTGAGCTACTCTAGTGCGATACTCGTAGCGTCTCTTTAAGCGATATTTTTCGCTTTTCGACTCGGTTTTAATTTCAAAATGGTATCGGGAAAGTTCTGAGGCGACTGCAGTATTTCTAATACGTGCCTTCCTATTTCCAGGTCTGTTATCCAGTTTGGTTCTGCGATGTGCTGGCGACTGTGGCCATTCACCATAGACATGATCATCAATTCTTTGATGATGAGATTCTTACCCCTGCATTCCATATCGAGCGACTGATACATCATTCGTAGCGATGCTTGGCACATTGAGATATGAGCCGAATTAGGCGCTATAAAATCAGCCATACCCCCACCTATTCCGATGAAGGTTCCTCCAGATATTAGTTCTGGGATGAGACATTTAGCTGCATTAAAGTGGGTGATGACATTGTCTCGCATGAGCTGAAGCAGCGCATCTTCATTCCAGCTAAATAGTGGACACTCACTTGCGGGAGCACTCGCGGCAACGATCACGGCATTTATGCTGCCGACTGTTGCAGATGCATCCTGCCAAAGTCGACGCGTTCCCTGTTCCGTAGAAATATCCCCTTGAATCAGCTTTAAACGATTTGACGCGAATGCCGCACGTAGTTCTTCCAGTCGGGATGACGTGCGAGCAGAGGCAATGACGTTCCATCCGGCTTCTAGTAAAACACTGGTAATCCCGCGTCCTACGTCTCCTGATGCTCCAATGACAAGAACATTGCGCATGATGCTCTTACTCCCTTTTTGTTTTGTTGTTTTTACTGTCACTCATAGGCTGTAAACTTCCATCAGTTAATAACTGATAATACATTAGTTATTAACTGATAACTCTCCTTATGCAAAAAAGCCCTCGTTTGGAACAGTGTTGCTAACTATTCATGAGATGTGTTGTTTTCATTCGTGTAATCAAACTCTGGATGCTTTTATGTTTGCCAGTGTTGAGAAAACTTAAAAACTGATATATAGTCAGTTATAAGAATTACCCCAAGAGATATTTCAGTTTCAGTTGGGTATGTCAGACGTCACCAGGCTTGAGGAGTCCATATGAAAGCACTTGTAGCAGTGAAGCGAGTTGTTGATTACAACGTCAAGGTCCGTGTCAAGTCGGATGGGAGCGGTGTCGATATCGCCAACGTCAAAATGTCGATGAATCCATTTGATGAAATTGCAGTGGAAGAAGCAATCCGACTGAAGGAACAAGGATTAGTGCAGGAGGTCGTCGTGGTGTCCGCAGGTCCGGCAGCTTGCCAGGAAACCTTGCGTGTAGCGCTGGCAATGGGGGGCGATCGTGCAATTCTGATCGAGAGCGACGTTGAACTGCAAGCGCTGGCAGTTGCAAAATTGCTTAAGGCAGTATGCGATAAGGAACAGCCGCAATTGGCGATCTTGGGAAAACAAGCCATCGACGATGATGCCAATCAAGTTGGTCAAATGCTGGCGTCGCTGACTAAGTGGCCGCAGGCTACGTTTGCGTCAAAGCTGGAAATCAGTGGCAATGTTGCATCAGTTATCTGCGAGATCGATGGCGGTTTGCAGACAGTCTCTTTTGAGTTGCCTGCGGTTGTGACGACAGATCTGCGTTTGAATACACCACGCTACGTGACCTTGCCCAACATCATGAAAGCCAAGAAAAAGCAATTGGACATCGTCACTCCAGAAAGTCTGGGTGTCGATGTAACACCGCGCTTGAAAACCATCAAGGTGAGCGAACCTGCAACACGTAAGGCGGGCGAGATGGTGAAGGACGTTGCCGAACTCATTCAAAAACTCAAGACAGAAGCGAAGGTAATTTAAATATGGCCGCACTCGTCATTGCCGAACACAACAACGCGCAACTCGGCGGCGCGACGCTCAACACGATCACAGCCGCGCTGGCTTGCGCTGGTGAGATTCACGTTCTAGTCGCTGGCCACGGTTGTGAGGCAGTGGCAAAGCAAGCCGCTGCGATCGCAGGCGTCAGTAAAGTGCTGTTAGCTGACTCAGTGCAGTTGAAAGATGGCTTGCCGGAAAATCTGGCGGCACAGATTCTGGCGTTGGCCTCGGGATATACCCATCTTGTTGCTGCGGCGACCGCAATCGGCAAAAGCGTCATGCCACGTGTAGCAGCGCAGTTGGATGCATCGCAGATATCAGAGATTTCAGCAGTCGTCAGTGCGGATACGTTTGAACGGCCTATCTATGCGGGCAATGCTATTGCAACTGTTCAAAGCAGTGATGCTGTGAAAGTGTTGACTGTTCGAACTGCGGCTTTCAACGCAGCGCCAGAAGCAGGTGGTAATGCTGAAATAGTCGGAGTTGCTATCACTGAGGATGCCGGTAAGGCACGCTTTGTGTCGCGAGAAGTTACCAAATTGGATCGTCCTGAACTAAGCGCTGCAAAGATTATTGTTTCCGGTGGTCGGGGCCTTGGTAGTGGTGATAATTATCGTGCTGTTCTGGAACCACTGGCCGACAAGCTTGGTGCCGCACTCGGTGCTTCGCGCGCGGCGGTTGATGCAGGCTTCGTGCCGAATGATTATCAGGTCGGCCAAACAGGTAAGATCGTCGCACCACAATTGTATTTTGCAGTCGGTATCTCTGGTGCAATTCAGCATCTGGCCGGTATGAAGGATTCCAAGATCATTGTTGCGATCAATAAGGATCCGGAAGCTCCGATTTTCCAGGTGGCTGACTATGGGCTTGTCGGTGATTTATTCCAGGAAATTCCACAACTGGTAGAGCAGCTATAACAACGGCAGTGCCTGACGTCACGGATGTCAGGTAAATGAAGGTCCAGCGAGTATTCAATCAGTATCCAGTGTCGTAACGGTAAACGGGAGAATGTAATGGGACGTGAAGTTGTCATAGTCAGCGGTGTTCGCACTGCTATTGGTGATTTCGGCGGCGGGCTGAAAGATTATTCGCCGAGCGAATTAGGTGCTCTGGTAGTACGGGAATCGTTACGTCGTGCTGGCGTTGGTGGTGATGAGGTTGGGCATGTGGTCTTCGGTAATGTTGTTCATACGGAAGCCAAGGACATGTATCTGTCGCGTGTAGCGGCAATCAACGGTGGCGTGTCTGAACACACACCTGCGCTAACGCTCAATCGTCTGTGCGGTTCAGGTTTGCAGGCGGTTGTGTCAGCGGCACAAAGCATTTTGCTGGGAGATGCTGATATCGCGATTGGTGGTGGTGCTGAAAGCATGAGTCGTGCACCGCATCTGTCACAGGCCTTACGCTGGGGCACGCGCATGGGCGACAGCAAGCTGGTCGACATGTTGCTGGGTGCGCTGCACGATCCATTCAATGCTATTCACATGGGTGTGACGGCAGAAAATGTTGCTGAACGTTATGGTGTCAGTCGTGAAGCGCAAGACATTCTGGCAGCGGAATCGCATCGTCGCGCTGCGTTGGCGATCGCCAACGGCTACTTCAAGGATCAAATCCTGCCGATCACATCGGAGTCACGCAAAGGGCCGGTGGTCTTCGATACAGACGAACATGTACGCGGTGAAACAACGGTCGAGGAATTGGCGCATATGCGCACGGCATTTCAGAAAACCGGTGGCACCGTGACGGCAGGTAATGCTTCAGGTATCAATGACGGTGCAGCCGCACTGGTATTGATGGAAGCTGGTGTGGCACGACAGCGTGGTCTAAAGCCACTGGCGCGTCTGGTCAGTTATGCCCATGTGGGTGTTGATCCAAAGTACATGGGTATTGGTCCGGTGCCGGCTACACGCAAGGCGTTGGAACGCGCAGGTCTTAAAGTCAGCGATCTGGATGTTATCGAATCCAACGAAGCATTTGCCGCACAAGCTTGTGCTGTGACCAAGGAGCTGGGCCTGGATCCGCTTAAGGTAAATGCCAATGGTTCCGGTATTTCGCTCGGACATCCAATTGGTGCTACTGGTGCCATCATTGCTGTCAAAGCGGCTTATGAGTTGCAACGTACCGGTGGACGTTATGCCTTGGTGACGATGTGTATCGGCGGTGGGCAGGGCATTGCTGCAATTTTGGAGCGCGTGTAATCACGATGAAACCTGGGCTAAAGCCGTAGCGGAGCAGTCAGTGACTGCTCCGCTTTTTTACGGCCATACGATCAAACTCGTTTTGCTAATACTTCCCAGTGTGTCGGTGTATTCACAAGTGTTTCGCGAGCGATAAAACAATTTTTTGGAAGGTCAGACAATGTCGGCAGACCAATCATATTCGTCACAATATGTTATGACTGGGGCACTGCAGCAGCGCTGGGATGGCGTTAATCTCAGTACGCTACTTGCACTGGAGCGCATCGAGGATGGCCTGAGTCGTAGCCGTTTTTGTGAGGACAATCGCAATGGACGCGTATTCGGCGGCCAGTTGCTGGGACAGGCATTGATGGCAGCACAAGGTAGCGTTGATGCCCGACGCACACCGACTGCGCTGCGCGTTCTGTTCATGCAAGGAGCGTTGTCGAATTGGGGCATTGATTACCACACGGAGATACTGCAGGAAGGGAAGCGTTTTTCCAGTCGACGCGTTACCGCACGTCAAGAAGGGCGTCTGCTGATCGATGCCAACGTGACGTTCCAGTTACCTGAAGACGGTTATGAACACGTTCTACCTGCATTTGATGCAGTTCCCGGGCCGGAAGAATTGCAATCGATGTCGGAATTGAATACGACGGGGAATCTGTTGGCTGACGGAGTCGCAATCAACTGGAGCTCTTTCGAAAAATCCTGCCTGGAACTGAAAGTCGTTGCGCCAGAGCAGCACCTGAATCATTGCTCCAGCGCACCGAGAATGTCGTTCTGGGTCAGGCTGCGTCAGCGTTTGAATGACGATCCTGTCATCCATGCTGCGGCGCTGGCCTACTTGAGCGACTACTGGGTCAATAGTGCCGCTGTAACGCAGCATGTGCCAGCAGGTCTTGCGCACGGACAGTTATATATCGCCAGCCTTAACCATGCGTTATGGCTGCATCGTTTCGGCCGTGCCGACGAATGGTTGCTGTTTTCTACCGAAAGCCCAAGTGCGCAAGGCGGTCGGGCGTTGACCAATGGCCGTATCTATAGCCGCGAAGGTGTCTTGTTGGCATCACTGGCGCAAGAATGTTTGATGACGCGTCGTTGAAGTGCTGTCGTACTTGACGCCGAGTCAAAATCGGTTCAAAGTCTTAAAAACTGACTGATTAACAGTTTTATAGATTTCTGTTTTTCGGCTTAATTGCCGGAATGAGCGAAGCACATGAGAGAACCCGAGGAGATAGCGATGGAAATGAATGACCTGATACTGATCAGCGTGGATGACCACGTGATCGAACCACCGGACATGTTCAAGCAGCATTTATCGGCAGCGGATTTTTTGCGCGCGCCGAAGATGAGCACGATGCGCAGCGGTTCAGACTCATGGATCTACGAAGGACGCTCGGTACCCAACTTTGGTCTGAACGCCGTGGTCGGTCGACCACCTGAAGAATACGGCATGGAGCCAGCTTCCTACAGCCAGATTCGTAAAGGTACCTACCTGGTCAAGGACCGCATCGACGACATGAATGTCAACGGCGTCCTGACCTCAATCAACTTCCCAACCTTTCCTTCTTTCGCCGGTACCTTCTTCCTGCAAGCCACCGACAAGGAATTCACCAAAAAAATCATCAGCGCCTACAACGACTGGCACATAGACGAATGGTGTGGTGCGGCACCGGGCCGCTTTATCCCGCTCGCCATCCTGCCACTGTGGGACATCGACGCCTGCGTTGCCGAAGCCAGACGTGTCGCCGCCAAAGGCTGCCGCACCATCAGCTTCCCCGACAACCCCGTCGCCAAAGGCCTGCCTAGCGTCCATAGCAACCACTGGGACCCACTCTGGCGCGTCATGGAAGACAACAACATCGTCATCAGCATCCATATTGGTTCCGGCGCCCAAGTTCCATACTCCTCACTGGACGCACCGATCGACACCTGGATCGTCAACATGCCGATGTACATCGCCAACGCCACCACAGACTGGCTGTTCTCACCGGTATTCAAGAAATTCCCGACACTCAAGATCGCGCTGTCCGAAGGTGGCATAGGCTGGATTCCATATTTGCTCGAACGTGCCGACTTTACCTACGGTCACCACAAAGCCTGGACCAACAGCAACTTCGACGGCATGCTCCCAAGCGACCTATTCAAACGCAACTTCATCACCTGCTTTATCGACGACGTATTTGGTTTGCACAACACCCAATTCATGAACGTCGACAAGATCACCTGGGAAACTGACTACCCGCACTCAGACTCTCTGTGGCCGAATGCGCCGGAAAGACTATGGAATACAGTCCAGCATTTGTCGAAAGAAACGATAGACAAGATTACCTATCAGAACGCGATTCGTGAATTTGGCTACGACCCGTTCAAGTTCCTGCCGAAGGCAGAGTGCACGGTAGGTGCATTGCGAGCGAAGGCTGCGCATGTAGATACACGTCCGGTGGCGAATATGGGTGGTCAGGATCCGTCGAATCGTGATGGCAAGCCCGTCACTAATGGTGAAGTTATGAAGCTCTTCGCTTAAGCACGATCACCACTTAGCACATTTCAGCAACAGCAATCTGGATCGCCTTCCGTTATATCGGAAGGTGCAGGGACTCTTGCGCCGACGAATTTGTTGTTGCTCTATCTTCACTGCCTTACGGAATAACGATATGGATCTCTGTCCCGACGCTGAATTCAAAACGCACCTGCAAGAAGGACGCTTCATGTTGCTGCGTAGCCGCAGCAGCGGACACTGTTTTTTCTATCCACGCGTGCTCGAACCGGGTAGCGGAAACACTGATCTGGAATGGGTAGCAGCCAGTGGTCGTGGCAAGGTTTACTCAGTCACGATCGTACGTGCCAAGCCGCCGCAGCCGTTTTACAACGTTGCTTTGGTCGATCTGGAAGAGGGACCGCGCATGATGACACGCATCGATGGCATTGCACCTGAAGACGTCCGTATCGGGATGGAAGTGCAAGCCAGAATCGTTACAGAGGATGACTTCCCATTTGTCGTGTTTGAACCGCAAGCGCAACTCGTCTGACGAATGTCGCATCAGCGCAAGCACTAGTACTTATCAATAGAAAGAGAATTCATGAATCCAATGTCATTAGAAGGCCGGACGATACTCGTCACCGGCGCCGGTCAGGGAATTGGCCTGGCGATCAGCAAGCTTGCTATCGAGTTGGGTGCCAATGTTGCTGGTGTTGATATGAATCCGGAGGGCATGCAGCAAGCTGCTGACACGCTGGGTGCAAGCTTTCTACCTTTGGTTGGCAGCGTCGCCGACGAACAGTTTGCGCACAGTGCGGTAGAGCAAACGGTTGCCAAATTCGGCGCGGTGCATGGCTTGGTCAATAATGCCGGCATCGGTCGTCCGGCGATGATAGAGAAAATGACTGCGCAGCAATGGCAGCAAGTGATCGATGTACATCTGAACGGTTCTTTTTATTTCACGCAGGCAGTCGGACGTCAAATGATCGCCAATGCCAAAGAAGGTGAAAAGCGACCAGGTGCAATCGTCTTCATTTCCTCGGATGCCGGTCGTCGCGGCAGCTTGGGCCAGATCAATTATTCAGCAGCCAAGTCGGGCATGTTCGGCATGGCAATGACCGCTGCACGTGAATGGGCTAAGTACAACATACGCTCCAATGCGGTTTGCTTTGGCATGGTCGAGACTGCGATGACGGAGAAGGTGCGCAGCGATGAACGATTCCTGGAAACGTATATGAACCAGATTCCACTTGCGCGTTTCGCCACGCCGGAAGAAGTGTGTGTGCCAGTGTGCTTCCTGCTATCGGAAGGTGCTTCGTATATCACCGGTCAGGTGATGTCGGTCAACGGTGGCTATACGATTGCAGTATGAATATGCCGACCATACCTAAAGGCGCACTCGACGGTATTCGTGTGCTCGACATGACCCGTGTCATCGCGGGACCGTATGCAGGACAGATACTTGGCGATCTTGGTGCTGAAGTGATTAAGATAGAACGGCAGGGCGAGGGCGATGATATCCGTCGTCTTGGTCCACCTTGGTTGAAAGACGACAAGGGCGAGGACAGAGAAGATGAATCTACTTACGGTCAGTCGGTTAACCGTAACAAGCTGTCGCTGACCATCGATTATGCACAAACCGAAGGCGCGCAATTGATCCGCGATTTGGCCGCGAAGTCGGATGTGTTGCTGGAAAATTACCGCACTGGCACGCTATCCAAATACGGCCTCGATTATGAAGAACTGCGCAAGATCAATCCGCGTCTGATTTATTGCTCGGTGACCGGCTTCGGTCAGACTGGACCGTATGCCGGACGTTCAGGTTACGACTATCTGGTGCAGGCTATGGCCGGGGTGATGTCGGTGACGGGGCCGCGCGATGGTGAGTCTGGTGCGGGTCCTACGCGCGTTGGTGTGCCGATTGCTGATGTATGCGGTGGTTTGTATGCTGCCATCGGTATTCTGGCTGCGCTGAATCATCGCAATGTCAGTGGTGAGGGCCAGCATATCGATATCTCGCTGTTCGATGCGCAAGTGTCCGCGCTGATGAATACTTTTTCATCCTACTTCAATAGTGGCAAGGAGCTCGGACGTACAGGCAACGATCATCCTAGTGCTGCGCCTTACGGCGTGTATCCGGTGGACGATGGCTTCATCTTGATTGCAACCTTCAATGATAGAGAGTTCAGCCGTCTGGCGCGTCTGGTCGGACATGCTGAATGGATAGAGGATCCACGCTTTGCCAAGAACGGTGCGCGTGTAGCCAATCGTCAGGCGCTGGCGGACTTGCTGACTGCTGCACTCAAAGGCAAGAGCAAAGCCGAGTGGGAAAAATTGTTTAACGACGGCACGGTTTCTTGCGGGCCGATTAACGGTATGCCAGATCTGGAACGCGATCCGCATGCGCTGGAACGTGGCACCGTGGTCAATATGCATCATCCAATTAACGGCACCATACGCACTGCTGCCAGCCCTTTGCGCTTGTCGGCAAGTCCTGTCAGCTATCGCAGCGCACCACCGACCATAGGTGAACACACCGATCAGATTCTGCAGGATTTGATGGGGTTGGATCATGCCGCCATCGCTGGACTGCGTGAGCGCAATATCATTTAAGGAGGCAGCGTGACATCGCCGTTCAATTTTCAACCGCTGGAACTACCAGCGTCGCTGGCACCACTGAGGCGCGAAGTACGCGCTTTTCTGAAAGATGCATCGACTGCCTGGTCAGGTCGTGACATTGGCCATTCCTGGACTGGATTCAATCGTGAATTCAGTCTTGAAGTTGGACGCCGTGGTTGGATAGGCATGACGTGGCCCAAGCAGTATGGCGGCCATGAACGTTCGGGGCTGGAGCGTTATGTGATGGTTGAGGAAATGCTGGCTGCCGGCGCACCGGTTGGTGCGCATTGGTTCGGCGACCGACAAAGCGGTCCCTTGCTGCTACGCATGGGAACGGATGCACAGCGCGCACGTTTTCTTCCATTGATTGCACAAGGCAAGGCGGCATTTTGCATAGGCTTGAGTGAACCCGATTCCGGTTCTGATCTGGCCTCGTTGCGTTCACGTGCCATGCGCGCAGATGGAGGCTGGCATTTGAATGGACGCAAGGTGTGGACCACTAACGCTCATTTATGCGATTTCATGATAGGTCTGTTCCGCACTGGCGGTCCGGCGGAAACGGAAAAGCACAAGGGTTTGTCGCAATTCCTGATCGACATGCGCTCATCTGGCATCGAAGTACGACCGATACGCGATCTGACTGGTGAGGCACATTTCAATGAAGTGACTTTCGATAATGTCTTCGTTCCTGATGACATGCTGGTTGGTGGCGAAGGCGAAGGCTGGGCACAGGCGACTGCCGAACTCGCATTCGAACGCAGTCAGCCGGATCGCTACATGAGTTGCTTCCCTTTGTTGCCGCTGACTATCGATACATTGAAAAAAACAGGACAGGATGATCGTTTGGCTGAGCGCCGCATTGGCGAAGCAATTGCCGAAATGGTGGTACTGCGCGAAATGTCGTTGTCCATACTCGGTCAGCTTGAAGCCGGTCATTCGCCCGGACAGGAGGCTGCCTTGGTGAAGGACATTGGCAACACCTATGAACAGCGCATGCCAGAGTTGGTGCGTGAATTATTGGATACGCCATCGGCTATCGATCCTGATAACAAGTTGAGTGATTTGATGGGTTTTCTAACTCAGACCGTACCGACTTTTTCCTTGCGTGGCGGCACGCGCGAAATATTACGTGGGATCATTGCGAAAGGCTTGGGACTGCGATGAGCGAAGACATGAACATCAGCGACATGCTGACCGAACAGCTGGAGCGTTTGCTGTCCAGAGAAGTCAATCAACAGGTGCTGGCTGCAGCTGAACAGGGACAGTTTGCAGCATCGCTATGGCAGGAAATTGCAGACATGGATATTGCTTCGGCATTGGTGCCGGAAGCTGCAGGTGGCGCAGGATTGTCGTGGTCCGAGATTGAATCAGCCTGGCGCACCTGCGGCCGTCATGTTGCTCCTGTCCCTTTGGGTGAAACTATGATTGCGGCTTGGGCGCTGGGGAAGGCGGGATTGGGCGTTCCACAAATACCTTTGACGATCTCTACGGCTATCTGGGAACTGGATGGCGCAGGCAAGCTGAGCGGAAGCGATCCCATGCTGGCTTGGGGCGGACAGGTCGAAGGCATAGTCGGCATCGCCAAGAAAGATGATCGTTATTATGTGTGCCTCCTACGTGGTGCTGATGTACATCTTGATGCTGTGCAGACCTACGAGCGTACTCCGATGGCGCGTGTAAGTTTTTCAGGTGTGACGCCGCAACAATTGGGAGAAACCGACGCCGTCGGTGAGCTTGGCTTGCAAGCGCATCTTGCAGTCTTGCGCGTGGTGCAGATGGCCGGTGCGCTGGATCGCATTCTTTCCCTCTGTATTGAATACGGTAATACTCGCGTCCAGTTCGGCAAGCAGATCGGTAAGTTTCAGGCAATTCAGCACATGATCGCCGAGCTGGCTGGCCATGCGGCTGCCGCACAGGTTGCGGGATTATATGCATGCCGTCAGATAGATGGCGGCACGGTAGAGGAAGTGACCTTCGGTGCGGCGGTTGCCAAGACGCGACTCGGCAGTGCAGCCACACGTGCGACGGCTATTGCTCATCAGGTGTTCGGCGCTATCGGTGTTACCGACGAACATCAGTTGCACTATTTCACACGGCGCTTGTGGCAGTGGCGTGCTGATGCGGGTAGTGAACATAGCTGGTCGGAATATCTCGGTCGTCGCGCACTGAAAGATGGTGGTGATGGCTTATGGGATAAGCTTGCCCGTCACGGGCGATAATACGACTTCGGCATGCAGATCAGACGGAGCTGCATACCAGCTTTCAATTAAGCAGGGGAGCATGATGAGCGCATCACTGTATGACATTCCTTTTCATCGTATCAACGGTGATAAAAGCTCGCTGGCCGAGTATCGTGGAAAAGTTTTGCTACTGGTCAATGTCGCGTCGAAATGTGGTTTGACGCCGCAATACGACGGCCTCGAAAAATTATATGAAGACAAGCGCGAAGCCGGATTGGTAGTAGTAGGCTTTCCCGCCAATAATTTTGGCGAGCAAGAACCAGGAAGTAATAACGAGATACTTGATTTCTGTCGAGGAAATTTTGGCGTCAAGTTCCCGCTGGCGGAGAAAATTTCAGTGAAAGGGTCAGATCAGCATCCCTTGTATAGCTATCTGACTGCAGCACAACCAAAGTTGCAGGAAGACTCGCCGGCGCTGCGTGAAAAGCTGGCCGGATACGGTTTCACGCAAGAGAAGCCGTCCGATGTGTTGTGGAATTTTGAAAAGTTTTTGATTAGCCGTGATGGCCAAGTTGTTGCTCGTTTCGCACCAGATGTTGCGCCGAATAGCCAGCTCTTGCTGAGAGCTATAGACAAAGAACTGTCCTGATTATTTGATCGTTCGCAAGTAGACCATGCTGCCATTCAGATGAAGGCGGCATGGTCTATTTTATTTCTCGACCGCGTATTCCTGACGCAATACGATCTTGTTTACCTTGCCGGTAACCAGCTTTGGCAGACTATCTACCGTAACCACACGCTTGGGTTTTTTGTAGCTGGCGATTTGAGTGCGGGTGTGTTCGATCACTTCCTTTTCTGTTACTACCTGCCCGCTCTTCAGTGTGATAACCGCACATACTGACTCACCCCATTTCACATCTGGAATGCCGATGACGGCACATTCGGACACGGCTGGGTGACGCAGAATCGCTTCTTCCACTTCACGCGAATAGATGTTCTCGCCGCCGGAGATGATCATGTCTTTCTTGCGGTCGACCAAGTACAGAAAACCATCTTCATCGATCTTGCCCATATCGCCGGTGTGGCACCAGCCATCGCGCAATGTAGCGATAGTGGCGGGATGGTTGTTCCAGTAGCCACGGAACATGGCGCTGCTGCGTGCAACGATTTCTCCAGGTATATTTGGCCCACATTCGTTGCCATCATCGTCAATGATCTTGGCGCGTAAATTGGGATAAGGATTGCCGACGGAGGTCAGACGATTGCGCTGACGTTCATCGCCATCCGGCTGATGCTGGGTCGGCGATAAGCAGAACATGCAAATTTCAGTCTGGCCATACAGATTGACGAAACCGCAATTGAAGATGTCGATTGCCTGTTTCAGTACCTGCAGTGGCATCGGTGCTGCCGAATACATGATAGTGCGTACACTGCTGGTATCGACGTCGGCCAGACTTGGTTCGTTCAGCACCATCTGTACCATGGTCGGTGCCAGTAGCAGGAAGCTCAATTGATCGCGTGCAATGGCTTTCACGACTTCTACTGGTTCGAACTGACGATGCAAATAAACTGAGGCGCCACGGAAATGTAGCGACAGGCTGATGACCAGACCGCCGATATGGAACATCGGCATGACGATCAGGCCGCGATCATTTTGTTCCATATTGGACAACCAGTTATCGATCTGTGCCAGTTGGCGCAGTTCGCGGTGCCCCCAGATACATCCTTTTGGACGGCCAGTGGTGCCGCTGGTGTAGATCAGGCAGGCGATGTCTTCTTCGCGTGCGCGTATCGGTGGGCCGTCGCTGTTGCCGCTGGCGATGAAACTATCATAGCTTTCTGCCCATTCGGTTTCTCCACCGATGCAGACGTATTTTTGTACGCTGTGCAAGATTGGACGCAATTGTGTCATCAAATCCAAATACTGCGCTTCGAAGATCATGATGCATGGTGCACTGTCGTTGATGATGAATTCCATCTCAGGTGCAGCCAAACGGAAGTTGACCGTCGACATGATGAAACCTGACCATTGCGTCGCCGCCATGACTTCGCCGTATTCGATCGAGTTCATCGATAAGATGCCGACGCGATCCTGACGTCGTGCGCCAGCCTGATAGAGCGCCGAACCTAGTTGCTTGCCGCGTGCTAGCAATTCGGCATAGGTGATTTGACGATCATCCATCACATATGCAGCAAGCTTGCCGTACCACCGTGCGTTATGTTCCAGATCGTCGGCGAAAGACAAGGGGAGATAGGAATGCATGAAATTTTTCTCGTAGAAATTTAAACGGACGCCGGAACAAGTCCGGCACTGCGGTCGAGATGAAAAGCTGCTTCGCCGAAACGGTAGTCGTACATCAACATGGCACGATAGTGATGTCCGACTGCATACTCTTCCGTGGTGCCGATGCCGCCATGCAGTTGGATGCCTTGAGCAGTAACAAATCGGGCGGCGCGCACTACCAGCGATTTTGCAGATGACACGGCACGGGAACGTTGATCGGCATCACCGGATTCCATCGCTGCCAATGCGCGGACAATGATGGAACGCGCCTGATCTGTTTCCACGAACATCTCAGCCATGCGGTGCTGCAGCGCCTGAAATTTGGCCAGCGTTTGGCCGAATTGAACGCGCGTCTTGAGATACTCGGCAGTCATTGCCATCACGGCATCCATGGAGCCAACCGCAGCTGAACTCATTGCCAGCACGGCTCTGTCGAGTGCATCGGTGAGTGCGATCTTGGCTTTGTTGCCACGCAAAATAAGCGCAGTGTTGTCTAGTGCGGTTGCATGGAAAGTGATATCTGCTGCGCGCGTGCCATCCAGCATTTCATAGATAGTCAGCGTTACGTCATCGGCACGGGGATTGACGATGAATACACCAAGCTCCTGTTCACCGTTTGTGCCATCGTCCAATGCTACAGTGACGAGAAGATGATCAGCGATGCCGCCATGTATCACGCGATGTTTGATGCCGTTTAGCTGCCAGCCGCTGGCGGTTTTGCTGGCGCGCGCGCGCAGAGGTGTGTCGTATTCGCTGCGGCCATCTTGCTCGACATGCGCCAGTGCGACGATGCTTTCACCGATGGCGACGCTTGCTAATAAATCTGCGGAAGTGGATGCGTCTGTTGCATGCGATAACAGTGTTCCGCATAGTACGGCGCTATCGATTACCGGTTCCACTACCAGGGCGCCGCCTAGTTGTTCCATCAGTAGTGCGACATCAACGGCACTACCGCCCATGCCACCATGTTCTTCTGCTATAGGCAAGGCCAGCCAGCCGAGTTCGGCAAAGGTTTTCCAATGATCGTGCGAGATACCGTCATCGGTACGTGAAGTAGCACGACGTGCTTCCAGACTGTAGCGTTCGCGCAGATAGCGTTGTGCGCCGTCGACCAGCATTTTTTGTTCGTCAGAGAGAGCGAAATCCATACTTAAAGTCCGAAGGCGAGTTTAGCGATAATGTTCTTTTGTACTTCCTTTGCGCCACCGAAGATGGTGCAGGCGCGCAAGTACAAGAGGTCGGCGTTGACGCCCGGCGTATATGCCGGCCATAAAGGATTGTCGGAAGGTGGGGCATAGGCCTCGTCACGGCGATACATGCGCAGACTGCGTTGGCCGAGTGCTTCTACAGCCAGTTCTGTCAGGCGTTGTTGCAGTTCCGAGCCGCGCACCTTGAGTACTGAGGCGCAGGCTGCGATGGGATAGTCGCTGGGTGCTTCGAACAATACGCGCAGCACTGACCAGTTCAGCGCTTCGACTTCGACTTCCAGTTCGGCCAGTCGTCGCGCGAAGAGTGGATCTTCGATGATGGGGCGGCCATTTTTCAGTTCGTGCTGCGCGATGTGGCGGATGCGTGCGAGATCGCTGAAGGCTTTGTAAATGTCGGCGCTGGAAGTACGTTCGTTGGAGAGCAGAAACTTGGCTTGTGTCCAACCAGCGCCGAGTTCGCCGATGATGTTTTCGCGTGGCACACGCACATTGTCGAGGAAGACTTCGCAAGTCGAGCCTTCGCCATTGATCATTGGGATCTGGCGTACCGTCACGCCGGGTGTATCCATAGGGAACACGATCATGGAAATGCCACGTTGCGGCTTGACCGTATTGTCGGTGCGCACCAGGAAGAATCCCTGTTCCGAATAATGGCCTTCTGTAGTCCACAGTTTTTGGCCGTTGACGATGTAGTGATCACCATCCAGTACTGCAGTGGTTTTGAGCGAAGCCAGGTCGGAGCCGGCACCTGGTTCAGAGAAACCTTGCGCCCACATTTCTTCACCCTTGAGGATGCCGGGCAGGTAGCGCGCTTTTTGTTCCGGGCTGCCGAAGGTATACATAACCGGGCCCATCAGACGCAGACCTTGCCAGCGTAGTTCAGGGGCACCAGCCATGCGGCATTCATATTCGAAGATATGTGCTTGCAGATGCGTCCAACCGGGGCCGCCGTATTCTTTTGGCCACAAAGGGGCAGACCAGCCTTTATCAAACAACACTTTGTTCCACCAGCGGCGGTCGTCCTCATTGGGCGGATGCATGCCGGTCATTGTGCGACGCGCGACATCGTCGGGCAGTGCGTCGCGCAGGAAGACTTGGATCTCTTTCCGAAACGCTTCGTCGTCCTTGCCGTAGTTCAGGTTCATTACAGTTTCCTTGTGGTGAATTCAGCAGGCCAATTGTTTGACTTTTGCTTGCGTAGCGCAGAGCGCATGCACTGCATCGTAGGCGTGATGAACGGCATCGCCGATGCGTCCACCCTTGCGTGCATCGCCGATGGCGGTGACGGGGATGCCGGCATCAAGTAATTGCTGTGTCATGGCAACGTCGGGACGGCGGCCTTGTGCGATCAGTACACCGCTGGCCCGGACGATGGTGAGTGTGGTTTGTTCGCCGATGGTGGTTTGCAGACTTACATCGCCGTTCTCCGCAATTGCCGTGATCGTGGTGTTGTCGGCGATACGGATATTGGGATTATCAGTCAGGCGGTGCATCAGCACGCTGCGGTAGATCATCTCGGCCGCGCGCGCCAGATGGCGCGCAGGTGAACGCGATACCAGCACTACTTCGTGACCACGTTCGGAGAGGTATTCGGCTGTTTCGCAACCAGTCTCACCACCGCCGTAGACCACCATAGGCGCACCGCCGACAGGAGGCAGCCAACTGCTGTCGCCCATCAGGACTTCATACGCGTCGTGAACGATATCGTTATTGATGCCTTCGACTGGCAAGGCAAGGGCATTGCCACCGACGGCCATGACGACGATGACCGGTTTTTCACCATTGAGTGTCGTCATGTCGGCTCTAGTGTTGAGATGTACGCTGACATTGCTTTGCTTGAGTTGCTCTTCCAGATAGTTCTGATACCAGCCTAACTTTTCCTTGAAAGGTGGTGCGGCAGATGCGATCAGTCCACCACCCAATGTGGCGCGTGCTTCATACAACTCTGATTTAAAACCAGCCTGATCCAGCATAAGAGCCGCCGCCATGCCGCCGGGGCCGCCACCGATCACGATGGCGCGCGTCCCGCGTAAAGCACCAGCATCTGGCATCGAATCCAGTTCATGACCAGTACGTGGATTTTCAGCGCAGCCGATGTAGCCGTGTATGCCAGAGCTGAGCGTGACGCAGTAGTTGCAGGAGGTGCATGGACGGATCGCTGCATCATTGCCGCGTTGCGCCTTATTCGCCCATTCCGGATCGGCTAGCAAGGTACGACCCAAGGCGATCAAGTCTGCATCACCATCGGCGACCGCGCTCTCTGCGGTAGCTGGCCAGCGGATTTGGCCGACGCCGATCACCGGCACGTCAACCATATTGCGTATGCGGCGCGCATACGGCAAGCGCCAGCCTTCCGGCATCGACATCGGTTCTACCACCTTGTCAAAACTAGTCCAGCCGGTACCGATGGAAACATGTAGTGCGTCGGCACCGGCTGCGACCAGCTTGGGAGCAATGCGTTCCATGTCGTCGATACTTAGTCCCTTGGGACTGAATTCATCGGCGGAGAAACGATAGATCAATGGCCGATTGCCGATCGCTTGCTTGACGCGTTGAATGACGCGGCGTGAGAAGTTCAGCCGACGATCTTCATCACCACCCCAGGCATCGTCGCGCTGATTGGTCATAGGCGAGATGAATGAAGTCAGCAGATAGCCGTGTGCACCATGCAATTCAATGGCGTCGTAACCAGCTTTCACAGCTAGTTCCGCAGTGCGACCGAAGCATTCGATCAGGTATTCGATTTCTGCTTCGCTGAGTGCGCGTGCGCTCAATTTGGATGGGTCCTTGCGTGAAGGTACATCGCTAGGTGCAACGGCTATGCCATCTTTGAGCAATTCACGCTTGGCTCCCTGACCTCCATGCTGCAGTTGCAGGCAAGCTGCGGCACCGGCGCCTTTAATTGCCTCTACCAGACGCTGATGACCGTCCAGATGTGTTGGTGCCTCCAGGCTTAGCTGTCTATGTTCGGAACGGCCGGTAGCGGCATCAACGCAGCAGAATTCGACAATGATCATGCCGGTGCCACCTTCAGCACGGGCGCGATAAAACGCAACTTGCGCTGGTGTGACGCTGCCATCGTCGGCACTCAGATTGGTCGACATCGGTGCCATGACAACGCGGTTGCGCAAGGTCAGCGGGCCGAGTTTCAGTGGGCTGAATAAATGAGGGTAGCTTTTAGTTTGCATCGTCTGACTTTGCGCAGTAAGGATGCACCGTATGCCGGATCGCTAGTTTGTTGCTCATCAGAGTCTCCTTGTTATTCTCGGCTTGTTGCCGTCATGCGCTGTACATTTCTGATGCCGCTTGCCGATATTGCTGTTGACATGGCTAGCAAACCGGATCAAGATTAAATGACGATGTGTCAGTTTTATATAAAACGGTGCAAACGTCAACTAAAAAAGGCGTGCATATACAAAGGAGACAAAGGAATGACGGAGCAACAGAAGCAATATGCCGGCAAGGTGGTCTTGGTTACCGGCGGTGGCCGCGGCATGGGCAAAGCAATTGCAGTGGCGTTCGCTGCGCAGGGTGCGACTGTTGTAATCGCAGCCCGTACTTCGAAGTATGGTGAGCAGGCAGTTGCAGAGATTCGTGCTGCCGGTGGCAAGGCAGAGTTGGTCGGTGGTGATATTTCCGAGCGCGCAGCAGTCAAAAAAATGATCACGGATGCAGTCAAGATTTGTGGACAACTCGATGTTATCGTTCATTGCGCTGCCGACAACGCACATGGTCGTATAGTCGATATGGAAGATGATGCTTTTGACTATCTGATCAAGAGCAATGTGCATTCTCTATTCTGGATCGCAAAAGATGCAGCACCACATCTTTCAAAGGCCGCCGACAAGGGGAGACTGATTTACATTTCCTCAGGTTCTGCAAATCGCAATTACATCCCGGGTTTAATTCCTTATGCGTCTACTAAGGCTTACATGAATGCATTTGCACGCGGACTGGCAGTTGAATTCGGTTCGCTGAACATTCTTGTCAATGTGATCGAACCGGGGATGATTGCTTCCGACCGCATGAAGAGCGCGCTGAATGAGGCACAGACGGCAACGATTGCTGCCAATTTTCCAGTACCACGCGCAGGCCTTCCAGAGGAAATTGCAGCGGCGGCAGTGTTTATCGCTTCGCCACAAGCTGCTTACATCACAGGCGCATCCTTGCTGATAGATGGCGGTGCCAGCATGGTTCCATTGGTAGGGTTGTCGGCTACTTTGACTAAAGATTGATATGTCTGCAAAAGCAGAATCCGTGATTACAGACCAGCACCTGATATTGACGGAGCGAGTAGGCAGGCATGTGTTGCTCGTCACCATCAATCGTCCTGACAAGCGCAATGCCATTAATGTCGCTGCTTCGCACAGATTGGCGGCCGTGGTGCGGGAAGCCGAGTTGGATGACAGCGTGCGGGCTGTGGTGCTGACCGGCGCTGGAGGTAAGTGTTTTTCTGCAGGCGCTGATCTTGAGGACATTGCAAATGGTCGCGGCAACGATATCGCCATCGGTAATGCTGGCATGGGTGGCTTCATTCATGCGCAACGACGCAAGCCATGGATCGCAGCGGTACGCGGTGCAGCGCTGGGCGGCGGTATGGAATTCGCATTGGCGTGCGACATGGTAGTCGCAGGGGAGAGCACCTTATTTGGCTTGCCTGAAGTGAGCTATGGTTTGCTGGCTGCCGCTGGTGGTGTTTTCCGGGCAGTGCGTAGCTTGCCACGGGCGTTGGCAATGGAGTTGCTTCTGACTGCTAAACCTATCACTGCAACGCTGGCACATACACATGGCATGATCAATCACGTAGTTGCCGATACGGAAGTGCTGACGCGTGCCATCTTACTGGCTGAGGCGGTTGCAGCCAACGCACCGTTGGCTGTGATGGAAAGTCTGGCTATTGCACGAAAAGCGGCGGATAACAATGAACATGAGTTGCGCGCCATGATGATGGCTGCAGGTGAGCGATTGATGCAAAGCACGGACTTGAAAGAGGGCTTGCTGGCTTTTCAGGAAAAGCGCACACCGTCCTGGCGTGGGCGGTAATTTATAGAGATTGCAGCAACAGCCGTAGCGCACATCTTCGTTCGTGTTGTTTCTTGATGCAGATTGCATATTGTGACCGTAAAGATCGTGGTATTATAAAAACTGACGATATGACAGTTTTTAAATGATTCAGCTTGAACAAGTCTTTTCAGGATATTTCCGATTCAACTTTTTTGAAGAACATACGCGATGACTTCCTTCCGGCCTCTTCCGCAGTTGAATGAACTTAATACCTTTTTCTGGACCAGCGGCGCCGATGGCAAGTTGCGTATGCAACGTTGCCAGGATTGCCGCAAATGGTTGCATCCGGCAGGCGTCAATTGTCCACACTGCATGAGCCGCAATATTGCTCCTGAAGCATTGTCAGGCCTAGGCACCATTGCGGCGCTGACGATCAATCACCAGCCTTGGTTGCCTGGTGTCGAGGTGCCATACGCTGTTGCGATCGTTAATTTGGATGAACAAAAGGGATTGAACCTGACGACCAATATTGTTGGAGTGCCGATAGCTGAAATACATATCGGGCAACGTGTGCAGGTGAAATTCGAACATATCGAAGATGTTTTCCTGCCTTTGTTTACACCGATTTCCGGCGGCTCGGCAGTCGCTGCGAAATGAGGGGATAGCATGAACGAACATCAAGATGAGCTCGACATCATCCGAGATCAGGCGCGACGTTTTCTCGATGATGCCGCTCAGCCGGAATATCTGAAAAAGTTACTGGAGCAGCCCGGCACTCTGGATCGCCAAACCTGGCAAAGCGCAATTGACTTGGGTTGGCCTGCCATCTTGCACGCAGAAGAGCACGGCGGTATCGGACTTGGATGGAGTGGCCTGTGTGTACTTGCCGAAGAACTGGGACGAAAAGCAGTTTCCTTGCCGTTGTTAATGTCAGCCAGTGTCGCTCGATTGGTGCTGAACAGTGGTACTAGCAATGAGCAAAAAGAAGTCGCTTTGTCGCTGGTTAGTGGGGAACAACAAGCCTGTTTGATTGTGCAAGAAGAGGGCGATGTCGGACTGGCGCTGCATCCTGTGATTGCATACAAGGACGGAAAGCTGAACGGACAGACGACAATTACTGCTTTTGCGGCAAGTGCAGATTATGCATTGGTGCCGGCGCAGCAGGATGGAGTGCTGCATCTGATTCTCGTTGCTCTGAATCAGTCTGGCGTTACACGCACGCTGGAAGCGACGATCGACAACAGCCGTGCTTACGCTGCGTTGCGATTTGATGCTGCGGCAGCGTACAGCTTGGTAAGCGGCGATGCTGCTGTTGCTCAGTTATGGGAAATCGCTAGTGCCGCTGCGCTGGTGACAGCGTTCGAACAGTTGGGCGGTGCGCAGATTTGTCTTGAGATGGCGCGTGATTATGCGCTAGAGCGCAAGGCATTCGGGCAGCCTATTGGTCGCTTCCAATCGATCAAGAGCAAGCTGGCAGATATGTACGTACGTATCGAAATTGCGCGCGGCTGCGCCTTGGATGCGTTGGCTGCTTTGGAGCATGGCGATGTGTCGTGGAAGGCTTTGGCTGCAGCCGCACGAGTCGGTGCAATCGACGCTTACGAAATCGCTGCACGAGAAAATATTCAAACACACGGTGCCATCGGGGTTACCTGGGAAGCCATGCCGCATCATCACTATCGTCGTTCGCGCGCGTTGGCGGTGGAGCTTGGTTGCGCAGTCGTTTGGCGAGAGCGTCTACTGAGCGAATCAGGAATCGGAAATCTTGCGTGATTTGTATCAGGCAGATCTATAAGCGCAAGTAACGAGCAAAAACCACAAGTAAAAACAACGAGTATAAAAATGGGAGGAGACCAATGAATCCATTGGATGGCACAGATGGTCTGCATCTTCAGATTTATCGGGAAAACGCGATCACTTGGCTGGCGCAGCATGCGCCACGTTATTCCGGTGCTGCCCGCGAGGGATTGAGTTTTGATGAAGATGTCGCATTGGCACGGGCCTGGCAAGCATGCAAGGCTGAGCATGGCTATGCAGCGTTAACCTTGCCGAAGCAATACGGTGGTGGTGGTCGCAGCGAACTTGAAAAAATAGTCTTCTGTGAAGAAGAGATGCGCTATGACTTACCTCTTCTCTACTTCAGCATCAGCCTGAGTAATCCTCTGCCTATCATGTTGCGTTATGCGCCTGAAGAGGAGCGTCTGCGATTGGCGCCACCAGCGATTCGTGGCGAACAGATCTGGTGCCAATTGTTCTCCGAGCCCGCTGCAGGGTCTGATCTTGCGGCCTTGCGTTTGAAAGCAGAGCGCAAAGATGATGGCTGGCTGCTGAATGGGCAGAAGGTCTGGACCAGTTGGGCGCAACTCGCTGATTGGGGCGTCATTATCGCGCGTACCGATCCAACTGTTCCCAAACACTCGGGGCTGACTTATTTTTACGTTGATATGAAATCACCCGGCGTCACTGTGCGCGGTATACGCCGCATGGTAGATGAAGCTGATTTGAATGAGGTGTTTTTCGATAACGTGTTTATCCCGGATAGCCAACGCTTGGGTGCTGTGGGTGGCGGCTTCAAGGTAGCGGTCGAAACCTTGATGATAGAGCGTTATGCGGTCACCGATGAATCGGGTTATGGACCGACGCTGGAGGCGTTTGTCGAACTTGCGGCCAAATCACGTATCAATGGTGTCTCTGCATTGCAGGATGGAGAAGTGCGCGCTGCGATTGCTCAGGCTTTCATCGAACGTCAAGGTTTGCGTTCTATCCATCGCAGGGCGATCACCGCGATGGCGCAGGGCAAGATGCCCGGACCGGAAGGCGCGATCCGCAAATTATTGCTGGGACGTACACGGCAGCGTCTCGGCGCATTGGCAGTCGACTTGCTCGGCGCTGGTGGTGTCTCTATGCCGGAAGAAGTTTCTTCCACGCGAAATTTCACTCGCGCTTACATGGATCCGATTTTGCGTATTGCCGGCGGCACTGACGAGGTACTGATCAATACCTTGGCTGAACGCATACTCGGATTGCCTCAGGATTATCGACCTGATAAGGGTTTGCCTTTCAATCAAAGCTGAGCGCCACAGTATCGGCATGTACACGAAATAGGTAACGGATATGGCTTGCATATCCGCTAGATTAATTTTGTCTTTTGGAGTGTTCCATGAATTTTGACATCGATCCCGCCGATGTTGCCTTTAGAGAAGAAGTGCGCAGTTTTCTGCGTGAAAATTTGTCTGCGGATATGGCCGAACGCAATTCACGCGGCTTTCATTTCTTGCGTGATGATATGCGCGCATGGACCAAGGTACTTAACAAAAAAGGTTGGTCGGGGCCGAACTGGCCGCGCGAATGGGGTGGACCAGGCTGGTCGCCAGTGCGTCAATTCATCTTTGACGAAGAGTGTTTCATGGCGGGTGCGCCGACAGTTGATACCGCCGGTTTCAAAATGATAGGCCCGGTCATCATGACTTTCGGCAGCGAGGAAATGAAACGGGAATTCGGGCCACGCATACTTAATGGTGATGTGTACTGGGGGCAGGGTTTTTCAGAACCTAACGCTGGTTCAGATTTGGGTTCGTTGTCGACTCGTGCGGTGCGTGATGGCGATGACTACGTCATCAATGGTCAGAAGATATGGACATCTTTCGTCGAGTCGGCGGACATGATTTTCATGTTGGTCAAGACAGATCCGGAAGCGCGTCAGCGCGGTATTTCCATGTTGCTGGTGGATAGACATGCGCCAGGCATCACGATCCGTCCCATCATTGATATCGGCGAAGGCTATAGCTTGAATGAAGTCTTCTTCGACGATGTGCGTACTCCTGCGAAATACTTGGTCGGGGAAGAGGGTAAAGGCTGGAGTTACGCCAAGCATTTGCTTGATCTGGAGCGTGCCTTTAGTGCCGAATGGCCGCGCAACAAGCGCAATCTGGAGCAGCTGCGCACAATGTCGAACAAGGCCAATGCGCAGGGGCAACGCTTGATCGATACACCGGGTTTTGCAGCACGCCTAGCGCAGTTGGATATAGATTTGCAGGCACTGGAGTGGTTGACGCTGCGCGCCCTGTATGAGCGCAAGGGAGGCAGCACCGCATTACCGGTCGGATCGCTGTTGAAGGTGCGCGGTTCTGAGTTGTTGCAAAAAATAGGCGAGATGCAGGTCGAGGCCTTGGGTGATTACGGCGCATATTTTTATGAACATCCGCATGATGCTGCGCTGGAAGTCGCAAGCTGGCCGCCAGGGCCGGCGCATGCTCCCGGTGTACTGGCCGACTATATGTATCGTCGCGCTACGACTATCTATGGCGGTGCCAACGAAGTACAGCGCACCATCATTGCACGTTCATTCCTGGAGCTTTAAGCATGGACTTTCAACTGACGCAAGAACAGCAAATGCTGCAAGACAGCGCGCGACGCTTTTTGGAGGATCATTGCGCCTTTGACAGCCGATCATCTTTGATTGCACGCGGTAGCTTCGATGTGACGCACTGGAATACGTTCGCCGAACTAGGTTGGTTGGGCATGTCCTTGCCGGAAGAATATGGTGGCTTCGGTGGTTCAGCGATTGAGACAGCGATCTTGATGGAAGAGCTTGGTCGTGCTTTGTGTGTGGAACCGTTCTGGGCGATTGCAGTATTGACCGCACAAACCATCATGGCTAGTGGAGACGATAGAGCCGCAGATATGTTGTCCGAACTGGCCGAAGGTCAGGCGCGCCCAGTGTTAGCGCACGGTGAGGCAGGAGCTCTCGGCATGATTGAACATGTCGCCACAACAGCAATATTTACAGACAAGAAATGGCACCTTAATGGCAACAAGTCATTAGTGATAGGTGGGAATGCTGCTGATCGATTTATCGTCTCGGCACGCACGTCTGGCGCAACGTCTGATCGCTCTGGTATCAGTTTGTTTGTAGTCAAACGCGACGCGCCGGGCTTGAGTGTGCATGCAACACGTCTTATCGATAATCGCTGGTGTGCGGATATCGATTTGAATGATGTGGAAGTATCCGGATTTGATGTCCTAGGTGAGATCGGAGCAGCTTTTCCTGCAGTGGAGAGTGGTTATGCACACGGCATGCTGGGACTATGCGCCGAAGCCATAGGTTTGATGGAAAAATCCTTATGGATAACGCGGGACTATCTGCGGACGCGCAAACAATTCGGCGTCGCACTCAGTACCTTTCAGGCATTGCAACATCGCATGAGTGAGATGCTTACTGAGCTTGAATTATCACGCGGGATGGTACACAGAGCGCTGGCGTCTATGAATGCTGATCCGGTGTTGCGGGGGCGAGCCTTGTCGGCGGCCAAAGTGCATGTCGGTCGTAGTGGCAAGTTTGTTTGCGGTCAGGCCATACAACTGCACGGTGGAATTGGTGTGACTGAAGAGTATGTCATTGGTCACTACTTCAAGAGAATGACTGCGATCGAGTATGCGCTGGGCAGTTCGCATTTTCATCTGGAGCGCCTAGCAGAAGCCGAGCGTCTGCAAGTGTGTTAATTCCCAGAGACGCCAAACCTTTGAAAGGTTTGGCGTCTCTGGGAGTACTGCAAGTTTATTAGCGTGGCTTTGCTTTGGCGCGAGTTATTGGTATTGCCTTGACAGGTTCTAGTACTTCGAGCGGGATGCCTGAAGACAGTACGAGCGCCGCAATGCGTGCCAGATTGTTGGTAATGCGTTTGAGGCCCAGGCCTTTCTCCATGACCGATGGTTCGGTTGCTGCGAGGCGCTCCATCGCAGCGTGCAAGATGGTTGCCTCTGCATAGATGTCGGCGCGACGGCGAGTGCCTTGCGCAGGGTTGAACGCCATGATGCGCTGAGCAAAGCGTTCGATGAAGGGCACATAAGTATTCATGCGCAGTTCTTCGAAACGTGGATCGCCGCGGTCTGCTTCCATGTTGCGGAACTGTAGTACTTCGCGATGATTCGACCAAACCTCATTGACCGAATTGACGACTTTGATCATTTGTCCTTCGATGTTTTCGGCAGACCACGGTTCATCGAAAATCGAATGGATTGCAGCCATGTCTTCTCCGGCAATTTCACTTAGAGCAAACAGGATGTCTTTGGTGTCGTCGAAGTACATGTAAAAACTGGCCGGAGAAGTGCCGGCGGCGGCGGCGATGGAGACAGCAGTTAGTTCGACTGGTGATTGGATGGAGAGCAATTGACGTGTTGCTTCCATCAGTTTGGTTCGAGTTTCTTGCCCTTTACGTCCTAGTGTTTGGCCTTGTTTGTTTTTTGTTACTTCAATGTTCATGGGGCTTCCGCTATGTTTTTAGTTGTGGGTTTGACGTTGAGACTGCTTTGAAACGAAGCTGACTATGATTTATTTATAACGTAATGGCGTTGGCAAGGCAAGGGTTTGGTGCAAGCGCCTCACTTTTTGCCCGTATCAGCCACTGAACTTTATATCAGAAAGCATTTTCGGCACAAATATCCTGTGCCGATTAAAGATGGAGCGATAGCTTGTCAGGGCAATGCGCGTCAATAAAAGTAGCGAATAAACCAATAAAGCAGCAGGAGAGCAGACTGTGAGTACGGAACGAGATAAGCGCCTATGGAGTGCCCTGAGTAGTACCAGCTTTCGCTGGTTATGGCTGGCGAGCGTAGCGGTCAATCTGACAATCTGGATGCATAGTGTTGCGGCGGCATGGTTGATGGTTTCCTTGCATGCTTCACCGCTGATGGTGGCATTGATTCAAACGGCCAGCGCTCTGCCGTCATTTATCTTTGCATTGCCGTCGGGCGTCATGGCTGATCTGATTGATCGTCGTCGCTATCTGATTGCCGTTCTTGGCTTCATGGTTGCGATTGCAGCTGCACTCTGCCTGTTGTTCTGGTCGGGGCAGATGGGGCCTTGGTGGCTATTGTTTTTCACTTTCTGTCTTGGTACCGGCTTTGCTCTGCAAGGACCTGCCTGGTACATCTCGCAAACTGAAGCCGTGCCACGCCCGCTGCTGCTATCGGCTATGTCTTTAACGTCGGTGTCGTACAGTTCTGCGCGTGCGGTGGGGCCGGCCTTGGCTGGCGTCGTGGTGGCATCACAGGGTGTGCAACTGGTGTTTATCAGCAGTGTGCTCTTGTTGTTGGCTGCGCTGGCAGTACTGTTGTTCTGGAAAAATACACAACGGCGCAGCAATCTCCCACCGGAAAACTTGTGGTCTGGATTGCATAGCGCTGTGCGTTATGTGCGTCATTCAGACGTGGTTAAAACACAGGTCTTACGTACTGCCGCATTCGTTGGTGTATCGAGTTCTTTATGGGCGTTATTGCCATTGATTGCCATTGGTGAGCTTGATAGTGGTGCCAGCGGCTACGGTTTGTTGCTGGGCAGTATGGGCGTTGGTTCGGTAGTTGGCGCAGTGATGTTACCGCGTTTGCGTTCATTGCTGGAAATGAATCGCATGATGGCCATCGCTGTCGTGCTGTATGCCGCTGCCATGCTGACGGCAGCATTAGTAGCGAACATGATCATCGTCTGCATTGCATTGTTCGTGGCTGGCGTCGCCTGGTTGTGTGTAGGTAATACCAACATGATTACCTTGCAATCCTCGGTGCCGCTTTGGATACGTGCACGTGTTCTTTCCATTTATATGCTGGCGTTTCAAGGAGCGATGGCGATAGGCAGTGCATTCTGGGGAGGCGTCGCTGATAAATTGGGAGCCTCGCATACGCTGCTGGCTAGTGCCGCGCTGATGGGTTTGGTGTTATGGATCATGCAGCGTCGACCGGCACGCATCGTCAATGATGCAGAGGCAACGCAGTCAGAAGATGTATCAATGGCGAGCGATATCGCGTTGGCTGATGTGCAGGTACCGACTAATGCTCCGGTTGCGATTCAGGTGCGGTATCAGATCGCAGCAGCCAGTCGTGTCGATTTCCTGCGTCGTTTACATGCGTTTGGCAAAGTGCGGCGCCGCGATGGTGCCAGCTTTTGGCGGGTCTATCGCGATCTGGAGCAGGAAGACGTATATGTCGAACGTTTTTTGGTCGACTCCTGGGATCAGTATTTACGACAACGCAATCGCGCCACGGTAGCTGATATCGAAACCGAAAAACAATTGTGGGCGATGCATGAAGGAAATGCTGAACCGCTGGTTTCATATTTTGTTGCTGAGCCAGAGCCTACATAGAAATATTCCAAACAAGGGAAAGCGTTTCGTGCTGGTCCCACAGTTTTCAGCTCATGCATCACTTACTAGCTATTCATAAGACGATAGTAAAAATAAGGAGAGACATAATGATTCATGCAAGTTTGAACATGAAGTTGACGGGCTGGTTTCAGGTTGGCTGGTCTGCCGATTTTGTCATTGGCACAGTAAAGCCATTACGTTATTTTGGTGAAGATCTGGTTGCGTTTCGTTGCAAGCAGGGAAAGCTCCGCATCATGGAGGCGCATTGCAAGCATCTGGGCGCGCATCTTGGACATGGCGGCTGTGTAGTTGATGATGGGATAGCCTGTCCTTTCCATGGCTGGGTATGGCGGCCGGATGGTCGTAACGCACGCATTCCTTATCAGGAAGATGCGCCCAATCGTACACGGCAGTTGAAGGTCTGGCATGTCCTTGAAAAAAACGATTCCATCTATCTTTGGCACGATGTGCAAGGTCGCGACCCGCTGTGGGAAGTTCCTGATGCCTTGAATGATTTTGGTGATCATGTGCAGCAATTCAAGTTTGATCCGCCCGGTGTAGAAGCACGCAGTCACTGGCCTAATCTGCATTTGCATCCGCAGATGTTGCTGGAAAATATCGTTGATCCTCACCATTTTAAATTCACGCACCATACCAAGGATTCGCCTACGGTATTGTCGGAGCAGATCGGGAAATGGGAGTGGCGTGCCAAGGTTGGTTTCGGCCGTCGCTGGGCAGAAGGGCGGATGCCGGCAGATGCAACGCTCAATACCATCATCATTCACTGGTCTGGCATGGGCGTCAGTATTAATGTCGAGCATACGCCGGTAGGTGTTCGTGTGGTCTGCATTAACTCTACGCCGGTTGATGAAGACACTGCAGAGATTTTTGCTACTTACTGGATCAGTCAGACCGAGGATAATCCGGCGGCTTACGAAGAGCGCTTGAATGAGGCAAAAATAGCGTTGCCGCAGGACGTTAATATCTGGCACAACCAGATTTTCAGAGAAGATCCGGCACTGACGGCAAGCGAATGGCCGGGCTGGCGCAAGGCACGTACCTGGTCCAAACGATTTAATCCTGATGCCACGATTGAACAGCAGGAATGGGTGCCGCCGACATCGCCCTTGCGTCAAGCGACGACATAAACGAAGCTGGGTTGCAGTAAATTCAGCTCAAGTCATTCAAGCGAATGACAAGCTTGCCCTTGCCGACAGCGGCAGGCTTGTCGCTTCAAGAAGACAGTTTATTCGGCTGCGATGAAAATTCTTGTAGAAGAAATTCTGGTCTGATAGTGAAATCACGTATCGAACCCTTGGCGCGTTTTGCCAAGGGAATACGTTCTGGCTGGAAGGCAAAGCAGGCGCCAGTCATGCGTTCTGCAAATATGCTCATATCTTCCAAACGATCAAAGTTGAAACGGCGACCACCGGCAATCATCACAGCGCGACGCAATAGCCCCAGTTCCTGTACCGCGTCTATATCGTGCAATGCCATAGCTGCCATGTTGATCTTGCGCAGATTGAGTCCTGCCTGTGCCGCTGGGGCGATGATGGTGCTGCCATCCAGCGTCCATTCAAGAGTTGTTAGCCCATCCACACTGAGCACTGCCGTACAGCGTTCTCCCTGTGCGTCGCTGACTACAGCATCGTACTGCCGATGACCGCCGCGTACCGCTTGCGTAATGGCTGCTACTGCAAGGTCCAGCTGATGCGTGCACTGCGTGTGTGCGTCGAGACCGGCTTGTGTGAGCAAAACTTCATGCGACAAGGGAGCGCCTATCAATTGCTGGAGTTTGGGTGACGCAGATGGGCAGGTGCTCCATGGAAAGCGTTTCGCATCGGATGTGATGCCGGTGACATGGCTGCCATCGTGATGCAACTGCAAGACAAAGTGATGGTAGTCGTCTTCCAGTGCCGCCGTGACTACATGTTTATCGGCAATCAGGATCACGCGTCGGCGATAGCAGCCACTGCCGAATGTAGGGGAAAGGAAATTCTCAGAAATAGTCATACTTCCAATTGCTCTACTAGCATGATGGCTTTTGCCAACTGCGCGGCATCTACCTTGGGAGTGAAGCGCGCAGCGCTAGGGCTCAGCATGGAGCTGTCGGCGAGCAGTTGGATTTCATTCGCATCTGGTTCGCCTTTGCAAAAATGCGCGAGCCGATAAGGTAGGCCGATGTCGCGATAAAACGCCAGTAAGTCTTTCAGCATCGCGGGCTCTCTTTGCTCCAATGCCAGCTGTACCAGCAAGCCGTAGGCGACGTGATCGCCGTGCAGCGTACCTGCTGCGCGCGGCAAGTGTGAATAACCGCGTGCGATGGCATGTGCGATCGACAAACCGCCATTTTCAAAACTCAATGTGCTGAGCAAGACAGTGGCTTCAATGACGGATTCAACTTCCGGTGTAACGCGTTGTTCACGCACTGCTGTCACCGCTGCCTGTGCGTGCTCGCGTATCAATCGATAGCAAGCGTCGGCCACTGCCATGCCGGTATGAGAAACCTGCGCGCCGAATAAAGTTTTTGCTCCGGCTTTAGCGCAAGCTTCAGCTTCAAATTTTTTGGAAATGGCATCACCGATACCCGCCAGAAAAAAACGTAATGGCGCTTGCGCAATGATGGCGCTGTCTACCAGCACCAGATCAGGATTTTGTTTTAATTGCAGTACATCGACCATTAAATGCTGATCGTCATACACGGCAATCGATGCACTGGCAGGCCCGTCATTGGATGCAATCGTCGGCACACTAATCATGCGTATGTCGAGTGATAAGGCAACGCCTTTGGCTGCATCGATGGCCTTGCCGCCACCGACACCAATGACGACATCCGAGCCATGAGCGTGCGCTTGTTCAGTCAGATCAGCAATGATTGAGTGCGTAATTTCACCAGGAAATTCTGCGATGCTAAGTGACATGCCTGCAGAACTAATGGCGGATTTCACTTGTTTTCCTAGCAGCGTCAATACGGCGCTATCGGCAATTAGAAACGGTTGTTGCCCTAATCGCGAAGTGTGCTTACCAAGATCGGATAGAATCCCAGCGCCTTGAATGTATCTAGGCGTCGCTGCAAAAATTCGCATCAGCGTACTTTCTTAGAGTGGTTAATAACAGACATATTATCAGTTATTAAATCATCAAAGATCATCCTCTGATGGTTAAATTATTTTTGTTCGGCGATGATTTATGTTGCTATGCACAAATTGCATTGGCTTTGTGAAGAGCAAGTATACAAGCAGTTTTTTTGTTTTTATGAGGGAAAATATATGCAGAAAATGCTGCGATATTTTTTCTTTTTTCGGGATTTATTTTCTTTTTTTTGGATGTCTCAATTATTGAGAATTTCCTATTGACGCAAATTTCGATCTGTGGCTTACTACAAAAACTGATGATGTGTCAGTAATTAAAAATGAAAAAAGTAAGCCTGACAAGCGAAGCTGGTCTTGAAATTCCCGATGCGTTGATAACCATAAAAAGGAGTCGGAGGAGAATGAAAAAGGACATGAATAAAGGACTGATGCCCACCAGAATTGCACTATCAATCTGGTCGGTATTTGCGGTAGCAGCAGCGGTAAGTGGAGTTGCCCAAGCTGCTGCCATAACGACAGACAATACCGATGTTGAAATGCGTTGGGATAACACGGTACGTTACAACGCTGGTTGGCGTGCGGAGAATAGTAATCCCGCTTTCTACAAAAGTTCTGGATACGATGAAACGGAAGGTGGCGGTAAAAGCGGTGACATGATGGCGAATCGCCTCGATATTCTTTCGGAGTTCGATTTTACGTACAAGGGAAAATACGGTTTTCGCGTCAGTGCGGCAGGCTGGGCAGATGGTGCTTACGGTAGTCGCTCGTGGCCCAATCCGGCATTGGGACTTCCGAGTAATTATCGCGGCGGAGAATACAACGGTTATGCCAAGCGTTATGTAGTTGGTCCGTCGGCTGAGTTTCTTGATGCATTTGTGTTTGGTCGTTTCGATTTGGGATCGACATCGCTGAATGTCAAAGCCGGTCAGCACAATGTGTACTGGGGTGAATCGCTGTACTCGCTCGGCAATAGTATCGCTTATTCACAAGGCCCGGTAGACACCATCAAAGCAGCATCCAGTCCTGGCGTGGAAGCGAAAGAAACCTTCTTGCCACAGAAGCAGATTTCGGGGCAATGGTCCTTAACCGACGAAGTGTCGGTTGGCGCGTATTACGCGTTTGCATGGAATCCTTACCGCCTCGCTCCTGGTGGTACCTACTTCGCGACTGGCGATGCGACTAGATCTGATTTTGCGAATGTGGCACCTCTGATTCCGAATGGGCCTGATATCCGTCCAAAGAATCGTGGCGATTTTGGTTTGAACACGCGATGGAGTCCGGAGTGGATGAATGGTACGGTAGGCCTGTACTACCGCAAGTTCGATGAAAAACTGCCTTGGGGAGTAACCCAAGCGCAGCCACTTGCAGCACCTTCCGCAATACGTCTGGCATTTGCACGTGATACGGAATTGTATGGTATGAGTTTTACCAAGAACCTCAATACTTTGAGTTTAGGTTCGGAAATTTCCTATCGTAAAAATACGGCGTTGAATTCGAATATTAGTGTTGTACCGGCGAATGGTACCAGCCTGACTTATGAAGAGGCGGAAGGTGCGCGCGGTAATACCTTGCACGCCTTGGTCAACGGCGTGTATCTCTTGCCTAAGAGCGCACTATGGGACGGTGGTACGCTATCCGTCGAATTGAACTATAGTCGTTTGCTGTCGGTAACATCGCATGCCGACCGTTTTAACGGTATTGGTTATGCTTGTTCTAAAACGCCTAGTGGTGTTCCAGGGGGTATTTGGTCAGGATGTTCCACCAAAGATGCTTGGGGTACCAACATCAACTTCACACCGTCGTGGCCACAAGCCATGCCAGGTTGGGATCTGTCGATGCCGACTACCGTTGCGTATCAGATCAAGGGTAATGGTGCTGCACTCGGTGGTGGTAATGAAGGCGCTCTTTCCTATTCCATCGGTGTTGCAGGTACGCTGTATTCACGTTACGATTTTTCCTTACGTTACGTGGATTCGTATGCGCAGTATGCAACCAATGCTTTAGGAGTCATGTCGACACAGAATGGCGGCGCGGTTCAAAACAATCACGGTTGGCTGTCTTTCACGTTTAAGACAACCTTCTGATAATAAGAAATTTATAACGACGGGTGGTAATTTCACCCGCATCCCACCTTGCAAAGTAGGAGACAGCTCATGCAGCATGCAAAGCGTTTGATCGTCATTGCCGCGGCTTTGGTCGCCGGCCATGTATTTGCCGCGCCCACCGCGGAAGAAGTGAAGCAGCTTGGTACGACACTGACACCTATTGGTGCAGAGAAGGCAGGTAATAAAGCAGGAACGATTCCAGCATGGGACGGCGGTCTATGCAAACCACCGGCCGGATATAAACCGACCCGCGGTGATGCTGGCGGCGCACCTTATGTTGATCCGTATGCGAGCGACAAGCCTTTGTTCCGCATCACGCCAGCCAATGTGAGTCAGTATGCAGACAAGCTGGATGAGGCGACCAAGGAATTGTTCAAGCGCTACCCGACCATGGCGATCGATATCTATCCAACACGTCGTTCGGTGTGTTTCCAGGATTGGGTATATGAAAATACCATCAAGCGCGTCATGAATCCGAAGTTGGTCGGTACTGCTCCGGGGCTTGCCGACGCGCATGCACAGGTACCGTTTCCAATCCCGAAGAACGGTTACGAGGTGATGTGGAATTCGTTTGTTAAATTCGAACCAGTCCACATGACGGGCAATATCGACGCGGGTTTGATGGATACATCGGGTACCTATACACGTACGTCTTACCAAACTATCGAGAACTGGACGCCATACTGGGACAATACGCTGACATCGATCCCGGATGGCAAGCCGTTCTGGGTGTTGATCGCTTCGACTACCTATCCGGCATCTCAGATGGGTGGCAAGCAGATGCGTTATCAGTATCTTCGTACTGATTTGAAAGATGCCGCTGCATGGAGCTATGTGCCTGGACAGCGCCGTGTACGTATGGCACCTGAGTTCAAGTACGACACGGTATCGACCACATCGGGCGGCATTCTGATTTTCGATGAAATCAACGGCTTTGACGGCAAGATGGATAAGTTCGATTTCAAACTGATAGGCAAGAAAGAGATGTACGTTCCATATAACTCTTACAAGTTCATCAGTGCTGCGACTGAAGACACGATGAAAAAAGGTCATGCGAACCCGGATCTTTTCCGCTGGGAATTGCATAGAACCTGGATGGTCGAGGCAACTTTGAAAGCTGGTGAGCGTCATGTGCAGAAAAAGAAAGTTTTCTACGTTGACGAAGATAGCTGGATTCCAGTCATCTACTATAGTCTGGATCAGTCCGACAAGGTACATCACTTGATGCATTTGCCGGTATGGCAGCAATACGACTGGCCAGGCCCGCGCGGTGGCAATTATGTGCTCTACGATCTGAACCGCGGCATTTACGGTAATCAGTCCAAACCTTCGGGAAATCGTCCTGAGGATACCGGCTGGTACAAAGTGCCACCACGCCCAGCGAATTACTTCACACCGGACGCGATGGCTGGTAGCGGAGTGCGGTAATTTACTGAATCAGGAAGGCGCGCCGGATTCGGCCGCCTTCTCTGATCGCATTAAGAGAGCAAGTAAGAACGCAAGTGTCAGACTGAGCAGTATTGGATGTTCAGCTTGTTCGTGCTGTACCTGGCAAGGAGTTATGGAATTGCGTAAATTCGTATTAGCAGCCGCGGTTGTTCTTTCAGTAGTACACACTTATTCCATCGCAGACAGTTTCAAGGATCCTCTTGATGTCGCTGCTCCTGCTACCCATCTGATCACGAGCACACCGCTGTCGGGAATAGCCGCAGCCGGCAATCGTCTTATTTCGGTTGGTGTACGTGGTCTCATTATTACTTCCGAAGATGCGGGTACGACTTGGGTGCAGCGAGGCTCCCCGGTATCTTCTGATTTACTGGCAGTGAATTTTCCTACGGCGTTGCAAGGCTGGGCAGTAGGGCATGACGGCGTCGTGTTACATAGCGAAGACGGCGGGAAAAATTGGAACAAGCAGTTTGACGGCCGTATGGCCGCTACGCAGTTGATCGCACGCTTCCAGAAACTTGTCGATGGCGGCGATGAAAGTAGCAAGCATTTGCTGCAGGACATGAAACTGAATTATGAAAATGGACCGGAGCAGGCCTTGCTGGATGTCTGGTTTGAGGACGCGCAGCACGGTTTTATCTGTGGTTCCTTCGGTACCTTGCTATCGACCGCGGATGGCGGCAAGAGCTGGCAGTCGCGCATCGAGGATGTCGAATATGGTGAGCTGCTGCATTTCAATGCTATCCGCTCTGATGGTAAAAATATTTATATCGCGTCGGAAAAGGGGATTGTGTTTCGCTTTGATCGCGAGCGCAAACGCTTCGTTCCGGTACAGACTGGTTACCAAGGTAGTTATTTCACCCTGGCGATCGATGGCGACACTGTGGTCGCGGCTGGTCTGAAAGGCAATGCCTATCGTTCGGTCGATGCCGGGAAAACATGGAGCAAAATCGACACTGGTGTGATGTCGACGCTGACTGCTGCAGCTTCTGCTGGACGCGGGCGCATGCTGCTGACCAGTCAGGCCGGCAATCTTTTGATTAGCGACGATGCTGGTCGCAATTTCAAGTCCATACGTGTCCCACGTCCTACTTTGCTGTCGGGCGTTGTGCCGACGGGAACAGATAACGTAGTGGTGGTCGGCCTGTCCGGCGTACAACAAGTCAAGCTGAAATAACGGCCTGTCATCCATACAGTATCAACTTATACGGAGCACCAAATGGCAGTATCGGACCGGTCAATTGACTTGCCAGTGATTACGGACTTGAGCAAGTTCGACCGTAATAGCGGATCGTGGCTTGAGCGATTTATTTTCAATCATCGTGCCATCATGGTTGGCATTTGTGTGCTGATGACGGCATTTCTCGGATGGCATGCTTCCAAGCTGCCGGTCAATGCCAGCTTCGACAAAATGATTCCGGGCTCGCATCCGTATATCAAGAATTACATGGAGAACCGCGAATCGTTGCGCGGCATGGGCAACTCGATTCGTATCTCCCTGGAAAATACCAGTGGCGATATCTTCGATAAAGATTATCTGGAAACCTTGCGTAGCATTAACGACAAGGTATATCTGATGCCTGGCGTTGATCGCGCGTTCATGCGCGGGCTCTGGACTTCAAGTCTGCGCTGGACAGAGATTACGGAAGAGGGCTATCGCGGTGGTGCCGTCATGCCGGAGCGCTGGGACGGTAGTGAAGACTCGACCAAGCAATTGCAGATCAATATCGCACGTGCCGGTATCGTCGGTAGTTTCGTTGCTGACAATCTGAAATCCTCGGTGATCTTTGTGCCGCTGGTCGAGAAAAATCCGGAGACTGGTGCGCAACTGGACTATGCAGAATTCTCGCGTCAGTTGGAGCGTGAAGTCCGCTCGATGCAGACCGACAAGTTCAAGGTTCACATCGTCGGCTTCGCCAAATTGGCCGGCGATCTGATTGATGGTCTGTATGACGTGATGATGTATTTCGGCTTGTCCGCCCTGATTGCTGCCGTGTTTGTGTTGCTCTATACGCGCTGCATACGCAGTACCGTTTTGCTGGTGGTGATGGCATTGCTCGGTGTGGTGTGGTTGCTAGGCTTGCTGCAATTGATGGGCTATGTGCTTGATCCGTATTCGATACTGGTACCGTTCCTGATCTTTGCCATCGGTTTGTCGCACGGCGCGCAAAAGATGAACGGCATCATGCAGGATGTCGGGCGCGGCACTCATAAATATGTTGCCGCACGCTATACCTTCCGACGTTTGTTTATGGCCGGACTTGCTGCATTGTTGACTAATATCGTCGGTTTTGCCGTGCTGATGATTATTGATATTCCGGCGATACGTGAAATGGCACTGACCACCAGCGTCGGCGTAACAGTGTTGATTTTTACCAAGTTGGTGCTGATCCCGGTGATGTTGTCTTATACCGGCGTGAGTGAAAAGGCGGCAAAACGTAGCGTGATGAATGAGGACAAGGCCGCGACGACAGGCATTTTCCGTTTCATACGCGCTGGTCTGATCAGCTTGTGCGAACGGCGCAATGCCATCATTGTTATTCTGATAGCAATCGGCCTGGCTAGCATGGCGATGGTGGTGCGTAAGGATATTCAGATCGGCGATCTGGATCCCGGCGCACCGGAACTACGGCCTGACTCACGATACAACAAAGACGTTGCGTTCATTACTGCCAACTACGGTCTTTCTACTGATCAGTTTGTGGTGATGCTGAAGACCAAGCAGGGCGAATGCTATTCCTATCCGACGCTGGTCGAAGCGGACCGTTTGGGCGCTGCACTGCGTCAGGTACCTGGCGTGCAAACTACATTCTCCTTGGCTGACGGTATCCGCCGCGGAACTTCGGGCATGTTTGAAGGCAGTCCTAAATGGCAGGCGATTTCTCGCAATGCAAACAATCGCGCTCAGGCATTCAATATTTTCCAAGGGGATAGACCTGATCTGGCTGACCGTACTTGTGCCGTCACGCCACTGATTGCGTATCTGAGCGATCACAAGGCTGGGACGCTAACTCGCGTAGTGCAGGAAGTGGAAGCTTTTTCTGCCGCACACGGTTCTCCTGATCGCGAATTTTTGCTTGCTGCGGGTAATGCCGGTATTGAAGCGGTGACCAACATCGTAGTCAAGAAGAGTTTTTGGACCATGCACTTTGTGTTGTACGGTGCAGTGACTCTGTTGTGCTTGATTACCTTCCGTAGTTGGCGCGCAACCCTGGTGGCGATCATTCCACTGCTGTTGACATCCATTCTGTGCGAAGCGCTGATGGTCTGGCTCAATATTGGTATCAAGGTCGCTGTACTGCCGGTGATTGCAGTCGGCGTTGGCGTTGGCGTCGACTATGCCTTGTATCTGTTGAGCATCCAGTTGGCGATGCAACGTCGCGGGGCAACGCTGGCAGAGGCTTATGCGCATTCGCTGGATTTCACCGGCAAGATTGTTGCGTTGGTCGGCATGACGATGGCTGCCGGCGTCATCACCTGGGCTTGGTCACCGATCAAGTTCCAGGCTGATATGGGAATCTTGCTGACCTTTATGTTCATCTGGAATATGGTCGGTGCGCTGCTCCTGATTCCTGCCTTGTCTTATTTCCTGTTGCGCACTAGCGCTGATCGCGACAATGCCAAGGCTGCGAAAGGCGTCAAGGCGGAGGATGCCAAGACCGAAGAATCCGTCCGCTCGGCAATGATATCGGGCCTCTCTGTGAATAACTAATAATAACGATCTAGTTCAGGGAATTAACAGCCGCATTTGCGGCTGTTTTTTTGTCTGCGACTTTTGTTGTGTGCCGACGGCAGCCAATGCACTGCTCAACAATTCATGCATTTAATTTATTAAAAACTGATGAAATGTCAGTTATAATAAATCGGCGTCGCGGCACCTTGAAGTTGATGGTTGTGCCGAAGACCTGAGTGCGCCCAGCGATCTACCATTTTGGGACATGCAAACAGCATTTTCGTTGACATACTTTTCGATTAGGAATCACGATGAAATTATCTGAATACAAAACTATTAGCTTTGAACGACGCGGCAAAGTGCTGTACTTGACATTCAATCAGCCGGATACGCTGAACAGTTTTCATGGCGAGTCACATACCGAGTTGTCGCATATTTTCTACGACGTGGTGGAAGATCCAGAGAGCGAAATCATCGTTGTGACAGGTGCAGGTCGTGCCTTCAGCGCTGGCGGGGATATTGAGTACATGCAGTGGTTGTACGACAATCCGAAAGAGTTCTATCGTTGCGTGCGTGAAGCCAAACGCGTTGTCATGGGCATGCTGGAATGTGACAAACCTATCATCGGTAAGATCAATGGCGATGCTATTGGTTTGGGCTCAACCGTCGCCTTGTTCTGCGACATGATCTTTGCAGCTGACACTGCTCGCTTCGGTGATCCACACAATAACGTTGGCCTGACATCGGGTGATGGCGGTCAAATCATTTGGCCGCATCTGATTGGCTATGCACGTGCCAAACACTATTTACTGACTGGTGAAAAGATTGATGCCAAGGAAGCGGCCAAGATCGGCCTGATCAACGGTGCTATGCCGGCTGCTGAGCTGGATGCTTATGTCGATCAATACGTGGATAAACTGGCGGCGTTACCGACGCAATCTTTGCGCTGGAGCAAGTCGACCATCAATGTGCCGTTGCGCCAGATGGCTGCGAGCATGATGGATGTTGGCATGGCATACGAAAATGTTGCTGCACGTACCGCAGATCACGTAGAGGCGATTTCGGCATTCCGCGAAAAACGTAAACCGGCTTTCACGGGCAAGTAATCTGATTTACTTTCTATTTGATGGAAATTGCCGCAAATGGAGAGTAATTGGAGCGGACTTTGCCACAGATCACTATGTCTATTTTGATATGGTGATTGTCAATTGACAGTGGTAGGTCCGTGTGCTTTAATAAATGATGAGTTGTCATTTATTGTGCTCTGTACAACCATCAATCAGCACACATAAAGAAGTGTATGGTGGTATGAATACCGGTTCCGCCTGCGTTGTTATGCGCGACGGTCAGATGAATTCAGAAAATAATAATTATTTTTTGCACGGCATCGCGTCATATCGGATGACTGTTGCAGGAGACAGAAATGAAAGTACGCTTCCCCAAGCTGGACTTCTCCAAGGTGCGTGCCCATTGGGCCAGCAGCATAGAGTTCTCGCAGCGCTATAACTCAGCATCCACAGTGCCCGCTCATATCGAACCATATTTGGTCAAGGTCATGATACAGGCCAAGAAGGTCCTCGATCCCAAACATAAAAAGCTGCATGAAGATCTGGATATCTTCATCAAGCAGGAAGTCCAGCATTGCAAGCAGCATCTGGCATTCAATAATTCCCTGTATGCCCAAGGCTACGAAGGAATGAAAGCGATCGAAGATGTTTATCGCGCTGACTACGATCGCTTCCTGAAAGAGAAATCACTGCGTTTTAACCTGGCCTATGCCGAAGGTTTCGAGGCCATGGGCTCTGCATCTGCTCTGGTGTTCTTTGAAGATTTGGGTGATCTGTTAGATGGGGCCGATAAGGAAGCTGTCGATCTGTGGAAATGGCATCTGGCAGAAGAATTTGAACATCGGGAAGTTGCATTCCAGGTGTATCAGGCTATCTGTGGTCGTGGCTTCTTTGCCTGGCTGTATCGCTTGTATGGTCTGTTTTATGCCGTCAAACATATCCGTACCCATACGACGATATTGGAAGAATTCCTGATCAGTCAGGATCGCAAAGGTATGACACCTGAACAGGTGGCGCAATCCATCGAGCGTCAGAAGGAAGTTGCCAAGCGCGTCTCCAAAGCATCCTTGCCACGCATGCTGGGTACTTTGTCACCATTCTACGATCCGGGCAAAAAAGTCGCGCCAGCTGGTATGGATGCGTATTTGCAGCAGTTCTAATAATTTAAGCCAAAGATATCCATGATAAGAGGGTTGAACAAAGGGCAGAAGGCAGCTTTGCTGATCAGTGAGTGCCAGCGTGGTGTGATCGAAGCAGAATTGTCATCGTTCCCCGGATTGGTTGAACAAGTCAATACGCGTGGCATCGTCAAGAAAATTTCACGACTTGCAGATGAATTTCGTGCAGCCGGACTGCCTGTTGTGCATCTGCATGTGGTGCATAGGACAGACTATGCGGATTTGCCGGTGACCAGCGTCATCATGGGTATGTCGGTCAAGAATGGCCGCATGAAAATCGGTAGTGTGGATGTCGAATCGGTGCCGGAACTGCCGGTACAGCCTGGTGACATTCTGCACGCCAGAAGCTACAGTCTGGTTGCATTTCACGGCACAGATCTCGATCAAATTCTGCGTAATATGGGTGTGCAGACGGTGGTTCTTGCTGGTGTTTCTACCAACGTCGCCATAAATGGTTCGGCGCTTTGTGCATCTGATCTAGGTTATCAAGTGGTCGTGCCGGAAGATTGCATTGCCGGTGCATCGGCCGAGTCGCATGCTTTTTTATCAAAGCAACTTTTGCCGCTATATACGACAGTGACAAACAGCGATACGGTGATAGAGGTTATTGGCCAATATCATCCTGCTTGAATTAACCGCTAATATTTCAGATAGAAAAACGGGAGCTCACTGCCGTGAAGCTGACGCAGTTTTGTCAGCCTCAGGCGGAGAGCGATTCCAGTAAAGACTTCAGCGGCAGATTTTCATCTGCCAATTGTGCCGGATCAACAGCGCGGCGTAGCGCGACCAGTTTTTTCGCCAGCATGAATTCTTGAGGGCGATTAAGACAGTCAGCCGAAATCACAACATCGTTTTGCAGATAAAAAACGGCAAAGGATTTATCCTCTGGCGAACCACGCGTCACGGTGCGATCGTATCCCTGCGACAGGCCGGTCATTTGCAGCTTGGTTTCGTACTGGTCGGACCAGAACCAAGGGATCGATGCATATGGCTGCGGTTTCCCGCAAATGACAGCTGCAGCGACGCGTGCCTGTTCCAGTGCATTCGGCACTGATTCCAGGCGTATGCGACGCGCATAGATGGGATTCGGATGATTGGAGCAATCGCCTATGGCAAGAATGTCCGGATCGGACGTGCACATGAATTCATCGACCACGATGCCGTTATCGACTTCAAGACATGCATTGCTGGCCAGTTCACAATTGGGAATGACACCGACGCCCGCAATGATCAGATCGACGGCAATTTCGCTGTCGTCAGCGAGGTTGACCGACTGGATGTTGCCGTTCTTGTCTAGTTGGATATTTTCAATTTGAGCATCAACACGTATCTCGACACCCGCATCGCGATGCAACTTTTCGAAGAAGCTCGAGATGGCAGGCGCTGCCACACGCGCCAGCACGCGTGACTGCGTTTCTAACATGCTGACTTGCAAGCCGGATTTGATCGCGACGGCAGCGACTTCGAGGCCGATATAGCCGGCACCGATGATCAACAGTCGTGCTCCTGCGACGAAATGTTCGCGCATGCCTTGTACATCGTTCAGCGTACGCAAATAAAAAAGATTAGACGGTTTGACGTCGGCATTGAGTCCGGCAGCACTTAGCGGACGCGGGCGACTGCCGGTGGCGAGTACCAGCTTCGAATAGACGATTTGAGTGCCGTCAGACAATGTTGCCGTTTTGGTCGCTCGGTCTATGCTTTCGACACGTATGCCGGATAGGATTTCGATGTCGGCTTTTTCGTAAACAGCAGGAGCTTTGAGCAACAAAGTCTCGGCAGTGGCGGTTCCGGCCAAATAAGCTTTTGATAGCGGCGGACGATGATAGGGGAGAGAGTTTTCTTCTCCTACCAGTACGATGCGACCGACATGGCCAGCCTGACGTATTGCGGTTGCCGCTTCAGCTCCGGCATGTCCGGCACCGACCACCAATACTGTTGTGTTGTCGACTGTCACGCGACTTCTATCATGGCAAAATCGTTCTTGGTCGCGCCGCATTCAGGACAAGCCCAGTTTTCGGGCACATCTTCCCAGCGAGTACCGGGTGCGATGCCTTCGTCAGGCAAACCGGCCGCTTCGTCGTAAAAAAATCCGCAAAAAAAACATTGCCACTTCTTCACTCTGTTCTCCTTAAAAATATTATTTGCAGCCTATTAAACGAGAGCCTTTATCCATGGCTCAGAGTTCGCGTTGGAGTTTGCCATAGGCGCGTGCCGAAAGGATGAAATGTACAGCGGCCCAAGGGCAACTAATACAGATCACGGTGGCGATGGCATAACGCAGTGATTGATCGCCGCCGTAAAAGTCACTCAGTATGCCGACCAGGAATGGTCCCATGCCGTAGCCGATCAGATTTGTGCAGACTTGCATGGTGGCCGACGTGGTGCCGCGCATATTTGGTTTGGCTAAGCTCAGCATGCTGCCGAAAGCGGCTGGAAAAATCGCAAACGCCACAAACATTGCGAAACAGAACATACCCATCGCCAAAGATGTGTGCTTGAGCAGCGCGCCGCCACAACCCAATAGCAAAATGCCGAAGCAAATGAAAAAACAGAGGTCGATGCGTCGTCTTGCACCACCTTTGCCGAGCTTGTCGCTAAGCATGCCGCCGAGTACTGATCCGGCTGCAGCGAAGAAGCCACCGGCCAGCGCGGCCATGATGCCGGCTTCCTTGATCGACAGGCCGTGGAAACGCATGCCAAAAGAAGGTAACCATGCACCGATGGTGGCAATCGCCGCAGTAATGAGAGCTACGCCGGCCAGCAAGTGCAGCATAGCTTTGTTATTTGCTATGAAGTAAATCACTTCGCGGGGGGAGGCAGCCGCTTCCTGTGGAATGCCACTGGTGTCGGTAGCACCGCGTTTTGGGTTACGTACAGTCAGTATCAACACTGCGGCCAGAATAATGCCAGGTATACCAGCCAGCAGCATCGCGGTGCGCCAGCCGTATTGTGCGGTAACAAAGCCGCCGATGATGATGCTCAGGGTAGCGCCAATGGCATTGCTGAGAAAGAAATAGCCAACCGCAGTAGAACGTTTGCTAGGCGGGAATAGATCAGAAATAAGCGAGAGACTGGCTGGGGAACCGCCAGCTTCTGAAGCGCCGACACCCATGCGCGCAAGCAACAGATGGATGTAACTGTTTGCTATACCGGACAAGATGGTCATGCCGCTCCAGATGGTCACCAGAATGGCAAGCAATTTGATGCGATTGACGCGATCAATCAGTAGCCCGATCGGGATGCCGGCGATGGCGAAAGTCGCACCGTAGGCGAGGCCAGTTAGTAGGCCGATCTGGCTGTCGTGTAAATGGAATTCTGCTCGTACCGGTTCGACAATGATAGAGATCATCGTGCGGTCAAGAAAGTGGCAGGAGTAAATCATGGTGAGGATGCTGAGGGCGTACCAGCTTTTGGCAGGTACGGCATCTTCTGTGACTTGTATTTTCGTTTCGTCGCCGACAACAGGATCGTTCAGTTTCATTTGCAAGGTCTCCTGGATGCAATGAATAAACATGGTTTTGCCGGCGCTTGTTTTTTTGTCTTCCGGGTCGATCTGATAATGCCATATAAATTTAAAAAATGATATAGTGTTAGTTATTGATCTGTGTCATGCGCGAATTCGGTGCAGCACGTATAAAAAAATGACGTGAAAAGTTTGCTGGAGTGACTTTTACGCATATAGAGGAGAGCATTGAAATGGATGTGGCAGACGATATTTCCAGCATCTTGCGGGATGCAGCCAGTACCTATATTGCAGGTCGCTACGACCCTGCGGATTTGCAGAAGGATTCGCTGAAACCACGGCTGGTCGATCGCCGTTTGTGGCGAGAGATGGCGGAAATGGGCTGGTTGGGCATCTGCCTGCCGGAATCAGTAGGTGGTTCTGAGTTGGGGCTGGATGGTGCGGTCGTGCTGTCGGAAGTTTTCGGAAGGACTTTATTCCCAGTTCCTTTTGCAACTGCTGTCTGTATGCCATCGGAACTGATACGTGTTGCGCTGAACGACGGCGTTTCTGATGCCGCTGCGGCGATTGAATTTTCTCAGTGGATCATCGCCGGGGAACGACTTCTTACCTTGGCATGGCAGGAGCGTCCAGGACAGATGTTTGTGGAACAGGCGGAAACAGTATTGAAGGACGGTAAAGTTTCTGGCCGAAAAATTTTCGTTCCAGCATTGGAAGAAGATTCTGTATTGCTGGTACAGGTAAGCAATGACGGTGAATCCGCTGTCGTCGCCGTTGCTGCAGATGCACCTGGTGTCAGCTACGAGCTGTTCGCGTCCGGCCTTGGCAGTTATGCCACTGTGACTTTCGACGCTGCTCCGATTTTGCATACGCGCCCCTTGTTGCAAGGACGGTCGGCGGAGGCCGCGCTCAGACGTGCTCTGGCGGCAGGCCGTATTGTGCTGTCTGCGCAACTGGCAGGACTAGCGTCCGGCTGCCTGGAAAAAACCATCAAGTATGTCGGCGAGCGTGTGCAGTTCAATCGTCCTATCGGGAGTTTTCAGACGATACAGCATCGTTGCGTCGATTTGCATATAGATACCTTGCTGGCGGCTGCGAGTTGGCGCAATGCAGTGCACTGCTGGCCTCAAGATGAATCTATCGACATTTCTCATGCAAGCGACGCCGCAATCAGTGCCGCTAAAGCACGCTGTGGCGATACTGCAATGAAGGTTGCAAAACAAGCGGTACAGATGCACGGTGCGATGGGTTTCGCGGAAGAGGTCGATGTCGGGTTTTATCTGCGTGCGGCCATGCAGTCAGCTTCCATTCTTGGTGATGCACATGCGCATCGTCGACATTTTGTCCAGGCCAGTGCGGCCCTTGTTGCAGGAGTAGCCCATGTCTGAACTTATTGCTGATGATCTGGTTACCAATCTTGCTGCGACACCATTGCAGCGTCAGACGCTGGCTGATCTGCCCGATGATGTTTTTCGTAGCACATTCAGAAACTGGCTAGAGACGCATTATCCGCACGAGTGGCGACAAAATCATCGCCGACCGTTTCTGCGTTTGCGCGGTGAAGATTTGCGTTACTGGTTGCGTTTGCTCAATCAGCATGGCTGGCGTGCGCCGGCATGGCCGCACGAATATGGTGGCATGGGTCTGAGTTTTCGCAAGCAACTGATCTATTACGAAGAAATCGAAAGACTCGGTGTGGCGCGCATTATCGATAATGGCGAGACCCAACTTGGACCGACGTTGATTCATTGCGGTACCGATGAACAGCGTAGCTATTATCTGCCACGCATTTTGGCTTGCGAAGATGTCTGGTGCCAGGGTTATTCAGAGCCAGGTGCCGGTTCTGATCTTGCGAGCTTGCGTACGCAAGCATTGCGCGATGGCGACAGCTTTGTCGTGACAGGACAAAAAATATGGACCACGCATGCCACCGAAGGTACACATATCTTCACGCTGGTTCGCACCGGCCGCTACGAAAAAAAACAGCAAGGCATCAGCTTCCTGTTGATCGACTTGAAAGCACCTGGCGTCACCATCCGACCGATTGCGAACATCGCTGGTGAGGATGAATTCTGCGAAGTCTTCTTTGATGCAGTGCGCGTACCGGCCGAGAATCTGGTCGGGGAGCTGGATCAAGGTTGGAATGTTGCCAAGGCCTTGCTCGGCCACGAGCGAGTGTGGCTAGGCAGTCCTGCATTGGCGTCAAAAGCACTGACTTTGGCGGAGTCGCTGGTAGAGCAACGTGGACTCTCTAACGATCTGGGTGTGACTGATCGACTGTCGGTTTTGCAGGCTGATCTGCATGATTATCGTTTGCTGTACGCAGAGATATGTAACCGCATCGCGGATACCGAAGGCCAGCCTGGTGCTGAGGTATCAGTGCTGAAGGTATATATCTCCGAGCTCTTGCAGCGTATTACCGAATTCAACGTCGAAATAGCGGCGGAATATGGTGGTGTCATCGGTGATGTACGGATTGCCGATCTGCATACTGATTTGCATTGGCAATTGATGATGGCACGACCGGCGACGATTTATGCGGGTGCCAACGAAGTACAGCGTGACATCCTTGCAAAGGCGGTGCTGCACATGCCAGCAGAGATACGCAAGACGGTTTGAAGCAATGAAAAGTAAGGAAAGGCAGGGAAAAAAGTAAGACATCATAATGACTAAAAGGAGACAGCATGGATCTGGGAATCAGAGGAAAGGTAGCTTTCGTATCTGGTGGTAGTAAAGGCATAGGTCGACAATGTGCGGAAATGCTGGGCCGCGAAGGATGCAAGGTGGTGGTTGCAGCACGTGGTCAGGAGGCCATCGACGAAGCTGTTGCCAGCATCAAGAAAGCGGGCGGCGAAGCGATTGGTATTTCAGTCGATCTGACTAAAGAAAAAGATGTCAAACGTGCCTTGTCCGTTGTAAAGGAAAGCTTCGGTTCACCTGACATTGTGATCACCAATGTTCACGGACCAGGACCTGGCGACTTCTTTGATCATGATGGCGAAGACTTTGTCGATGCGTTTCGTGATCTCACCTTGAGCGTCGTCTTTCTGGCGCGCGAAACCTTGCCTGACATGAAAAAGAAAGGCTGGGGACGACTGGTAACGATAGGTAGTGGTGCCGCCAAGGAACCGCCGTCTGAACTCAAGCACATCCTTGCCAATACCGCGCGCGCATCTGTGGTGTCACTCAATAAGTCACTGGCGAACGAATTTGGGCAATACGGTATTACTGTCAATACGCTGGGTACCGGCTGGATCGGTAGTGAGCGCATGTATAAATATCTGGAGCATGTGGCTGAAGAAAAAGGCCTGTCGCCAGATGGTGCAATGGATATGTTGAAGGGGCTTATTCCGGTTGGACGTCCAGGCAAGCCGGAAGAGATGGCGTCGCTGGCGGTGTTCCTTTGCTCGGCACAGGCGTCTTATATTACCGGCAATCTGATGGCGGTAGACGGCGGCTTGCATCGTTCGGCCTGGTAATAAGAATGCGTCGCGAGTGGGTTTGATATTCGCAGCGTATTGATATTGATGTAAAAAATAGTCAGCCGAATCGGCTGACTATTTTTTTGTCGGCATGTGTCGCGCAAGAAAATCGCGTACTGCCGCATTGAAAGCATCATTGCGGTCGCCGGCGATCATGTGGCCTGCACCTTGAATATTGGCCAGTTCTAGCTGCGGTATATGTGTCCGTAATTCGGCCGCGCCTTCCGGACTGACTACATCGCTTTCCTTGCCACGCACCAGTGCCACTGGAATCTTGATGCGATCCGATGCTGCCAGCATTTGCGTCGAAATGTTGGATAACTTGGCGTTGCGATCGCCTCCGATGATCTTCGGATCCCAATGCCAATACCAGCGACCGTTGTCGTGTAGCCGCAGGTTCTTGCGTAGACCATCCAGATTGCGCGGTCGTGGTCGTGCCGGGTTATAGGCAGCGACAGCATCTCCAGCTTCTTCGATACTAGCGAATCCATCCGGATTGCCGGCCATGAATTTATGGATATGTTCCACACCTTTCGGTTCCAGCTTGGGCGTGACATCCACCAGGATGAGGCAGCTTGCCAAATCCGGATGGTTGCCACAGGCGATCAGTGAATTGACGCCACCCATCGATGCACCGACCAAGGCAGGTTTGCCACCGACTGCTCGGGCGACAGCGATGACGTCGCCTACCTGTCCTTCTAGTGAGTAATCAGCATCGCTCATCCAGTCCGATTCGCCGTGACCGCGCGCATCGAACAAGATCACACGGTAGCCGGCGTTGATTAGTTCACGTTGTGCCTGTCCCCAGGAGTGGCGAGTCTGACCGCCACCATGAAGCAGAATCACAGCTGGTGCAGATGCATCACCACCGACGTCGGCAACAAGTCGATTGTTGCCAGCACCGATGAAGATTTGCTGCTGGATTGCTTCGTGCATGGTGGCCTTGTCGGTGATCAACGCTTCTGCAGGACAACACCAGCTTTTTCACGATCCCAGGTTGTTGGCGTGATGCCTTGATCGCGCAGCTCATACTTGAGAATGCGACCAACTGGACTGCGTGGGAAGTCCGTGCGGAACTCGAAGTAACGAGGCACCGCATAGTAGGGCAGGTGATCGACCGACCAACGGCATAGGGTTTCTTCATCGAGTTGAGTGCCGGCCTTGAGCACGATAGTCACCTTTAATTCATCCTCGCCGAGCTGATCATGGACCGCGTGTGCAGCAATGTCTTCGATGGCTTCATGTGCGCGGAAAGCATTTTCCACTTCGAAGCTGGAAATGTTTTCACCGCGACGACGCAGATAATCCTTCTTGCGATCGACAAAATAGAAATAGTCGTCTTCGTCGAACATGCCGATATCGCCAGTATGGAACCACATGTTCTTCATTACTCGCAACGTCTCTTCCGGACGGCGCCAGTAACCTTCGAACATGATGTGCGGCATGCGCGGGCGTACGATGATTTCGCCTGCTGTGTTGGGAGGCAGCTCGATATCGTTTTCATCGACGATGCGCACATCGAATTCTGCGTTACGCAATCCGGAACTGCCTGGTTTAGCTGGTGTGCCAAATGGCAGTGTCGACACGATAGAGCATTCCGTCAGACCAAAGCCACCAGCGACCGTATGTTTGACGCCGAAACGTTCTTTCCAGATCGCCTGGATATCAGGTGGGAACGGTGCGCCCCATGCTGCAAACAATTGGCCTTTGCAGCGCTTCATCGCGTCATTGTCTGGAGCCTTGGCCAGCATCGGGAACATCGCTGCCAGCATCGCAACATCGGTTGCCTTGGTGCGTTCGATTTCAGGCCAGAAGTTGGAGACGGAAAAGCGGGTATAGATAGATACGCGCGCGCCTATCATCATATTGACGAGGACGGTCGAGACAACGGCATTCTTGTGGAATAAAGGCAATGGCGTCCAGGTAATTGCATCCTTGGTACGTGCTGTCAGCGTGATCATTTGCCCGGCGAAGTTGCAGCAATAGTTGTGGCTGATCATGCATCCCTTGGAAGGGCCGGTAGTGCCGCCGGTATAGACCAGCATGGCCAGGTCACCCGGTTTGACTTCGACAGTCTGATCCGCAGTGTTGTCGCTGAGAATTGCTGACCATGGTAGTACCGGCAGCTTGAAGTTTTTCAGCTCAGGTTTTTGGCCGCGATAAACCAGTGTTTGGAGTTCCGGCAGACGGTCGGCAATCGCAGCGACGCGTTCTGCATAGTCATGCTCGGCAATGATCACTTTAGCGCCTGCATCTCCAACCTGATGCCGCAGGAACTCTCCCTTCAATGCTGTATTGATAGGCACGCTGATCGCACCGAGCTTATTGATAGCCAGCCAGATCAAGACGGTGTCCACCGAGTTGTCCATGAGAGTGACGACGGTGTCACCTTTCTGGATGCCTAGACCGTTGAGACCGTTCGCCAGCCGGCAGGCGAGGCGGTTGACATCAGCAAACGAATATTCCTCACCGAGGAACTCCAGAAAAATGCGGTCCTGGTGGCGCTCCGCCGATTGCCTCAATACCTGATTGATCGTGTTTTGCGAACCGGATGTCCAGGCATTCAATGTTTCGGTGCTCATTCCATATCTCCTTAGTTGTTATCGAATTGCTCGGGTAAGCCCGGCGATCGGCCTCTGCGAGCACGTCGTGTACTTCTATCGTTTTACTGCTGTCTCGTTCTTGTCCTTACCGCATTTCAATGCAACTTCGGGTGGCGGTATTGAAGACCGTCGCCGATGTTGCTCTTGACGCGATAGTGAAACCGCTTCATAGTTTAGTCTAAAAACTGACACTATGCCAGTTTTTGAATTATGATGTTTTCTTGATACATCAGCATCGCTTCAACAGACCTGAAAACAGGCTGGATGCGAGGCATCAAGAAGTATTGCACAGCTTTTTGTGGTGGCGCGATGGCGTTGCCCTAAACTTTTTTCAACCGAAAGAAAGTCATTTATGCGTGAAGCACTGATTGTATCCACCGCGCGAACACCGATTGCCAAAGCACATCGCGGCGCTCTTAACAATATCAAGTCGCCCACCATGACTGCGCACGCCATCAGTCATGCCGTGCAGCGTGCAGGTATTGATGGTGGGGAGGTGGAAGATGTAGTGATCGGTTGCTGCATGACAGCAGGAACTTCCGGCCGCAATCTGGCCAGAGCTGCTGCCTTGACCGCTGGATTGGGTGTAACAGTGGCAGGTTCGACAGTCGACCGCCAGTGCGCTTCTGGCTTGATGGCAATCGCAACCGCCGCCAAGCAGATCATTGTTGATGGCATGGAGATAGTGATAGGTGGCGGTTCGGAAAATGTCAGTGCATTGGCACCGAGTTATGGTGAATGGTCCTTGCGTGAAAAAGATCCGCGCCTGGTAGAGCAGGTGCCGCATGCGTATATGCAGATGATAGATACCGCCGAGTTTGTCGCCAATAAGTACAAGATCAGTCGCGAGGTTCAGGATCAGTTTTCGTTGATCTCACAGCAACGGATTGCAGCTGCGATGGCGGCTGGCCGCTTTGCAGATGAGATCGCACCGATCACGACGCAGATGAAAATCTTTGATAAGGACACAAAAGAAGTCAGTTATCGCGATACCACCTTATCCGTAGACGAATGTCCGCGCGCGAGTACCACCTTGGAAGGGTTGGCTGCGCTTCGTCCGGTTCTTGAAGGTGGTAGTGTGACGGCCGGGAATGCCAGCCAGTTGTCGGATGGTGCTTCGGCTTGTTTGATGATGGAAGCGAAGCTGGCCGAGCAGCGCGGTCTGACGCCGCTCGGCGCTTATCGCGGTTTGATGGTGTCGGGTTTGGCACCGGAGGAAATGGGGATAGGGCCTATCTATGCCATTCCAAAACTTCTATCCAAGCACGGGCTTAAGGTTGGTGATATTGGCCTGTGGGAGTTGAATGAGGCCTTTGCTTGTCAAGCCTTGTTTTGCCGCGATTACCTTGGTATCGATCCGGAATTATTCAACGTCAACGGCGGTTCGATTCCGTTAGGCCATCCTTTCGGCATGACTGGTTCGCGTTTAGTCGGGCATGCCTTGATCGAAGGTAAACGTCGTGGCGTCAAGCATGTCGTTGTCAGTATGTGCGTTGGCGGCGGTATGGGCGCGGCCGGTTTGTTCGAAGTTCTGTGATCTGATTGTCGCAGGTTGACAACATGCTGTCATGCTGGCAACCTGCGCAACTATGGAAAAAAAATTAACGACATCGACTGGTCGTCTGGTCGAACTCTTGGTGGACGAGACGTTGCGTCTGCGTGGACGTATCTTGTCGGCCTCGCGCGAAGCCAATGAGAAGCGTGGCCTGCAAAGCCATTCACAAGGTTTGATTTTGACTGCTGTCGTGCGGGCAAGTGAGCCGCCGACAGTCGCGAAGATTGCTCGTAGTCTCGGCCTGACGCGACAATCCGTACAACGTACCGCTAACGAACTGGCCGCAACTGGCCTGGTCATCTTCGAAGATAATCCGCATCATAAAAGAGCAAAGCAATTGGCGCCAACCAAGGCAGGCCTGAAGATGCATGCGCAAAATGCAGATTCTCAAGGCAAGTGGACGGATCGTGTTGGCACCGCGGTCAGTGCCGCGGATCTTGAGCATGCAGTAAACGTACTGCGTAAAGTGCGACGCTATCTTGAGCATCCTGAAGCAACGCACGAGGAGCTTGATGCGCCGCCAGAGAAAAGTACTGTAACTCGGCGCAAAATCAAGCAGACCTGAACGACAAGCGATCAAGTTTGCTTGAAGGATTGTTATTAAGCGCTTTCCACCCCAAACTTTTGCAACATTCCCTGCAAGCGTTCCTCTTCAGTAGTGGCATCGATATGTGGAAGCCCGTTGACTGCATTAGGATCGCAAGCACGTCGTAACGGACCCGGACGGAACATTTCATCGACCACATTGCGCGCTGCGATCTCTGGTGCTAGCGCATTGGTGCGTGCCGTTTCGGACATAGCAGCTTGCGATTGCGCCATCGGTCGATAAAGTTCATATTCGATTGCTTCCGGTGGTCGATGTGCGATGCCGGTGCGCAGCATGTCGGTATCGACTCCGCCGATCGGAATCTCGATCACACGCACACCGAATGGCGCCAGCTCGATACGCAAGCCTTCCGATAGCGCAGCCACCGCAACCTTGCTGGTGCGATAAATCGAATAAAAGGGCAACGGCACATACGCACCCAGCGATCCGATATTGCAGATCAGTCCGTGACCATGATTACGCAGTGCTGGTATGGCTCTACGTGTCAGATCGATCAAGCCAAAAAAATTGGTGTCAAAAGTCCTGCGCCACTCATCCATGCCTGCTTCCTCTATCGGCAGGTAAGGGCCGCGGTAACCAGCGTTGTTGACCAGTATGCGCAAGTCGGCTGGAGGTTGATAGTCGCCCAGCGCAGCCATATCCATGCGTTCAAGGACAAGTGTGCCGGGCAGGCTGCGCGCTTGTTCCAATAGATCGATTGCTGTATCAGGATTGCGTACGCCAGCAATCACGTCGAAGCCACGAGAGACTAATTCCAATGCAATTGCCTTGCCTAGACCGCGATTCGCACCGGTGACTAGCGCCTTGCCTTTCTTGTCCATATTTACCTTTCATGATTGGCCTGCAAGCGGCCGTCAGCAGTTGACCCGATGCGGGTAATATTGCACATAAATAATACATCGTCATTTTTAATTATTGACAGCATTCTGTCAATATGACATATTTGTGTCAATTGTTCGGTGGTTGTCGTGCCGGCTATTACAGCAATGACATTAACGTGCGGCGTAGCCGCCTCATCAAAATCAAGGAGATGATTCAAATGTGGGATTTTTCGACTGATGCTGAATTTCAAAAGAAGCTCGACTGGATCAAAGTGTTCGTTGAGGCCGAGTGCGAACCGCTGGACCGTTTGTTCCCAAGTGCAGGTGATTGCTATGACGTTGGCAACAAGAAAGCACGTGCCATTGCCAAGCCGCTGATGGAAGAAGTCAAACGTCAGGGATTGTGGGCTTGTCACCTTGGACCGGAACTGGGTGGTCAAGGTTATGGTCAGGTCAAGCTGGCCTTGATGAATGAAATTCTCGGTCGTTCGCTGTGGGCTCCGACAATTTTTGGTACTGCCGCTCCTGATACCGGCAATGCGGAAATCATCGCCATGTTTGGCCACTGATGAACAAAAAAGCGCTATTTGCAGCCTTTGCTGGATGGCGATATCGTCTCCTGTTATGCGATGACAGAGCCACAGGGCGGCGCCGATCCTGGTGTGTTCGAATGTAAGGCAGTGCGTGATGGCGATGAATGGGTCATCAGCGGCGAGAAATGGTTTGCATCGAATGCTCGCTATGCCGAATTTCTTATTGTGATGTGCGTTACCGACAAGAAAGCACCAATCTACAAAGGAGCATCGATGTTCCTGATGCCGACGAATACGCCTGGTATCAATATTTTTGCGCAATACCGGCATACACGGTGAGCCTGGAGGTATAGGTTCGCACGGCTATATTCGTTTTGAGAATGTGCGTCTGCTAGCCGATGCCTTGCTGGGCGGCGAAGGCGAAGGCTTTGCTGTAGCGCAGGCGCGTCTGGGCGGTGGCCGTGTGCATCATGCGATGCGTACTGTCGGTCAGTGCCAGATCGCCATCGAAATGATGTGTGAACGCGCAGTCAGCCGTAGCACCAAAGGCAGCATGTTGGGCGACAAGCAAACTGTTCAGGGTTATCTCGCCGATTCATGGATAGAACTTAAACATTCCGCTTACAAGTCTTGCAGACTGCCTGGTTGATTGACCAAGGCCACGATTACAAATCCAATCAAATTTCGATTGCCGGCATCAAGGTGATGGCTGCGAAAGTTTTCCACGACATCGTGCAACGCGCGATTCACATGCACGGCGCGCTTGGTGTATCTGACGAAATGCCGCTCGGTCATATGTGGTTGTACGCTGTGATGATGGGCATCATGGATGGCCCAACCGAAGTGCACAAGGCGACAGTTGCCAAGACGATGCTGAAAAATTACAAGCCTGCAGCGGGACTGTTCCCTAGCGCACATCTGATTCCACGCACACAGGCTGCTCGTCAGAAGTACGAAGGGCAGTATTGAAAACATACGTCAGGAAATCATGAAGCGCTGGCTATTGGCCGGGCTAACTGGAAGAGGCGAGCAGCGCCGCTTCTTCTCTCTTCATTTGAATTGATTGAAGGTGCATGCACATGACAGATTCTCTTTCGGATTTTGACGGCTTGCTCAATTGGCCATCCTTGCAAGACTGGGTGGCGACGCAGTCGTTACCGGGAACCGGACCGATCACTGCCGTGAATAAACTATCAGGCGGCTCGCAGAATAATATTTTCCTGCTCAGTAGAAAAGACGCTAGCTTCGTACTGCGCCGTCCGCCCAAGCATTTGCGGCCCAACAGTAACGAAACCATGTTGCGTGAAGCACGTGTTCTGGCGGCGCTGAAGGCAGCGCTGTACCGCATCCGGAGTTTCATGCCGCTTGCGCTGATGAGTCTGTTATCGGCTCAGCGTTTTATGTGATGGCGGCCTTGGATGGTTTCATGCCGATAGGCGCTTTACCCGGTAACTACGCCACCGATCCGCAATGGCGTCGAGCGATGGGACCAGAAATGGTTAAAGCAGCAGCGGCATTGGCGGCGGTTGATTATCAAGCGGTTGGATTGTCCGATTTCGGCAAGCCTGATAATTGGCTGGAACGCCAGGTATCGCGCTGGCGCACGCAATTGGACGGTTATCGCGAGATGCCGAACTATCCTGGTTCTTCCTTACCGTACATTGATGAAGTAGGCGATTGGCTTGAACGTAATCGTCCGGAAAAAGCGCATATCGGCATCATTCATGGCGATCTGCAATTCGCCAATGTCATGTTTCGCAAGGATGAGCCACGCATGGCTGGATTGATCGATTGGGAGCTATCGACGTTAGGCGATCCCTTGCTTGATCTGGGCTGGATATTGACTAGCTGGACCGAGCCGGGCGATCCAGATATGGGGCGCAAACCAGCGGTAGAGCCGTGGGATGGTTTCGTCTCACGTGCCGATTTAATCAAGCAGTACGGCGAGATCAGCGGCCGTGA